>JADZFV010000266.1 GCA_020854255.1 Candidatus Melainabacteria bacterium | reverse complement strand
GCCAGGAAGGCTGTAACTGCGAATTTGACGGCTTTTTGCTGGCCGACTAGCACGCTGTTCATGTTGTCGACCAGATTTTTTGCTTTGAGTGCCAACTCTTTCGTTTGGGAACTGGATGCAGCCCCCTTCTTCCCGTCTGTTCTAGCTTCTGCTTGAGTCATTGATAGCCCGAAATGCTCCCTGTGCTGGGTCGGTCACGGGGGTTATGCCCTGTAACCTAGATTGTTATTCCCACTTATCAACCCTGCTCAAGCCTTAAGTCCATTTCTATTGTCTTGTCAAACCCTGCCCTTAAGGGCGGGGTGCTTGAAAGGAAAGCGGCAGGGGTAAAAGACTCTGCCGCATACATCTGAAGAAACCCCGGCATTAATGCCAGGGTCTGCTTGTGGCAACCCACTGCGCGCACCTGGTAAGTGTCCGATAAGCGGCGTCGCCTCTTGGCAGAAGTTGTGCCGATTTTTGATGTTTGCGCCGTTTCACTTAAAACAAGTAACTCGCCCAGCCGGTTACGAGTCCGCCAGGGCTCTGGTACACTGGCGTTTCCAATTAGAGTGGAGAGTAAGATGGCCAAGACGTTTCAAGAGGTTGTGCAGACCCTCAATGACTTCTGGGGCAAGAAGGGCTGTGTAGTGATGCAGTGCTTCGACCTGGAAAAGGGGGCTTCGACAATGAGCCCGGGAACCTTCTTGCGGGTGCTCGGACCGGAGCCCTGGAATATGGCTACTATTGACGGATGCAGGCGACCGACCGACGGACGTTACGGCGAAAACCCCAACCGTCTGCAGCATTACTTTCAGTATCAAGTGATCTTGAAACCATCTCCCGACGACGTTCAAGACGTCTATCTGGAGAGCCTGGCCGCCCTTGGCGTCGATCCGCTTCAGCATGACATTCGATTTGTTGAGGACAACTGGGAATCCCCTACTCTGGGCGCCTGGGGCGTGGGTTGGGAAGTCTGGATGGATGGGTTGGAAATCACGCAGTTCACTTATTTCCAGCAAGCCGGCGGATTGGAAGTGCGCCCTGTGGCTGCCGAAATCACCTACGGTCTGGAGCGGCTGGCCATGTATTTGCAGAATGTCGACAATGTCTACGAATTGCAGTGGAACGACAAGGTCAAATACGGCGAGCTCTATCACCGAAACGAGGTCGAGCAATCCACTTACAATTTTACTGAAAGCAATCCGGAATTGCTGGCCAAGCTTTTTTCGCTGCACCGAGAGGAAGCCGAGCGTTTGATTGGAAAACGGCTGGTCATGCCGGCTTATGAACAAATATTGCGCTGTTCCCACACCTTTAATTTGCTCGACGCACGGGGGGTTTTGGGACGCGATGAGCGGATGAAAACCATCCTGGAAATCCGCAAATTATCCGGGGCGGTGGCAGAGGCCTTTCTCGATCAGCGCATCGAGATGGGATTTCCGCTTTGTCCGGAAAACGAGCGCGAAGAGCTGGTCAAGGCATATACCGAAAAACGGCAACTGGTATCCAAAAAAAAGGCATAGGGCGCGGGGAAATTTTTTCTTCTCGAGCCGAGCAAAAGACGGCGTAGATATTTAGTGGATGTCTGGCGGCTGCTTTCCATGCGCCTCCTGTGGCGGCTTTGTATGTTTTCAAGGCGCCTTTGATTCCTGCTGGTTCGGATTAGATCCTGATGCCAAGCTGCTCTTGCGCAAAAATAATTTGCTCAAGCTGATGTGTTTATCTACATAATGGGTATAAGTAGGAATTGAGGGAAGGGAGAGCCCGGATCGGAGGGAAGTCGAATCAAGGCAACAATTTTTGTCCACCTCACGTTTGCTTTTACCAGGAAACTCATTTGAAATTGAAAAACGAAACATCTAAAACAACTGCGGGCAGGACACAAGAGGTGCTCACCCTGATCGAGCGCGGCGCCAAAGTTTGGCTGTCCGCTCTTTTATCGCTATCATGGGCGGTTTGCAGCGCATCGCCGGCTCAGTCGATTGGTCTGGCTTCGCCGCATGCGGTGCGGCCTGTCCACCCGGCTCCTCAAGTACGGAGGGTGGCCAGACCGGCAGCCGTAAGAAGAAATTTTGCAGGTGCTGCGTCAGCCCGAGCGACGACATACAGGGTTCGCGGCGGCAAAGCTGCTCTCAGCGGTCGCGGCTCAGTCCGGGGTTGTCGAGTACGCGGTCGCAAAAATGCACCGGTCAGGCGCGCTGCTTCTGCACCGCGAGCGATACCACCACAAACACTGGCGGACAAAATGGCCGCGCGTACCATTGCACCTGGAGTAATTCACAAGTATTATCGCGGCGCATTGACCATCAATCTTCTTGATGTCGACATGGTCAACTCCGATGTGAAAGTGCGGCCGATGTTGGCCGGAAATGATTTCCATCAACTCAAAGACGTTACCGATCATGCCCGCGAAAGCCGCGCCATTGCAGCGGTTAACGCCAATTATTTCAAGTCGAACGGCACTCCCCTGGGCACTTTAATCATCGACGGCGAATGGGTGGCAGGCCCACTCTTCGACCGCGTCTCTATGGGCTTTACGCGCGATGGTTATGTGCGCATCGACCGGGTCAACTTATTCGGTATCATGCGTTCTTCCAACCCGGAAGTGCCGACAGCCTGGATCAACAATATCAACCAACCCAGGCGTACCGGCAGTCGATTTGTAGCCTATACCAGACGCTGGGGCAGTTTTGTTCAATTGCCTTATGACGGAGTCCTGGTGGCGATCGACGCTCAGGGCAACGTCACCGACACGAATCCGCGCAGCATGGGCATTCCCTGGGGCGGCTATGTGCTCTCCGATTCCAAAAATGGAGCGATCTCCAAACTGAGGCGGGGCGACAATGTAAGCATTGCCTGGCAGACGCGCCCATCGGCCTGGTCGGATGTAGTCAATGCGGTAAGTGGCGGACCGACTCTTGTTAAGAACGGCAAAGTACAATTGGACCTGCATCAACAGCATTTCACCAAGCGCTGGACAGGCGCTCAAATTCATGCTCGCACCGCGGCCGGTGTCACTGCCGACAATCATCTCTTGCTAGTCACTGTAGAAGGACCTCACACCATGTGGGATCTTGCCAAGTTCTTGCGCGATATGGGTGCCGTTGAAGCACTCAATTTAGACGGCGGCGGTTCGACGACAATGGTTGTGGACGGAAAAGCCGTAACGCGGGGCGCGAAAAGCTCCCAGAGGCGGGTGGCCAGCTCGATAGTCCTCGTCGACGAACGCATTGCGTCTCAGAGTTATCATCCATACAACGGTTGGTACAAGCCGCAAAGCGATATCTCCGACTTTCTTATGCCTGCAAAAGACGTGATGTCCAGGCTCTCTGTCAACTCAGAGACGCTGAGCCCTTTGGGCAGAGACTATGCCGATTTCGGCTTCCAGGAAGATTTTTCAGAATCGCTTCTGGAAAATTCTGCCCTTCAACCAGAACTGGAGCACGACAGCAATGTCGGACTCAAGTCGCTTGACAAGCAGCTGGAAAGTGGCGTCTTGCAGGCAACACATGGAGTTTCCACGGGCCCGGAAAGGGCACCCGAGGCAGTGCCCACCTCAAGGCATGAGACCAGGGGCCTGTTCAAAATGCCGTTCAAGAATCCTTTTAATTTGAACTTGAATTTCTTAGGGCGTAAACGGGGCTGATCAAATTTCCCCTGCCGCAAGAGCTAGACCAGTCCACCAGGCAGGAGTAGCGAAATTGCAGAAAGGGTCGCAAGACCCGGGCGGGTCCGAGCCTAATTCCTTGCAGGCATAGTGCCTGTATATCGAATTGATCTACTGGAAATAAAGCAACCATCAATTCACAATAGGCACGAATCGATGGGGAACCCGACGTCATGGAAAAATTTGCAGTAGGCGTTGACTTTGGCGGCACCAAAATATCGGCAGGTGTGGTCAATTTGGAAACCGGGCGCCTGGTCGGCACTGCCAAAAAGAAGACGCGCCAGGTGCAAGAGCAAGATGATGTTATTAAACGCATCATCACAGTCGTGGACGACGCGATAAGCGAGTCAGGCGTGGAGATCAAAAAGATTGGCGGCATTGGTGTAGGTGCTGCCGGTATGGTCAATCGTGAAAAGGGCATTTTGCTTGCTGCCGTCAATATCGGCGCAAACGACGTGCCTCTCTCAGAGCCGCTTTCCAAATATTACGGGCTGCCCTGCAAATTAGGCAATGATGTCGAAGTAGCAACCATCGGTGAGTTGGCTTTCGGGGCCGGTCGCGACTGCAAGAACTTCGTCTGTATCTTTGTGGGAACCGGTATTGGCAGCGGTATTGTGCAAAATGGCTCCCTGGTGCGCGGGGCCACCGGCACCGCCGGTGAGGTCGGCCACATCACCCTCTACCCGGATGGAAAACTTTGCGGTTGCGGTGCCTATGGTTGTCTGGAAGCATACGCATCACGCACAGCAGTCGCTAAAAATATACTGGCTGATTTGCAACGAGGTCACGACTCAGTGATACGTGAAAAAGTGGACATGACCAAGGGAATTCTAAGATCGAAGGCGATTGCTCAGGCGGTCCTGGCAGGAGATGAGATGGTGGTAAGTGCAGTCGAACACGCGGCACGCTGCATGGCTACAGGTCTGGTTACGGTGATCAATTTTCTGAACCCGCAAAGGATAATTCTGGGCGGTGGGCTGGTCGAAGCCGTCAATCTTTATTTCGACACAGCTGAGCTGTATGCCCGCCGCCGCTGTCTGAAAATCCCCGGACGCAAGATTGAAATCGTTCGGGCCGAGCTGGGCGACTATGCCGGTATAGTGGGAGCGGCCATGTTGGCAAAAAACGGCGTCAGTAAGTAAAAGAACTGCCCTGTCGAAATTCTCTTTGACTAGAGCCGGAAAACACCTTTAAGAGCGTCTGCCGCGCGACAAGATGCCGCCAATCACAAACAAACAGGCGATTATGCCGGCGCCGCTGCCATATTTTTGAGCTTGCCAGCGGTTTGTCCCGATTTCCGCTTTTTCCGGAGTCTTGACCAGTTCGACCTTTGGAATCAAGCGCTTTCCGGCAATCGTATTGACGACTTCTGCCACACCGTCAATCGGTCCCTGTACCAGCGAATGACTGAAGGAATGAACAAAGGCACCTGCGCAATCGGTCGGCGAGCAAACTTCCTCTTCTTGTTCTATATCGATGGTTGTCTCATCCATTGGAATTATCCTCATCTCGTCGCTCATGACCTCAACCTCCAGGCTAACTTCTTCTTGCCACAAAAGGTAGGCTCGTTATCTAGGGGTTTCCCTGAATTGCAGATAAAAACTTGAGAGATTGCAGAAAATTGCCAGATTGTTACATCAATTCTTGGGTTTAAACCTGGAGCCCTGCCGAGTACCGCGCCTTGCCAGCTCCTGGTCGATCTTATCCATAATGCGGCTCTTTTCGAAGCACCAGTCCGGCGCTATGATCTCCTCGCGGGTCCCTTCGGCGACCAGGCGCATTACCACCATATCTGGTGGCAACATTTCCAGGGCGTCGCAAACTAGAAGCACGTACTCGTCTTCCTCCAGGAGCGGCAGCCGGCCTTGGGCAAAATCCACTGCCATTGGTGTATGTTTGTACACGCAGAGTTGATGGATCTTGATCGCGGTCAAGCCAATATTGGCAATCTGACGCACGGTTTCCATCATGTCTTTACGCGTTTCACCCGGCAGTCCGAAAATCAAATGAGTGGCAACTGCAAGATTTTTCTTTCTGGCCCTTTCGACTGCATCGAAAAACTCTTCTTTTGAGTGGGCTCTATTTATGAGATCCAGTGTTTTATTGTGGGCTGACTGCAAACCAACTTCCAGGAATACGAAAGTCTTTTGCTGATATTGGGCCAAAAGCTCGAGAACACTATCGTCCAGGCAATCCGGGCGGGTGCCTACACAGATGCCGACCACATCCTCATGATCGAGAGAAACATCATAAAGTGAGCGCAAAACCGCTTCCGGCGCATATGTATTGGTAAAAGCCTGGAAATAAGCGAGGAATTTCTCAGCTTTGAAACGGCGCCGAATTCTTTCTATGCCGGTGTGAAGCTGTTCTTTGACACTGAGGACCTGATCGATTGTCGGCGCGCCCGAGCCTCGATCGTCGCAGAAGGTGCAGCCTCCCGATGCTCTTGTGCCGTCGCGGTTCGGGCATGTAAAGCCCGCATCGATGGGCACACGATACACACGAGCGGCGAATTTTTCTCTCAAATAATCGTTAAAGCTGGTATATCTGAAAGGCATCAGATCAGACCGTTTAATTTTGTCAGTAACTGCGGCAGGTTTCTTGCCTGTATTTTTGCTTATGTTCTGGCCTTTGATTATTTGCACAGGTGTCTGCATATGTATAAAAGACCGCCTTCAGAAGGGAAACGCGCGTCCCAAAACCGAATGTTCGATCGAGAGACTGTACTACATTTTGCTGGTTTACAACAGGAAGCATGCCGCCATGTAAACGGGCGCCCTCTGGCATCAGTGGCTCAAGCAGCGTTCCCAAGTACCGGCAATCGGCCTCTCAGCTCATGAAGCGCGTTAATACTAGAAAGGCGCGAAGTTGACACCCCTCAACCGGGTTTGTTATTCTGGCCTTTCACTGGAACTCTGGCTTTGCAGTCCGGGCAGTTCACGCTGTTCAGATATCAACCTTGCCCCCATCGTCTAGAGGCCCAGGACACCTCCCTTTCACGGAGGCGACAGGGGTTCGAATCCCCTTGGGGGTAATCTTCATAAGTTCCGGGCATACCGGTCTCACTATGTGTGACCGGTATTTCTTGTTGCCAAGTTGCTCGGTGTCGGCAAATTAGAGTCAGGCAGGTGGGCTAAAACCTGCCACTCTGCTCCTGTACGGTCTACTATTCGTCGTACAATAATTAAAATGGGGGAAAGTGGAGACCTCGTTATGACTGAAGCCACTGACAATGAACAAAAGGTTCTTCGGCTGGGAGATTTGCTTACCCAGGTGGGCATCGTGCAGCCGAACGAATTGAACGAAGCAATCCAGACATCCAGCGAGACAGGACTGCCGATTGGTCGTGTGCTTATAATGTCGGGTTATTTAACCGATCAAGAGCTGCAAGCTGCCGTGCAGGCGCAATCCCTGGTAAAGGATCGAGTAATCGAACTTGATCTGGCCCTGAAGGCATTGCAAACAGTGTCTCAAGAAGGACTGACCCTGGAGCAGGCTTTAAGAACGCTCGGCTGGGTCAACAAAAGATCAGCCACAACTGCAAAACTGGGCGAATTTTTGATAGCGGCCGAGCTCTGCTCCCAGGAGCAGCTTGATGAAGCCCTGCGTACCAGCCAGGAAACGGGCTTGCCCTTAGGCCGAATTCTGGTCCTCACTCAAACTGTTTCTGACGAGCTTTTGACCGCAGCCTTAACTGCACAAGTACTTGTTCGCGACAACAAAATCACCAAAGAAGAAGCCATTCAAGGGCTGGCATCGGCTCGCAGGAGGCGTGTAACCATCGAAGTGTCGCTTAGCGATCACGGCTTTTATAAAGCGCCCATTCGCCAATCAATCAAGCTCGGAGAATTGCTTGTTCTGGCAGGATTGCTCAATGAGAGCGATCTGATGACCGCACTTGAATTAGGACTGGCACGAGAGATGCCGGTTGGGCAAGTGCTTGTGCAAACCGGACAAATGACCAGAGCCGGTCTGGATGCCGCCTTAAAGATTCAAGATATGGTCGGAAATGGAACTCTGCATGCCCTTCAAGCCGCTGAGGCACTCCGGCAAATCGTTTTGAAAAATATTTCGATTGCTCAAGCAGTCGCGGAATTGGGATTGCTCAAATCCGATCCATCAGAAACGATTCGTCTGGGCGAAATACTTCAAGCTGCCGGTGTCATTACTGAGGAAGACATCAATAAAGCAATCGAGCTAAGTACAAAAAATTCAGCTCTGGTCGGCAAGATGCTGCTCGTCTCCGGCATGATCGATGAAGTAATGCTTCACTCCGCATTGCGGTGCCAATTCCTTCTTCGCGAAGGCTTCCTCAAAATGGAGCAAGCAGTAGTTGCACTCAACCACTGCCAGAAAAATCGCGTCTCATTTGACGACGCTCTCCAACAACTGGGTTGGACTTTGCGCTCACGCAAGTAATTTTTTGCCGGAGTGCAAGGGACTGCTCAATTCAAAGTTTGCTCCAGCTGCGCTCGAGCGTTTGTCTTTCGCGTGTTTTGAAGTAAACGGCAACGGCCAGTTTTTCAAGATGCTGTGAAATAGTTCTGTGTCCCTGCTTCACATCATTTTGTTCAAAATGGCTCTGTACATCGAGCAGCAAGTCTTCCGAAATCAGCCCTGTAACGCCTTCGCACATCCGTGTGATCATGACCTCGGGATAGACCTTCATCATTTCGTCCCAGTTCGCTTTCATGAAGTTCCAGGCTAATTCACGACCCCAGGGGTTGAGCATCACGGACCGCACTACATATGGTGCATTCTGGGTACGAATTTCTCCATTGAGCGTTTTCTCCAGAGTTTTCGACAGCAGCGCTTTGTCTCTGAATCCGGCCAGCGCGTACATGAATCGTTCTTCTTCCTGGGGCGTCGTGGCTTTCTTGAATTGCTGAACGAAGTCCTTATATTGCGCCTCGTCCCCGTTGTAGGCGAGCACGCTGACGGCAGCGGCAGCCAGTGCCGGGCTTACGGAAGTCCTGGATTTTTTGTACCGGCCGTACAGTGTTTTTGCTTCATTGATGATGTCTTCATTTTCTCCCAATGTTCCGGCTGAGGCAAAGAGCATTCCACGCAATTGTTCTTGCACGGCATCCCTGGAAGCCATTTTATTGCCGCCTGTCTTTTCAGCGCCGACGCCGATTTTTTCAAGCGCCGGCAGAACCATCTGATTTACATATTCTTTGAGCGAGCTGCGTTGCCCTTTGCCGACTACCTGGTTTAAGTAAACAATCGCCCCTAATAGTACTGTCCAGACATTCTTATCAGTTTCACTCTTAAATTTATAGCTGTGACGGAAATATGTCTTTAAGTCCAGATTGCCATTTAAGGTCGATGCCCACAAGTCGCTCAGTAAGCCGAAGCGCTCAACTGCGGAGAGCTCTGTATGGAGATTTTTCGTCAGGGCTGCCAGCTCCTCTTCTCCATAAGCGCACCGGTAAAAGCCATGACCGCCTGCATTCAGCAAGAGCCAGTCGGCAT
>JADZFV010000265.1 GCA_020854255.1 Candidatus Melainabacteria bacterium | reverse complement strand
TTGATCAGGTCGAGATTGAGAAACCAGCGCATGATCTTGGACATATGCGGCAAGACCGCCAGACCGACGAATGTGGAAACAGTCAGCCCGATGCCGCCGGGTACGAGCCAATTGGGCAAATCGCCGAACATTGACTGGGGCACAACCATGAGCGTGATGCCCAGAAGCAGCACCAGTAGCGCAATATCAAGAAGCCGGTCGATGAACATGGTAGACAGAACGCCCGCCCATGGCAGTTTTTCTGAGCGCGTGATCGATACCAGGCGCACAACCTCGCCGCCGCGAGGCACTGCGATATTGACCGCATAACCCATAATCACAGCCACGAAAGAATTGAAGAGGCTGATTTTGTGGTCGCTCAATGGCTTAAGCAACAAAATCCAGCGAATTGCCCTGAGAACATGGCTGATAACGCCGCAAACCATCAATAAAATTAGATAAATCGGGTTGCTCTTGACCGAATACGCCCAGATGGTGGCCAGGTCGCATCCGCGGAAAGAAAAATAGAGCAGACCTGCCGCCGCCGCGATCATGACTACTTGTTTTATCAGGCTCTTGACGCGACTTTCTTTTTTGTCTGGCGGTATCTCCGCCTGGGTCTGACTTTCCGTTTGTATCATTGGTGCCTGGTTTCGCCGGGTGCTGGCTAGAGATCCTACCGTACTTGGGCGAGTGGCTGATATTTCGCAGACCAAGACTTAAACAGATTGTTCTTCTTCGGGATTCAGTAATGTTTATTAGGGGTATGGTTGAGATTGAGGAGAGTTTTTAGTTAATCTCCCCCTTTGGTTCGGCACGAGTCAATTTCTTGTGCATGGTTGATTTAATAAGCGTCTTAATCGGAATCCGGCTCGGTGACTTAAATGGTCGACAAAAAGAAAAATGTTCTCCTAATTGAAGACGACCCCAAGGTTGCTAAAGAGCTGCAGAAAGTCCTGAATTCTGGCGCTGATTTCGCCATGGAGTGCGTAGAGCAGAGAGACGGGCTGAAGCGCATAGGCAAAGGCGGTCTAGATGTCATTCTTATGGATTTGCCTGTCAAAGACGGTTTGAATGCTTTCCTGAAAGTGAAAGCGGAAGCGAGAGTGCCGGTCCTGGTCTTGAGCGGCGACGATCAAGAAAAGACAGCGGTGGAAGCTGTCAAGCACGGAGCCTGCGACTACATATTAAAGAGCGGCATCGACGACCGCGCGCTTTATCAGTCAATCCGGCATGCCATCGAACTCAAAAAGACGCAGGAAGCGCTTCAGGATGTAACGACCAAGCTGGATACCGCCAATGCCAAACTCGAGCAAATGGCGAATGTCGACGGCTTGACCGAATTGCTCAACCGTAAAGGTTTGGAAGCGGCACTGCAAAATGAATTTAGCCGCGCTCAGCGCGGAGGCTGGCAGTTGGTGGCAGTTCTTGTTGATTGCGACGATTTCGATCGCGTCAACCAGACTCTTGGCCATGCAGTCGGCGACGTGGTTCTCAGGGAATTGTCCACGCGACTGCGCGAGACCCTGCGTCCTACAGACCACATCGCGCGTCTGGGCGGCGACGAATTCCTCGTTCTTTTGCCCGACACGCGATTTGCCGAAGGTATGTTGGTGGCGGAAAAAGTGCGCCTGGCCGTTGCGGAAAATCCGTTGCGCCTGGCTTCAGAAACAATTCGCGTCACCGCTAGCCTCGGCGTCATGGCGCTGCCCTATGAATTTTGCTCGATTGAAGAAATGATTTCTCTGGCTCGCCTGGCCGTTCGCGAAAGTAAGATGCTCGGCAAAAACCGCGTCTCATCAGGTGAAAAACACAAATCGCTGGGCGCGGATCGCGAAGTATTGACCGAATTGACGGAACGTTTGCGCAGGGGTGATTGCTTCAGAGCTGTTTCCATGCCCATCTTCAAGCTGGCAAACGAAGAGATAGTCGGCCATGAAATTCTCAGCCGTGGACCGGCCGGTGCTTTCGAAATGCCGGATGACCTCTTTAGAGTCAGCGTCGAGTACAACTTACTAACAATTGTCGATTTGCGTTGCTTGAAGACTTGCTTGATCCACACCGCCGATCCGAAATTCGATCGAAAGGTGCTTTTCCATGTCAACCTCTTCCCTTCGACAATCATCGATACACCGATAGAAAGATTGATGACACTTTTCCCAGACAACGGCAAAACCGCCAATTACTGCGTGGAAATCAGCGAACAGCAATTTATCGGCGACCCGGTCTATCTGCGCGGTCACGTGCAGGCACTCAAGGATCAAGGCGTGAAGGTAGCCATCGACGACGTTGGCTTCGGGCGCAGCTCACTGGAAAGCCTGATCATTTTGGAGCCGGACATTGTCAAAATCGACCGCAAGTATGTTTCCGGTATCTCTGAAGATCAAGTCAAAGCGCGCAATTTGGAGCGTCTGGTTCGGGTTGTGAATGCACTGGGCTCCGAACTGATTGCAGAAGGCATCGAAAATAAAGAAGAACTCGCCATTCTCGTAGAAATGGGCGTTGTCTACGGGCAGGGCTGGTACTGGGGCAAACCCGCGTAGTTGGGGCACGCCATGCGCCGCACGGCGTCGCCCCTAGAGTTTCGCCTGCTTGCGCCGGGTGTCGACCCACTCGCTCACTTGTGTTTGCAGCACGTCCAGCGGAACTGCCCCGCTGCGCAATAGCACATCGTGGAAAGCGCGAACGTCGAAGCTGTCGCCCAGCTGTTTTTTTGCGTCCTGGCGCAATTCTTTGATCTTCATCTGCCCGACTTTGTAGGCAGTGGCCTGCCCAGGCCAGACGATGTATCTATCAACCTCGACGGCAATGTCGGGCTCGGTCTTGCTGGAGTTTTCCTTGAAGAAATCGATTGCTTGCTGCCGTGTCCAGCCCATTGAATGAATGCCCGTGTCGAGCACAAGTCTTATGGCCCGCCACATTTCGTAAGTAAGTTGTCCATACTTCGAGTACGGGTCTTTATACATATCCATGTCACTGCCAAGACTTTCGGCATACAATCCCCAGCCTTCGACAAAGGCTGTGTAGCCCTCATGCCGGCGGAAGTCCGGCACTTTCTCCAATTCTTGCGAAAGGGCAATTTGCAAATGGTGACCGGGCACTGCTTCATGTAGAGTCAGGGCTTCCATTTCCCATTTCGGGCGCGTGCCGACATTGTAAGTATTGGCAAGGAAAATTCCCGCTCGGCCATACTGCAACGAGCCGGGGCGGTAATACGCCGTCGGCTGCGATTTCTCGTTGAATGCAGGTATTGGCTCGACGCCGTATTGCAAGCGCGGCAATTTGCCGAATTGCTTCATCAGCTGTGGATCCACGCGCTTGGCGATGTCTCTGTATCCGGTCAGCAGTTCTTGCGCGTTTGAGTAGAAAAACTTCGGGTCGGTGCGCAAGTATTTGGAAAAGTCTTGCAGATTGCCTTTGAAACCTGTCTCCGCAATTAGTTTTTCCATCTCCGCACGCAAGCGTTTCACTTCCTGCAATCCACGCTGGTGGATTTCTGCCGCTGTCAAATCTGTGGTTGTGGTTTGACGCAGGTTGAATGCATACCAGGCTTTTCCATTGGGAAGATCGATCAAGGCCAGGCTTTCTCTGGTTTTTGGCAAGTACTCCTCGGTGAAGTATTTGTGCAGCCTCTGATATCCAGGCTTTATGCTTGTCGTATAAATGGATGTGGCCGATTCTTTTAGCCGTGCTCTGTCAGCCTCCGAAAAATCTGCGGGAAACTTTTTGAAAGCCTCAAGAAGCGGGCTCGTCATGGGATCTTCGACAATTTGATTTTTAATTTGCTGGGGGACTTCGGTAAGCGTGACTCTGGGCGGAGTTATGCCAGCTTTTACTCCTGCCCGCATCAGCTCGATTGATTGATCGATCGAGGCGGCAATGCCGCGCAAACGCGAAAGAATGTCTTCATAATCTTTGACAGTGTTTTGAGGGTTTTGAACTAGAGTATTGGCTGGAGATTCCTGCACTCCTTGCAGCTGATTGATAGGCAGAAGTTCGTTGGGAAACTGACTTTCTTCCAGGCTCATCTTCAGACTGTACTTGAAAAGGTCGTAATTGAGCTGATCTTCCTTCGACAACTTGGTTCTGTCGATGCTCTTCAATGCTTGCACTGGCGCATTCAGTTCGCGCTTACGGCGCTCGATGGAGGCCAGTGAACTATCGGTCCATCGACCATTCTGTCCGGGATAACCGACGCTTGTCGCCCACTCCGGGTATTCATGCATTTTGTAAGCCCAGTAAACATCGAACACTCTCCAGAGTTTCGCATGCTCAGACTTGTCCTTGAAGGCCGCAGCGGTGATACCACTCATGGTGCGCTCAAAAGGCGTTTGCTCGGCTGCAAACACTGGTGCGCATGCAAGCATGCTCAAGAGTGCGGCAACTAAAAGCCTGTCTTTTCTGAGAGAATTAGCCGGCATCAGTTTGCTCCATTGTCGTCTTTTAACGAAGTCCAGGTCAGGTTGGAATGGATTTGTCCATCGCTTCAACCATTCCATCCAGCGCCTGCCAGTTTAAACTATTGGCCGCCATGCCGGTGTTCGCTTCATTCTTCAAATGATTTTTTAGGTACAAGTCAAGGTTAGCTGCCGCATTGCTGAGGTCTGCAAACCCATAAGACCCGGCTGTCCCTGCCAGCCTGTGTGCAATCACGTGAGCTTTTCCCAGCCACTCGAGCTGTTTTTCTTTGTCCGCCCTGGCATTTTTGAAATACTCTTTCATTTCGGAAAGTCGCTCTGGAAGCTCGTTTAAGTATTCGCCGCGCAAGCCTGCCAGGACCGCATTCAGGACCTCGTCGTATTCCGGGTCGTTGTTTTCATCTTCGGGCGGCATATATAAGTACGCTTTGCCTCACTAATACTCCTTTACAGGGATTTTGGAATCTCACTACTTGGTAGCCCCAACAAGTTTTTTGATTTCCGCAGGCAAAGTGAGCGGATCGAAAGGTTTGCTGATCACCCCGCTGGCGCCCAGTCTTGTGTACTGTTCCACTTCTTGCGGTTGCACTTTTGCCGTCATCAAAATGACGGGAATGTGCTTCAGGGCGTCGTCTTCGCGCAGTTTAAGCAAGGTCGTCGGCCCGTCCATGCCCGGCATCATCACATCTAAGAGAATTACGTCCGGTTTTTCCTTGCGCGCCAGATCGAGCCCGTCATAGCCGGATTCCGCTAAGACGACCTGCCATTTGCCTACGCTGGTCAGGCAGACCTGGCAGATTCTCCGTATATTCTGGTCGTCATCGACCATTAACACCTTTTTGATCTCGATCATTTATTAAGTCCAAGATGCCGCCTGGTCATGTCCAGTCCAAGTCCAAACCGTATCTTAACGTAGAGTCCAGAAACTAGTCATCGAATTTCCGTATCAATTATGAAAGGTCCTTTCTGAGACCGAAGATAATTTTCTTTGATTAGCCACCACTTTGCCAATAAACCCCGCCAAAAGAAGCGGTGCCCATGATGATCGTGCATGGCGACATGGACAAGACCCTTCCCTATGAGGGCGGAACCGGCATCATGACGATGGGGATCGCCAAAGTGATGGATACCAATCTTGAGAAATCGCAACCTCATATGCAATCGAAGGTGTGGAGTGAAGCGGCCGGCGGGGATGGAACGATCACATCGCGCTTCGATCACGAAATTTTTGAAGAAAGGAACTACTCGGCCAAAAACGGTGAGGTCAATGAATACATCGTTAAGTCGGCAGGACATGCCATTCATGATTACAAGAACAACGGCTGGCGTGGATTACTGTGGTCACCCAGCTACTTTGCCGGCTCCTGCGTTGGTGCACCGATTTCCATCATCAAGCAATATATTCAACAGCAACAAACGCCGGACTGACCGCTGGCGCGGTCGCGCCATACATCTCCGCCCTGAAGGGCGAAGCCTTACGGCGCATTAGGTAATTTCAAAATCCGGCTTAAAACCCGGTCAGGACTCTACGTCGGGAGAGTACTCCTGAGGTTGTAGTCCAAATGTCCAGGCGACTGCTTCCTTAGCAGTAGACATGTTGGCGGGTACTTTCAGAAAGTATTCTTTGAAAATTCCATCGGGTTCTGGGGTTGAATTGATGACGCGGACAAGACTCGTATGTGTATCCGGCAAAATACGAAACAGCGCTCCATACGAATCTTCTTGTGTTTTTTTGGCTCCACAGGCGGACCAGTAATTCGTTAGACCAAACTCTTCGAGTAGTGCCGTTCTTGCTTCACCGTTTGCCAGCGACTTGATTTTCTGCAGCGTCTGATATCTGGTTGAGCCAAAGCGCTCAATTAAGATGTTGCGCATTTGCCAGGAGTTGCCCTCGATATCTACCGTAGTGATTTGATTGGGGGCATTGATGTTAGTATCAGGATTTCCCAGTCCACTGGGCGCATACACACTCCATCCATCTGGATAGCACCAGGCACCACCGGCAAGATTGCTGAGTGATCCTCGTTCGTTTATCGAAATTGATACAGGTTTTTTGCAGACAAATGCGATTTTTTCAAAGAACAAGAACCAACCCGCGCACATGCGAATGTCTAGCTCAAGAGCAAACAAGCTTGTCTCTTGAAACAAACCACGCTCTATGCGGAGAAATTTATGGATTGCCATAAAGCGATTTCTACATGCATTTTTTGATAGGGCGATCGCGAGCGATTGGACTGCAGCACTGAAGCTAGAGTGGTATCCGGAAAGCCTCTTTCTTGCGGCAATTTTACGCGCAGCTTTGCTTATCTGAGGTGAATTAAGGGTCAAAAAATGGTTCATTCGTAAAGGAACCACGGAAAGTGCCTCTCTCAGTAAAATATAGGAGCATTGCAAAATGCCTTCATGGAGAGCATTTTCTAATGGCACGTGTATTCTTGCGGCAAGGGCTTCCAACTGCCTTCTGGTTTTTGCCAGTGCGGACGCTTGTGGATTGTCAAGCCAATTTCCGCATTCTTGCAACTGTCCGGCCGCGGTCAGTATCAATTCAAAGGGAGATTCGCACCAGACAATTTTCGGTTCGGGCAGTCCTGAATGATGGTAGTAAGCCTTGATGGCACTTTCTCCTTCCACGACATCCGTTTGTTCTGTGCTCAATTCGTATTTCGTGCATTCGGAAATGTACTTTGCCAGTGACTCGACATCACTCCTTTCAAATCCGTCCATCTCATCTAGGCGAATGTCGTTCCAATCGATTGAGTATGCAAATTTGGGTTCTGTCAAATCAATAGATTTCGGAAAAAGTGGCTCGGGTGGCATGGTCCAAAGGCTCGGCCAGGCACTGGTGATCAGTTCAACAATCGAATTTATGTCAGCAAGAAAAGTAGAAAACATGTCGGCGAGTCCTTTTTTCTAATCCATGTACATGTAATCCCAATCTGTCAGTTCCTGTGTTTCCAATTCTTTGTGAACGTACTCTTTCTGTTTAATCACTCGATACTGCCCGGCTCGAATTAGAAGCGGTGTGTGTTCTTCATGAACCAGGATGGTGCCGTTTTGCGTGTCTACGAAGAGATCGTCGCCATCAGAATAGGCTGTTGCGGTTTGTGTTGAAAGTGCATGCGCATGCCCAGTGCGCTCTCCGTATGCCAGGACAATCCGGTCCTTCTTGATGTGTGCTTTTGCCGCGTTGGGAATGCGGTCTAGCTTTATTAAAAGAACGTCTCCCTGTCTGTATTGCATGGTAAATTCCTCCCTCGTTGGCAGCCGTCGCTGAATCCATCCTATTACGAGCGGAAATTCCAGGTAGCACGATTTACTGAATCGGTAAAAGTTCAGATGCTTGTGCCAATGTAAGAAGCTGAGTATTTCGTCAACGCCCTTTAGAGAAGCATCTAGCTTTGAACAGTGAAGTCGATTATTTTGCCACTTCGACTAAATTTCCACTTCAGTAAGCAACAGAAAATAACTCCCGGATAATCTCTGTTTGGTTGTATCGATCTCGCCAGTGTCGCTCAAGATCAATTGACGCCATCAATGGGCGGCTTGATGAAATAGTCATGCCATGCGAAAACTATTTCTTCGGGAGCCTTTTTTCAATCCATTTTTGAATTGCTTCAACTGTGCCGGCGACATCAATTTCCGTGGTATCGAGCAGACTCATTTTGGGCTCGGTCTTCTCGGCGTTTTCCTTCAGCCAATGATTGAATTCAAGCATGTTCTTTAGGTTCTCCTCAGAGCCGGATTTACGCCAGTGAGGACGAGCTTTGAGCCGGTTCGTCAATTCCTCGGGCTCGCAATACAGTGACAAATAGTGCGTTTTTTCGATGTATCGGCGCTCGTTTAGTTTTTCAAACTGCTCCGGTATTGCACTTCCAAAAAGTACAACCGGTCGCCCTGCCTGATTGATGTTTTTCGCCATACGCAACCAAGTATTGCGAAATGATTTGTAGTTATCATCGGCAGTATTGAAAGTGTCATTCCATAATATGTCTTGATCTAGGACGACCACGTCTTTCACCTGGCGAGAGAGTTTTAGTGCTGCCATTGTTTTTCCGGAACTGCTGGCGCCGGTGACTATGAAAAGGGGCAGCATAACAAACGGGCTGCCATAGCTGCAGTTGAGGCAAATAGCGACAGGCGGCACCGGGATGACATCTTTGTCATCGCTGTATTCACCGCAACCAGGACAAACATTAAACATGGGCACCTCCGAAACGACAGTTTTAGCACATGAGGATTCAAAGGGCATACAATTGCCGCGATTTACAGATGACAGACGATTCTGGACAGCAATTGCGATTGTGGATACCCAAGAACATAGACGCCAACTGGTACGACTGCTGAGAATGGCTTATTCTGGAGAGTTGGCGGCTGCCCTTGCGTACAGCGGGCACTGGCGTTCGCTCAGAGATCCCGCTGAGAGAGCGACTGTTAAGAGAATTGAGCGCGAAGAGTTGGAGCATCGCCAGACAGTCGGTGAAATGCTGGCCGCTTTGAATGAAAAACCACAGTTGTGGCGCGAGTGCATGATGTGGACGATCGGGCGTTCTGTCGCGATTGCATGTTTTCTTATCGGCTATTTTTTGCCCATGTATTTTGCAGGCAAATTGGAACATGCAAATGTCATGGAATACGAAGGCGCTGCCGAGCATGCCAGTCATTTGGGAATGGAAAGATTCATTCCGCAACTGCACCAGATGTCGGCGACCGAAAGAGAGCACGAGGTGTTTTTTAGCTCCAGGGCATTAGATCATCATTTGCTGCCTGTCGTGAGAGCAATCTTTCGCTGGGACCCCCATGAAGTTTTGGCAGTGCAATCGAAAGAGAGAGGTGCGTAGTGACGCATTGTTTGTGCTGTTGTTGCTGTAATTGTGGGCGGCACCAGGCATTGCCCCTTGCAAGTGTGTTGCCGAAACAAACAACTAATCATCGATTCGATCGATTCACCTGGGCTTAGATTCAAATACAGGTTTTTCTGCTTGGGTCTGTTCGAGCCTTCGTGCACTTTGCCTGTCTTTTTCCGCCAGGTCTGATTTGCCCAGAGCATCATAGGCAGCGGCCCTCGATTCGTAACTGCTGCGGGCATACTGCGGTGATAGTCCTATCGCTTTTGTATAGTCGGCGATTGATTTCTCGAGCTGATTGCTCATTCTGTACTCGTCTCCGCGAAGCCTGATTGCGTCATCATCGCTGTCGTCAAGATCGATTGTCTTTGAAAGATCATCTATAGCTTCCTTGTGTCGTCCTAATTTACTGAGAAGTCTTGCTCTCTTTTTGTAGGCGTCACAAGTAACCAGATCCGGCGTTTGATTGAGATGGATGACGCTCGAATAGTCATTTAGAGCTTCTTCATAGCGGCCCATTCTTTCCAGATGGGTGGCACGCTTAATGTGGTTGCTGCCCCGGCGTGGCATGCATATTATCAATTCACTGTAGTCCTTGAGGGCCTTTTCGTTTTCTCCGAGTGTGCCAAAGACGCTGGCTCTGCATTCCAACAAAGTAGAAGAGCGAGGAAATTGTTTCAATCCTGCCGTAAGCACATCAATGGCTTTGCGATAATCTTTCTGCGAGTCATAGATCATCCCCAGGTATTCATACGCTTCATCTAGGCGCGGATTGAGCTTGATTGCGGTTTGCAGGTCGTCTATGGACCGAGTTTGGTCTCCGTGCGACAAAAGATATCGTGACTTTCCTCTCATGCAATAGGCTACAGCCAGCTTCGGGCTCAATTCCAGTGCTTTGGATGAGGCTTCAAAAGCGGTTTTGTAATCACTTACAAGGAGCGCTTTTTCGCCAAGCGATAAATACTGCCCTGGATCCATTTTCATTGCCGGAGACAAGCCTTCCAGGCTGGCGGAAGGAAGTGTACCTGTTTTCCAGTCGAGTTTTTCCGATGAGCCGCTATTCAAGCGTGCTTTACTTTGCTCGTCTGAGCGATCGATACTTTGATCGCTCAGAGAAGAAGTCTGAGAACAGGCGGAAAGCA
>JADZFV010000264.1 GCA_020854255.1 Candidatus Melainabacteria bacterium | reverse complement strand
TAACTGCAAACGTCTGGGTAGAAAGGTTTCCAGTGGATAATCCCCCTTACGGGGGATGCCTCTGAATTGGAAAGGCAAAGAATGGCTTTCTTAGATGTCAGTCTGTGAAAAGGATGACAAAGCTCTCGAAACCTTCAGCGAGGCTTCACTCCATAAATCAGGGACTATCCGATGCGCCCTTGGACGCCGCGCTCACCGATTTGACGATATCCCCGTATCCAGCCCAGGAATCCTTGATATCGTAGAGCCCTTGAGCATATGCTCTTTGAGATTCTTTCGTTCTATTTTCCAGGGCTTTTACCCCGGGGATTTTCTCAAGGGCTTGTTTTGCTTCGTCCGAGTCCTGCAGGGCGGCCGCATGCAGCCAGATCTCGGCACTTCTCACATCCTTTTTTGCGACCCTATCATCCAGATACATCAAACCAAGATGCACCTGTGCTTCACGCTCGCCGTGTTTGGCGGCAGTGAGCAGCCACTTTTCCGCCTTATCTACGTCTTTCTCAACATTTTTTCCATCCAGATAAAGGTGTCCCAAATAGCTCTCGGCTTCTTTCAACCCTTGCTCTGCAGCCTTTTCCAGCCAGTAGATTGCTAGTTTTATGTCCTTCTCGACACCAAGCCCATTTTGATAGAGCATGCCTAAGACATGTTGTGCCTTGGGATGCCCATTTTCGGCCATCACTTTTGCTCGTTGGGCAGCCAATTTGAATTTTTTGTGCACGATTTTGCGGTGCACTTCCTGAAAGGTGTCCGCCTTTGCCGCGCTTTTCGATTGAATCGGCAATGTCGATGCGCCGAAAACAATTGCCAATAGAATAACCGGCAATTCAAAATTGGAGAACCATTTCAAATTACGGGCAGGAAAAAACATGATAGGCATGTCCATGAAGCTCTACGAGTCAATAGTTTACCGGACTTTCGGCTCTAGAATCTTCTTGCCACCGGTGGGTTTTGCACTGCCATCACCAGGCTCTTTGCCAGCCCGCGCGACAGCACTTGTCTGAATGGAATGACTCTGACAATGTCATATCCGGCTCCGTTCATGGTCAGACCGTGGTCCAGTTGATCAAGCAAATTGCCGCCTTTCGAGTCGCTGCCGACCTGCAAAAATGTTATTGATATCTGATCGGGTGACGTCATTCTGTGCGTCGCCTCCACGATCAATTCTTTGAGTGCGCGAGGACTGTCCGGATCGCCGTCGGTGACTACAGCCAGAACGAGCGGCTCGGTGTTGCCCGTTGATTGAGCGCGGAAATAGTCATCGAGTTGGTGCTTCAAGGCACCGACGAGATTGGTACCGCCATAGGGAGAATTGCGCGCAAACAAATTAGGAATCATGTCACTTCTGACATTGTGATAAACAGAATCGCTGCTGCTGAAAAATACCAGCGACAAGCCTTTTGGCAGAACCTGTGCTGTCTGCCTTGCCAGATCGACAGTTTGATTTAAACACCAATCCCAGCGGCTCATAGTCCTTGGCGAAAAAGCGCCGAGCGCCATCGGCATTGCGCAATCCTCGGTCTTCATTGAGCCGGAGCGGTCCATAATGATGGTCACGTGTTTGCCGCTAAGCCGTGCCACCTCCATTGGTGCCAATCGCATTCCATTGAGAGGACGCGACATCTTTTCCGGAATTTTTGCGAAACCCGGCGGTGCCGGACGTGACCGCACGGTTTGCAGCATTTGACTGGCAAAGGCGGCGACATCTAGAACCTTCTTCACCGTCTCCGGCTCGGCGAAATCGCTTGTCCAACCGCTAGGCGCTGCAGATTGATTTTGACCGATTGGCAGCCTGAAAGAATTGACGCTGCTTGGTTCTGGTCCGTTGAAATCGTCGGATACGGCAACGACCGGGGCGTCTAAAGGCGCCCTTTGAATTCTGAAATTGCCCTGACCAAATGCGGTGTTCGCCGTGAGCAACAGGCATGCCATTGCCGTAAGGGCTGAATATCTCATCGACGATATCTCCCGGGAGGTCGCAAGGCCGGGCGACGCCTGGCATCGCCACTACAGGTTCTAAGGACGCCCGCGAGGATTTTATGTTCCGGCCTAATCTGTCGACACTGACGCAATCGTCTCTGTGAGATTTGCCAGCATTGCGGCGTCTTTCTCGCTGGTCACGGTGACAAGAATTCCCTTGCCGAAGTCGGCCAAAAGCATGCAGCCGCCTGCTGTATGGCAAATCAATTGGTTTATTTTAGTGTGTCCCATAACCTTCATTATTGAGTGGGAATTCATGAAAGTGACAAGCGCACAGCCGCCGAGCAGCTCCATATCGACATCTGCCGGCAAATTGCTCGATATCGGCAGTCCGTCATAACCACAGACCATATAGCCTGCCACGCCTCTTGTGTTGAGGACTGGTTCTAGAGCGACAGCCAATTGTTGAGCTGCCTCCAGCGTGACCACGCGCGCATGGCTGTGACCGAGCCCTTTGCCGATGCAATTTCCGATCGATTCGATGGTATCTTCGGTCAGCAAAAACCTGCCGAGATCTTTGATGTGCCCCGGATTGTTGGTTGCATAGCGAAGATCAGCCAATCTGCCAATCGATGACAGGCATTCTTTTATGTCATTTTCCATCGCCCCATTTTCCTGACGGGCGCTTTCCACATCCTGCACCGGTTGCAAAACTACTGTTGGCGGTTTTGCCTCTGTCGGCTCGCTAAAAAGCAAGTTGATTCTTTCGCCGATTGCCTCAATCGGCAAAGTATTGCCAGTGACTGGAACGATTGTCGGTGCATAGCCGATTACTTGGCTGGAAGTCCCCGGCGCCTTCGGTGTCGATGCCTTTTCCGCCACAAAAGGTTCAGGTTTTTGAGCCGGCAATTGACGGGGAGGTAGAAGTGGAAGTGTTGCGGGAAAAGTAGGTGGAACAGGTACCGGCGCCGAAACGATCGGCATCCGTGTAATCGGTTTTGGTGCTACAGGCTCGGGCGCAAAAGGTATCGGTGCAAAGGGGTTCGGCGCAACAGGTGCCGGTTTCTCAACCTGTACAGGTGCGGGAATTGGAGCCGGTGCCTGTGCTATTGCAGGCACGGGCGCTGGTGGCGAAGGCGGTGCCCACTGATTGGCTGCAACCGGATGCTTTACCCACGAATTGCTGGAGGTAGAAAGAGGAGCTTGTGTCGCTGCTGGTGCCCATGGATCTTGGATGGTCCGGTGGGAGGGTGCAGAGGGAGGAGCCCACGGATCTGCAGGAGGTGCAGGGTTTTGCGGCGCCTCAGGTGGAACCCAGGCAGTCCGCGGATCGCTTGAGTGTGTAGGCCAGGCAGCGGATTTGAACGGATCAGCTGGAGCCGCTGCAGCAGGCTCGTTGTTGAATGTAGTCGGCGTCAACCATTGAGGAAATTGCGGTCGCTCCTGTAGAGACTCGGCGGCAAGTTGCTTCATAATCTCCGCCGTGTCTTTCAAGTTGAGTTTCGCAATCGGCGGCGTTGCATTGATTGGAAATGGTGCCAAGGGGCCTGTTTCTGCTTGCGTTTCCGCCCACGATTTTACTGCTTGTGGTACAGCAGGATAAGCACCTGATTTCCATTCCAATTCCTCTGCTGCGAAATCATGACCTTTGCTGCCGGAGGTTTGCGGATTAGGCGATGTTTGTGGAGGTTGCGGACCACCGGTCACCGGCGCAGCAACTGTCAGAACCATGGAAGTTCCAAGGTTTATTTTCGATACCGTACTTTGTATCGGCAAATTGGCATGCACTATATTCGGTGAGGTCGTCGTCATCGGCAACACGAGTGACGGGCACAAATCTGGCGATGGTGCGGGACCTCGAGTACTGACTTCGGCAACGTCAGAGTGACGGTCAATGTGTGCCTGCCCGCCTTGAGCTTCATCGCGGACTGCATGAAAATCCTGGATTTCATTAAAAGACTGTGTTTGCGGCTGACTGTCTCTCGCTCCGGCCGTGTGCTCGTCATCGTCGTGAGCAGAAGTGTATGACTCGTGCACTTTCTCTCTGATGGCATCGGCAAGCGTTTTACCGACATTTTCGATCTGAGTGTTGCCGAAATCCTTGCGCAGTTTTTTTGCTAATCCGCCCACCGCTAAATGTGTTCCTGTGAGGTATTGATCGACTGCGGGCAAGGCGTATGGCGTCTTATTTTTTTCTTCCTCTTTTATTGTTTCTTTGTGGGCGGAAAAAATAGCCGGATCGACCACGCTACGTGTTCCGGAGGCACCAGCTACGGTGTGAGTCGGCGAAGAAGTGTTCTGACCGGTGCCTTTGCCGCTGACGGCAGAAGGGCAATTTCCACTGCCGGTCACTCTTGAAGCGGTGTCGGTTTGCGATCTGCTGGCCACGCTTCTTGTGCTGCGGAGATCTGTTTTTAAGGATTTTCGTCCAGAAAAAATGTCAAACAGCGGATCCCAGAAATTTCCTTTCACGACAGGAAGGCTTTCAATAATCTCGACTGCCAGCCGACTGCTGTCACCAGGTCGCACATCATCCGGCAGTTCAAGATCTTTTGCGGCGGCTACCACCTGGCTGAGGTTGGCGCGAAAACTCACTGCTGAGTCGCTCACCATAAGCACTCTTCTAAGGCGTGTTTCTTCCTCTTGTGAAAGATTTCCGTCCAGCTCGCGCTGAATCAAAAGCCGTGTTTGAGATTCATTCATACGTTCCCCCAATCCACTCAACGCACACTCGGGAATGCGAATCGTGGATGCAAAAGCGTGGCCACAGCCGTATAGCTGATGGACAGTAGCTGCCTGTGATCTTTTTTCTTTCGACAGGTGCGCAACGACGCAACGCACTAGCGCCTGAAGCACAGTTTCTCTAAGTAACCCCCCGACCGGCAAGGAGCGTACCCCTGCCCACCATCATTTTGCCGCCAAGCTTCGTAAGAAGCCGCCAAAGCTGAAAACAGCTGTATTTGCATCTTTGCACGCAGCGCCGATGTTGTCAAGAGATAATAAGTGCCCGAAAAGAGGCACTAGGGTGGCGTTTTGGAGGTTCGATCGCTCAATGTTAAGTAAATTTCAACCGGTTGAAGTCTGAAAATCGCCTGCAGATGCGGCTTTCAAAAGCCCTCAATCCTGACCTCGATGAGTAATAGATAAGCGCGCTGTTTATGAGAGGTCTATAATTGCGCCTGTCATCTCGTGTATTGTCTTTCTCAGAGGTTCACCAGCATGCGTTTTTCGCCTTTCGTGCTAGCGATTGCCGGCGTGAGTCTTTCGTTTATTTGCGCGTGTCTGTCTCTTCCAGTCTTCTCGCAGCAGTTTGGCGACGTCACCGTGAAAAAGAACCCCGACGGTTCCATCGAAACTTACGACAGCTCGCACTCCGCTCCAGTCCCACCAAGAAGGCAGTCCCGCTCCACTAAGAGATCCACTCAAAAGTGCAACGACGGTGTGGTGGTTCGCAAGAATGCAGATGGGTCCATCGAGACTTTTGATTCGGGCGGCGGTAACCCTTCTGCTCGTCATTCTTCCAGCGGGCGGTCTTCGTCCGGTTTCGCAGGCAAATCCAGCCAGCGAAAGAACCCCGGCGTTTCGATTGAATCCTCTGGCAAGAGCGCCTCTTTTCCTCCCTGCGCGCACGGAAGTTCCGGCAGTGTTCACAAAGGCGTGCATAAATTTCCCAAAGGAGCCTCGGTAAAGATGAATCCTGATGGTACGATCGAGGTCAC
>JADZFV010000263.1 GCA_020854255.1 Candidatus Melainabacteria bacterium | reverse complement strand
CGTCAGGCGGTGTGAGGACCGTCCTGGCACTGGCAATCGCCGTAATCAGCGACGCCCATTGGAATTTCAGCATCGCCGTTGAGGCGGAACACCTCGGCTTTGCCGCACTTGGGATGCTCGGCCTGGACGACGCAGGCGACTCCGGCTTCGAGCGTCTCTTCCAGAATCACCTTGCCATTGGGCTTGATGCGCACGCGGCAAGGCTCCTTGGGTGTGACTTCGAGACGCATTGCGCGCTCCTTGTGTTAGACAGGGCGACCGATAGTCGCCGGGGGAGGGCAGAAGCGCCGGCGCTAGGAAACTTCTGCCGGGTGATGCTTTTGCTGTTACTCCCAGGTGATGGTACAGCCAGTGCGGGCATTGCGCACGCTGAGCGTCCAGCCGCTCTTGCCGAACTCTTCCTGGAGGAGCTTCAGAACCGCCGGAGAGACATTGGCCGTACGGTGGCTGTACGAGGTCTGGCCGGCGTTCATTGCCGCGACGATTGCGTCGGTGAAGGTCTTGACGGCTTCTTTCTCGCGCGCGGCAGCGGCGGCGGAAGCAGTGTCGGCGGCGTTCTTGGCCACTTCGGCCTTGGTGGGGATGCTGCTCATGATGATTTCTCCTGAAAATGGAGGTTGATGACTTGGTTGACGTTTTGGGAAGTAAATCGTCATTTGCCAATCACTTGTGTGATTCGCCTTCGCGATTCATTCCTCCCAAAACCGGAGATGCGAGAACAACGGCACGAAGACGACCGCAACCGTTTGTCAGAATTTCGAGGTTGACGATCTTGAATTGTTGGTGCTCTTATTGCTGGTCCTGTGACGCAGGGAAAATGATCCGTTCAAACAAGTGGCGCATGCAATGAGCCGCTACAACCGAAACAGTGATAATCCCTGTGTCGAGGTTCCAGGCAATATGGCGGTCGCACTCACAGGGACTTCGCTGTACCCGGAGAAGGCAACCGCCATCAGCTCCGCGCTGAGCGCGGTGCTACTTGAACTGGAAGCAGCACTTCTTGTGGTGCGGCTGCTTGACCTTGTGACCGCCGGCCTGAGCGTGAACGACCATCTGGAGATCCTTCACCAGGATACCCTCACCGCAGGCGCAACAGATGTGGCGGCTGGGCCGCTCGGCGTCGCGCTCCTGTTGCTGCTTGCGCAGGGTCGTGTTGGCCGGCGCGTGCTTCTTGGCGCCTGGGCCGGAAGTGGATTTCTTGGTTGCCATTTCGACTCCTTGAAAATGAAGTTGCTGAAGTTGCAGAAATGCCACTAGCAGCGGCACTTCTGATTGAGGGATGGAAGCAGCCATCTCGGGGCAGATGCAGTCAAATCACTGCTGAAGCAGGCTCAAAGGGCAAGGGACAGCGCTGGCGCACAGAGCTAATCAGTGCAAACAACGCCATCTGAAATACCCCCGAGCCACGCCCGAAGACGACTACTGGTGCGTGAGCAGCGGCGAATCGTCTGCAGTCACCTGCACGATGCCGCCGCAGATCTCGGTGAATGGGCCGCCTTCCTTTACGCGCCACTTCCAGCAGGAATCGACGCGGGAAGGCCGCTCGAATCTGGTCGTCCACTCTCCCAACGGCTTGCCGTCGGAAGTGAACTGCTTGACGGTGTACTTGACGACCGGCGCCGGTGTTCTGTCGCGGATTGGTTTTGCAATCGCGCTGCTGCCGAGCGCCAGGAGAATGCAGGCGGCGGCAAGGGTCAGTAATTTCATGGGTGAGTCTTTGCTCTGTGAAAAATTGCAGGGCAATCGGCTGACTGAGTGTCAGGAAAATTGCTTGAGATGCCTACGTTAATTGCGAATAGAGCGAGTGACTCGGCCGGCTCGCGAAACTACGCATGGCAAAATGAGAGCAATGGAATGTTGTTTACCGCAATGCCATGAAAGTCTGAATTCACTGCAGATCTATCTTGCCAAGCAGCACTTGTCGTGCTGTTCTGAAGGTTCTGATGACCGACTTCTCTTGGGTTAGATAGACCGATTCTGGGCTGAGTGGAAAACAACATTTGCCTTTAGGCTAAACCCAGTGACTTCGTCAATCAATCGACTCCTTGTGCATAATGACGCCTTCAACACATTTATACGCAAAGCCATTTTTCGCAGCTGAGACTGGACCAGTGTTTCTCAATGCAAACGGATCAGCATGCCCGCATGAATCGAGTCGAGCCGTCACGCAATCGTGCGACGGCTCGAAAGTTGCTTTAGAGGAAGCGGTGAATCGTCACATGCAGGCTTCCGCGCCACTTTTATTGGCGACTACTTTACGTCCACCTTGCCGTGGTCGTCGCAGTGATCACCGCAGGGGCTGTGCAGATGTCCACCAACCAAGTAGTCGGTGTGATCGCCGTGAGGAACGCCGGCGTGTCCACAATCGGCGCCGTGCTTGTGACCCTTGTCGTGCGAAGAGCAGTCGTGGGAAGGCGTGCAGGACGAGGCGTTGGCTCCGCCCACATCTACGGTGTGGTCGTCCACATGGTCGCCGTGCATATGGTGCATGTGCCCATCATGGAGGTAACAATTGTGATCGTCATGCTTGATAGCCTGGTGACCACAGCCTTCTCCGTGCTTATGATCGTGCTCGCCGTGAACTTTACAAGACATCTAAATTCTCCTTATCCAATTTCGATCTTTTCTAGAAACAAAGCACACACTGCTTTTAACTGAAGAAATCTTTTCTGATTGATTGAGCTTGTTTGAAATGAAAACGACTTCCAATGCCGCATTCCGTAAGCCCTCACACCATCATCTAACCGACTGCAGATTGATCTGTCAAGGCAAAATCACCTTTGTTTCTCAGCGAACCACACGAAAACGTGCATCAGCAGCTTGTTTCAGAAACACGATCGAAAAGATTAGAATTTACCGACCGCAATTTGAAAACCGTTTTCATTCTTAAATGAGGGCCGAAAAACCTTGACTAGTGGGGCTTGACGGGCGATGGTGCAGTCGTGGCACTGGCACCACATCCGCCACCACAACCCTATGTCTTCGGTGCGCCAATTACATATTCCCCCGTGAGACTGAATCGAGGGGGCTCATCTTCGACGATAGGAGTGCGATCGACCGTTTTTCCCATAAAGCAGTTGTCTTTAGTGTCATCGTTAAGGCTGCTTATTTCTCCCGCCAGAACCGTCCTGTCGTCCTTGTGCCCGCAGAATTGATGGCAGAGCTTGGGGGGCAAGGTTACACTTTCGCCGGGCTCCAGGATGAGCTTGCCGCCGGCTGGAATCACTTTGGTGATGCCATCCACTTGCACACGCACCTCTCTATCGTCGAAAGATTTCTCGTCATCTGCAGCCCAGGCCAGTTCTACCTCAAGACGACCGCCGCCGCGATTGATCAGGTCTTCGGTTTTCATCCAGTGAAAGTGCCAGGGAGTAACCTGTCCCGGCTGTACGACAAACACTTTCTCCGCATAGAGTTTTGTGGTTTGCGGCCTGTTGTTCTGCAAAAGACCATTGCGCATAACGAAGAGCAATAGCCCGTTTTTGTCGAAGTCTTTGCTGCCGAAATCGGTCACCATCCACCCCAATCCATGTCTTCTGATTTCTTCGGCTTCCACGCCCATGGTTTTCCACTTGTCAGCATTCCATTTCGCCCAGGTCGGCAGGTAAAACTGGTTGCTATGCACAAAATCCAGGGCGCGTTCGATCAGGTTGTTAATCTGGCTGCGTTTCATCTCTTGTCTCCAACTGACATTGAGGTAACTGCTGAAAGTGGCGGTTCTCCCAGCCGAACCTCTGCGCGGGCTATCAATTATCCTGTCTGTACCCTTGTACCCTCTCGAATTACAACCGTGCACTGTCCATTTGTTTTTT
>JADZFV010000262.1 GCA_020854255.1 Candidatus Melainabacteria bacterium | reverse complement strand
CCGGCGACTACAAGGTGCTGCTCAATCCGCTGCTCATCGACGACTAAGCGGAACACTGGGCAGGTAGATGCGGTCTTGGCAGAGTCGAATCTTTGTATTCGATTCTCGCCGGGACCCGTCTATTTTTTGCTCTTGAACAACTATACAGGAGAGTAGAACGGTTGTTTTTTACCAGTGTCCAGCAGCCGTTGATGCCTTCGCTCTCGCTTGCCAGAAATCATCGTCAAACTCGCTGGAGAATGTCTTCATCAATTCTTTCATGCGACGGATTTTGCTTTTCAGGACGAAGTCTTTTTTTGCGAGTTTTTCGATTCCCTTGTAATCAACAATCATGTGCGCAAAGGTTTCCGCCTTGTCCTCGTGGACAGCTTGCATTGAGTAGGTTGAAATGAAGCCTGCAAATGCCGACGCCTTACTATCGGGTGGTAAGTCGGCATTGTATTTGAACTTAGGTGAGTTCAGTTTTTTCCATGCATTGTCGTACAGCCCGTTGAAATCGTCGACGCTGTCAATCAAGTGATATAGCTCATGGTGTATAACCAGGCGAGCGTATGTATTGAGCGGATACGCCACATCAATCAATATTTGGTTTCCGAAAAACCATGTCAGACCTAGCCATTGCAGATCAGCAAGTCCAGCTACTTTCTTTCCCAGTGAAGCCAGGTCATTGCAAAGCACGATACGGCTCAGTCTGCTTTGCTTGAGTACATTGTTTGAATAGATCGAAAGTTCGTTGCCGAGAAACGACTCCACATACCGGTTTGCTTTCTCTTCGTCGGCGCGGTTGTATCCGATGTCTATGTCGAGCCTGTTTTTGTCGGCGACTATCGAAACGCCGAACTTTTTTTTGAACGCTAGAATGATTTCTTCTTGTGTAGTCATGGTCGGTGGAAATACTCCTGCTACCAGTATCCGGAAACCTTTTTGTTCGCCGGCTTTGCGCTAAATTCTTTAACAAGTTGCCTTTGACCGACTTGCCGCCTTCAATACACAGGGCAGGCGCAGAGTTGGCATATGCCCTGAGAAGCCCGCGGTTGGACACTTTCGTAATTCCACGGCAAAGAATTTAGGCACTGTGATGTGGTTGTGATGTTGCCGGCCGATACTTTCGCCATCCCCCACCGCGACCGCTTCGCACGGTCTGAAAGCCGAGGTTCTAATCATGGTTTCTCATGTTTCTGATGCAGCATTTCATCCTGAGCCAGCCGAGACCGGCAAAGACAGTCTGGCCGATCAAGTTCTGGCAAAATTGCAGAATGAGTCTCTCACATCAGCATTCAACTTTATGAAGTCTTCCGCGCAGAATGTTTATGCCGGTAGAGATGAAGATCAAGACGGTGTCATTGATATTCGCGATCGGCGCTCCGATGTGCCGATGAATGATAAGGAAAAACAGGAGTTTTGGACGTCTCTAGCCAAAGAGCTGGAAGAGAAAAAGCCCGGCGTGCTGAAAAACCTATCTGCCATCTGGCTGAAGGACTTCAAGAATTCAGAACTGAAAACTGCACCATTTGAAGCCGACTACGTCGAACAGATGGCAGCCAATGGAAAGCTGATGAACAAGACTTTCGCCGGCGAGGCCTTGAAGGACCTGCCGAACATCAAGGCACTCAGTCGTGCCGATGACATAATCGATGACATCGAATTGGACAAGAATATTGAAAGGCAAAAACAAACTCCGCGCCCTGCATTCGTCAAAGACATCATAGATAAGGCGCTTTCCGACAGCCAGTCCAGTCCGATCAAAGCAGTCGATGCAATCTATCAGGCACTCAAACAACGAGGCCAGACCGAGACACAAGCAGAAAGAACGGCATCTTATGCCGCAGTTGCCGAAGCACTGAAAGATTATCCGGATCTCGCTGCGAAGCTGTCGATGGGTTATGTACAGCGTAATTTCAAGAACATAGATACAAACTACGCTGAGCACAAAGAGGATTTCAGAATCACCAAAGACGAACTCAATGACTTCAATCCCGACAGCATTGGCAAAGTGTTCATCAACTATGTGAAGGCAAATTTTGATGCGATCGCCAGCACGTCCACCTATGACAAATATCAGAATGCATCGTCATTGACGGCAGACGAATTGAATAATCACATAAACCGCTTGAAGAGAACAGGCGGAAAGTAAAAGGGTTTTGGGAGGATGAGGTTGAGGCGCCGTCAAAAGCGCCTTAATCTTCTTTCGGGAAAACTACAAAAGATAGTAATAATCACAAGAAGCATTCGTACCGAACTTCCACCTTCCGCTTGTCGAGAGATATTTGCCAGTTTCTGTCGGTAACTAGCTAGCGATTCGCGCGATCGCTGTTGACAGCCAATTCTCAAGAGTTGAGAGCTAGCGCGAATGGTAACCGCATGAGTTATATCAAATCGTTTGTAAAACTCTAAATGGCCCTGTTCTAGCAAAATCCAGCAATAAGCTGTAATTTGGGTACTTCACCGGCGCGCTCGCGCGCGACTTTTTGCCGGCGTGAGATCATTCATGTGTGTTAAGGCTAAGTCTGGAAGCCAACATTTTTTCCCTGAGAAAAAAACCTCTCAACTCATAAACTATCCCGGCGTTTCACGTACGAGCACCTCTGACCATCGGCCAGTGGCTTTACGCCTGCTTCCGCGCCAGGTCCGGCTTGAACGACATCGTGTTCGAGTTAACGGACGCTGAAAGGCCTAACAACTGAATATGGAGGACGAGCAATGAAAAACAGCTCTCTCCTGCGCTCTGCATGGCGTTTCTCGCTGGCTCGCAGAGCTATTGTGGGATTTGCACCAGACGCATGGCTGATCGAATTCACCCAGCGAGCCCACTTCCAGTGGTTTCGCAAGAATCAAAACCCCCGTACCGGCCTTGTCAAAGACCGTGACAAACCAACGGCTCCTGCCAGTGTTGCTGCCACCGGATTTGCACTTGCTGTGTATCCGATTGCAGCCAGCCGCGGCTGGATAACGCACGAGGAAGCGCTTGCTTACGTAAGCAAAACTCTTCGGGCGCTATCCCAGGCTCCGCAGGGACCTGAGCGTGAGGGCGTAAGCGGCAATTGGGGAATGTTCTACCATTTCCTCGACCCAGATACTGCCACGCGCGCTGTGGCGCCGAAGTTCTGGGACAGTGAGTTGTCGACGATCGACACAGCGCTTCTCATGGCAGGCGTTCTCTTCGCCGGTTCATTCTATGACGGTGAAGACACGCATGAGCGCGGCATCCGTCACATGGCCGAGCAGCTGTACAGTCGTGTCGAATGGGATCGTTTTGTCAACGACAAGCATCTTATTCTTCATGCCTGGACGCCCGAGCGCGGCATGTGGGATCCCGTCTATCGCGGTTATAGCGAAGCTCTGCTTCTCTACATTCTCGCGCTGGGCTCGCCCACGCATCCGGCTCCAGCTGCATGCTGGCAGTCGTTCGTCGGCGATGCGTCCACTGAGACGCATTACGGGCAGACGTTTATTCGCATGCCCGGAATGCCCTTGTTCTGCTACCAGTACCCGCAAGCCTTCATCGATTTCCGCGGTATCACGGACGGTGTAGGCAAACGAATCGGTCTCGATTACCACGAGAACGCCCGGCGTGCTTCGCTCGCGCAGCACGCTTACGCAATCGACAATCCCAAACGCATGCGCCACTACAGTGCCCTTGATTGGGGGTTGACCGCATCGGATGGACCGGGAGACAAGCAAGTTGAAATCGACGGTCGCGTCATTCAGTTTCGCTGGTACAGCGAACACGGCGGACCGATGGGCTTTGACGACGGCACGATTGCACCGACTGCAGCGCTTTCGTCAATGCCGTATGTTCCCGAATTGTCCATGGCTACCCTGCGCCACTGGCTGAGTGCGCGCGCAGAACTTTTCGATCTGGACCTCGGATTTGTCGACGCATTCAATCCGACGTTCGATGGCTCGAAGAAAAACGGTTGGGTAGACACCGACCGCATCGGCATCGATCAGGGCCCGATTGTTCTCATGCTGGAAAACCACATGAGCGGTCTGGTCTGGGACGTCATGCGTGACAACGTTCATCTCAGACGCGGACTCACCCAAGCCGGATTTACCGGCGGCTGGCTGACATCGGCAATGAAGACGCGCAAGCACGACCATCGCGCCAGCAATTTCCGCTCGCGGCGATCGGGTCGAAACCGCACAAGGAGTCACTTCCATGGGAAATAGAGATAGAAGTCGGCTGGCTCCGACTGCTGAAAAACGCGTGATCGATGCGGCGATCTCCGGATTGCCCCCGCACTTCAAGTTCGGCGCCGCCACCTCCGCATACCAGATTGAGGGCGCTGCGCGGCAAGACGGGCGCGGCCCCTGCATCTGGGACACCTTCCTTGCGGACAAGAGTCGCCCCCATTCGGGTGACACCGGCGATGTGGCGTGCGATCACTATCATCGTTTCCGCGAAGACATCGCCATCATGAAGGAGCTGGGGCTTGATGCTTACCGGTTCTCCATCTCGTGGTCGCGCATCTTCCCTGACGGCACGGGCGAAATCAATCGCGCCGGGCTGCAGTTCTACAACGACCTGGTCGATGAACTTCTGGCGGCGGGCATCGAGCCCTACGTCACGCTCTATCACTGGGACCTGCCGCTCAAGCTGCAGGAGAAGTGGGGCGGCTGGTTGTCGCGCTCGACGCTGCACGCTTTCGCGCGCTACGCGGAAGTCGTCGTGCAGGAGCTCGGCGACCGCGTCAAAAACTGGACCACTTTCAACGAGCCGGAGGTGATCATCGCCGGCTACGTCGGCAACGGCATGGCACCTGCCTATGATCGTGGCGACGTCGCCTTCCATGTCGGGCACCACCTCATGGTGGCGCACGGACTTGCCGCCAGGGCAATCCGCGCCAATTGCCCGGATGCCAGAGTCGGCATCGTGCTTAACTTCAACATCGTCGACCCCAGGGACAACACGGAAGCCTGCCGGATTGCCGCTCACAAGCGGTATCTGCGTGCTTACTCGTGGTATCTGGACGGTCTTTTGAACGGTGAGTACCCAGTGGAAGTTGTGGCGGAGCTGGCTAAAACGCCGGCTCTTCCGGGTGTGCGCCCGCACCCGAAGCGCCACGGAACCCAAAACTGGATCAAGCGCGGTGACATGAAACTGGTGTCTCAGAAGCTCGACTATCTGGGCATCAACTATTACACGCGCTTTGTCGTGGACGCCGAGGGACGCGACTATGTGACGCAGGATGTAGCTCGCACGCAGATGGGCTGGCAGATCTACCCGTTCGGCCTGGCTCGTCTCTTGGACGAGATGCACAGGCATTACAAGCTGCCTCCCGTGTACATCACGGAAAACGGCGCCGCCCTTGATGACACCCTGACTGTCACCGAAGGCAGTGGCAGGGTGCAGGATGGTCAGCGCGCGCAGTTCATCGTCGATCACCTGAGCGCGTTGTCAGCGGCGTCGGCTGCCGGTGTCGATGTGCGCGGATATTTCGTCTGGTCGCTACTGGACAACCTGGAGTGGCCGCTCGGATTTTCCAAGACCTTCGGCATCGTGCACGTGGACCGCAACAACGGTTTGAAGCGCACTGTGAAGGACTCGGGTCGCACTTACGCGCGTGCCATTTACCGGCACAAGCTCCGGCGCGGCCAGCCTGGGAGCGCCGGCTGCCAGCCGGCTCAGGGCGGCATTTATGCGGACCCTAAAACGAAGGGCTGATGCCATGCATCGCCCGGTTACAGAGTTTCAAAAAAGAAACTAAGTTTCCGCTCAAGAGCGGAGGGTGAGGCGTAGCCGAACCCAGAGCGCCTACAAGAAGAGCGGAGGG
>JADZFV010000261.1 GCA_020854255.1 Candidatus Melainabacteria bacterium | reverse complement strand
CCGTCGCGGCGTCAAGGTTGTGATCGGCAAGCCGATTCCAGCCAGCGCATTTGCGGCAGACGACGCGGAAGCGACACTGGAGCTGCGAGCCGCTATCGAGGCTCTCGACCCGAAGACGGTCAAGTAAGAGAGCAAACTTCCCAACTTTGAGGGCCGGGGCACGTTGAAGCGTCCTTCGTGGCGACTCTTCGTGCCCCGGTTACTCTTCCGGAGAAATCATGCGTAAAGTCGCAAACCTGCTGTACTGGCTGGCTTTTGCCGTCGGTGCGGCCTTCCTCGTCGGCTCGACATTCCCGGACGCGCCCACCGGCCCGTCATCGGGACTGTATGCCCTGATCGCTTTCGGCGCGGCCTTCCTGCTGTCGACCTTTGAAAAGGGCAACAAGACTGCTCTTCAGAAGATCTTCCTGGCAGCTTTCGGCGCCTTCGCCACCGGTGCAATCGCATACAGCCTCGGCTGGATCGGTTGGGTCGGTGCGTGCGTCTCCATGTTCATGGTCGCCACCATGAAACTGGACGGCGGCGACAGGGACATGGGCTGATTGGACTGTTGTGAAGGCGGCGACGCCTTCTCCTTCTAGCGACAGCTAGAGGGTGGAAAGCGACTGGATCTGAAGCCTTAAACGGCTATGGGTCCGGTCGCTTTTTCACTTGCCGGCCCACTTACTATCTCCTATAGCTGTTTCACAAGATCTGCTACACTCCATTTGCGCCGCGTTTCACGCTCTATTTTTCTCGCTCCTGAAGTGCTGACTTTCCACGTTATAACGCTGTTTCCCGACCTGCTCTCCACCTACACGGCGGTGAGCGTCATCGGGCGCGGCATCAAAGCGGAAAGGCTGGCGGTCAAGACCTACAATCCGCGAGACTTTTGCGCGGACAAATACAAGAAGGTCGATGACACGCCCTATGGCGGAGGGGCCGGAATGGTTTTGAAGCCGGAACCATTTTTTGCCGCTTACGATTCAATTTGTCAAACTATTGCAGACGATGCAAAACAACAAGCAATGCCGGTTTTACTGATGAGCCCGCAAGGACAACCGTTTTCTCAAGCAACCGCGCAGAACCTCTCGACAGAAAAAGACATCGCCATTATCTGCGGTCACTATGAGGGTTTTGACGAAAGAATACGAACGCTCGCCACCCGCGAAGTTTGCATCGGAGATTACATCCTCACCGGTGGCGAACTGGCCTCACTCGTCGTGATAGATGCTGTCGGCAGGCTGGTCCCCGGCGTGCTAGGCAAAATCGCATCAGTTCATGACGAATCCTTTTCCGACGGCATTCTAGAGGCGCCCCAATATACAAAACCGCCTGAATTTCGAGGCATGGAAGTGCCGGAAATTTTGCGAGGCGGAGATCACAAAGCCATAAATTCATGGCGCCGTCGCCAGGCTTTGACGCGAACACTCAAGCGCCGTCCTGACTTGCTGGAAAAAGCAGATTTGTCCCCATCTGACAGAAAATTGCTGGACGAGATTGAATCCGAACTGAGTGGTAACCATTAATCGCCGCATGACAGCGGCGCCGAGATTCCCTGATTACCGGTCGCATAGCTAAAGAAGCCTCAGCCTTTGGGGGTATAAAGTGTCTGGGAATTGGGTTTCGACAAACTCATGGATCAGGACAACTCACTCAATTCAAAATTGAGCATTGCCGAAGAAGCATTTTTGCAGTGTCCGAATTGCAAGGCTCTCTACGCACGCAACATCGCTTACTGTACAGCCGACGGGACTAGGCTCGAAGACGCAGATGCCACGGGCACCAGTGGGTCCATTTTCGCAGGCAAATACGAGATTCTTGGTGAAATCGGCAGTGGTGGCATGGGCACGGTTTACCGTGTCCGGCAAATTCTATTGGACAAGGTCTGTGCGCTAAAAGTCATACCGGCCCAATCACTGAATGACTTGTCAATTACAAGGTTTCAGCGAGAAGCGAAAATGATGGCCACTCTCGATCATGCCAATCTCAGCCGCATTATCGATTTCGGAATTTACCGGAATCAACCCTTCATGGTTATGGAGTTCATTGACGGAATACCGCTCAGTAAGTTGATTCTAGAAAGTCAAATCAGCATCGAAGAAACAATTGATATTTTCGCACAAGTGCTGGATGCCCTTTCTCATGCACACAAAAAGGGCGTTTTGCATCGCGACATTAAACCAAGCAATATCATGATCGTGCAAACAACGCCGGTGCCGCAGAACAAGAACTGTTACGACAGAAAAGCGATCCTTCTGGACTTCGGAATCGCAAAAACAATTGACACCACCGCCGATACCGAGATTGACAACGTCAAGATTCAAGCTCTTACACGCACCGGCGAGATGATCGGCAGCCCGCTCTATATGAGTCCCGAGCAAGCCCATGGAGACAAGCTTACTGAGCGTTCCGACCTTTACAGCCTGGGATGCGCATTGTTTGAATCTCTAGCCGGGACGGCACCTTTTGTTGGAAACTCGCAGGTAGACACTTTGATCTTGCACATGGAACAACCGCCACCCACATTGAAAGAAGCGTCTCTCGGCCGCGAGTTTCCAGCCGCATTGGAAAGAGTGGTGCGCAAACTGCTGTCAAAGGATCCCGGCGAGCGCTATCAGAGCGCAGAGGAAACAAAACGAGCTCTAATGCTTGCCTTAAGTCTTGACTCCGGTACCGACGCAGTACTTCCCGATCAATCAGGCAGAACAGGTACACGTGCAACTATGCTACTGATTGCGGTATCACTCATAGCCACCGTTTCGATTATCACCTATCTGACTTTGCAGGGCGAAAAGAATGCCAGAAGCGCCGATCGAGTTCTCGAAGAAGACCAAATCAAAATCGAAAAGACCGTCCTCTCTGTCGCTGACGCACAGCTTCTCGGCACCAGGAAGAAAAATAGAGATACTGAAAGTGATGATGAAGACGCAGCCGCCCAGTACGAGCAGTCGGAAAAATCCAGATTGAACTTGACTGGAAATGAAACCGTTTTAGCGCTGCGCCGGAAAAACATCGGGGATATAGACGCAAAGCTGATCGAACAAAACAAACAGTTAGATAGAATCGGCCTGGCTGAGGCGAAATTTGACCACAAGATGCTGGGCAGATTATCCGGTTCGCTGAAGAGTCTTCGACTGGCCGAGACAGGCATGAAAGACGACGAAATGAGATACGTCGCTAAGAATACTGCGCTGGTCAAACTGGTACTGAACGCCAATCCGATTTCTAGCAAGGGCATTCGTCACCTGGCATCGATGAACTCCCTGAGATTTCTCGACCTGGCCAACACGAGATGCGATGCCGCAGCAATATATGAGCTGCGCAATCTGTCTAATTTGCAAGCGCTCCATCTTAACAACAACGATCGTATGGACGATAAGGCGGCAGAGGCAGTCTCATTCCTTTCCGGATTGCAAGAACTGACGCTAGATCACACCAGTATCACAGGCGAGGGCATCGCCTACCTGCGCCGCCTCCGGGGGCTTTCAAAATTGACCCTGGACGGCCTCAACCTTCAAGACAACGACATCGCCTCGCTCAAAGACATTTCAAGCCTGAAAGTTTTGAGCCTCTCACACAACAAAATTACTGCTGCCGGTTTGAAAAGTTTGACTCAGCTGAAACAGCTGAGCAGTTTGTATCTTGACTTCAATCCAATCGATGATAAAGGCGTCGACTACCTTTTGCAAATCCCTTCGCTTGTAAATTTGAGTGTAAGCGGCACAAAACTGAAACCGGCCGGCGTGATGAAACTGGCAGAATTGCATAATTTGAGATCGATCTATGTGAGAAGACTGCAGGGTGTCAACGATCAAGTCGCCTATGACTTTTTGTCCAGGTCCAAATCATGCCAGAGATTCACTTTCCTCCGAGAAAAGAACGCCGGATATGGGCGTGCTGAATGGCAGCTGGACGAGAAAAGCAACCTTTACACAAAGAAAAACAATCAGCAAAACGGCGAATAAAAATCTCCATCTGCCTCACCGGGTATAAGAATTGCAGGCTCAAGGGACGGACGATGGAGCAGGACAAAACACAAAACCTGCAGAAGAATATTCACCAGACATCGCTGCACAAATGTCCGCAATGTGACACTATATTCAGCGCCATCGCTTATTGCCCGAACGACGGCACGAAACTGGAAGACTACGATGGGGACAGTATGCCCCACAGCCTGTTCGCCGAAAAATACGAAATATTGGAAGAGATCGGCAAAGGCGGGATGGGTACAGTCTACCGTGTAAAACAAGTATTGCTCGACAAAACTCTGGCCCTCAAGGTCATTCCCTCAAACTATCTAAATGAGCAGCTGGCGGTGCGTTTTCAGCGTGAAGCAAAAACTATGGCCTCACTGGACCACCCCAATCTCGCCCGCATATCCGACTTCGGAATATGGCTCAATCAGCCCTTCATGGTTATGGAATACGTGAACGGCTCACCGCTTTCAAAACTGATTTCCGATCGTGTCATTCCTGCGAAGCAGGCAGTGGATCTCTTTAGCCAGGTTCTGGATGGTCTGGCACACGCACACGAAAAAGGCGTTCTGCACCGAGATATCAAGCCAAGCAATATCATGGTAATTGACGAAGACGGGACAAGTAAGGCAATTTTGCTTGACTTCGGCATTGCAAAAAAGATCGAAACCGACAATGGCGCAGCCAATACTCAGGCGCTCACCCGCACTGGAGAAATGATCGGCAGCCCGCTCTACATGAGCCCAGAGCAAGCTCGAGGCGACAAACTGACAGAACGCTCCGATTTCTACAGTCTGGGTTGTGCCCTGTTCGAAAGCCTTACAGGAACACCCCCCTTTGTTGGAAAGACGGTTGTAGAAACATTTTTTCTGCACATGGAACAAAGCCCTCCCACACTAAAGGAAGCAACACTGGGACAAGAATTTGCGCCCGGACTGGAAAAACTGATCAGAAAATTGCTCGCCAAAAATCCGGAAGATCGCTACTCTTCCGCCCAGGAGTTAAAACAGGCATTGTCAAATTGTTTAGTACAAACACAACCGCAAGAAAAACTAGAAACAATCAAGAAAAAAGCAATTCCAATTATGCCGATTGCGTTGGTCGTTGTGGGCGCCATAGCAATACTTTCCACAGTCGCCTTTCTCAGCCACGCGGGAGACAAGGACGCCCTTCTCAACACCAAAAAACTGAATTTCACTGATAATTCACTGGTAAATAAACTGCCGCAGACTCTGCCGAATGAATTAGTCAACGGCGAAGATCAGATTGCCGTCGCCCGTGAAGAAAATGTCGGCTCATTAATGAAAGAAACAGACCCGGTTCAATCTTTCTACAAAAGAGTGCTGAATGACAGAACGGTCGCCGCTCTGGTCGACAACAAACGGCTTGCGAGTCTATCGATAAATCATTCCACATTTCCAAAATCGATGCTTGCCCAATTGCCGCCAACCCTTCAACATCTGGAACTGAATGGAGGTGGCTTGCTCAATGATGATTTCAAATTGATTGCTGCAAATGCCAATTTATCGACTCTTGAACTGCGCTTCAACATAGTCAACGCCAAAGCCTTGCAACATTTAGCCGGTCTCAAACACCTGGAAATGCTAAACCTGAATAGCACTCACGTAGAAGCAGACGCATTGAAAGAGTTGAAGCCCATCAAGTCTCTGCACAGTCTCATTTTGTCAGGCAATGAGACGATTGACGACAACGCTCTGCGTGTGGTGTCAAGCTTGAATCAACTGCAGTCTCTGGACATTAGCAATACGCGTGCCACAGCAAAAGGCATTTCAGAACTGGCAAAGTTATCGAATCTGAAAACCCTGATCGCAAAAAATCTGATGCTGCACGACAAGGATATGCTGGCATTCAATCAATTCAAGACACTCGAATCACTGAGCCTGACAGGAAATCCGATTACGGCCGAGGGATTCAAAATGCTTCCTGTACTGAAGAACATGAAAAAGTTCGACCTGAGCGAATGCCAACTGAACGACGATGTTGTCCCTTATCTGCTACGCCACAAGAATTTGAAAATACTCCATCTATCCAAAACCAAAATCACATCGGCTGGCTTTTTGAAACTGGCGAAATTACCGTTGGTCGGCATTTGGTCGAAGCGCACAGGACTGAGCTATGAAGAGGGTCTGGAGTTCTTGAGGCGCTGTCCCACTTGCCAGTGCGTGGATTACACGAACAGCGATT
>JADZFV010000260.1 GCA_020854255.1 Candidatus Melainabacteria bacterium | reverse complement strand
GGGTTCGGACTTGCCATGTTCTATACCCGTAAGTACACTTAGATGTATACGTCATTATTTACAGTGTATACGGATTAAATATGCCGGCAAAGAAATCCAGCGGACAGAAAGAAGGCGAAAAGCCTGATACTGGGGCGCTGGTCAGAATCAATCCGGCAGATAAAACCTTATTGCAGGACCTTGCCAACAAGGAAGGCGAGTCGATGCCAAGAATTTTGCATAAAGCTATTGAGCTTTATCGGCGCGAGCGGTTCTTGAAGCAAGTGAATGAGGGTTACGCACGGCTCAATTCTGACGAAACCTCACTGGGTGCCGACTCCAGAGAGCGCCAGGCGTGGGTTGCAACTCAGGATGAATGGCGTCCGGAAGAAATTTAGCAGGCAAGACGTTGGCATCGCGGGAGTCTAATTATGGAAGACCAGAATTACAATCGCGGTGAAGTATGGCTGGCCAGTCTGGACCAGAGTCTGGCTGAGGTGACGACCAGGGCGCGGCTGGTGATGATTGTGTCTACAGACACGTTTAATAACGGTCCTGCAGAGCTGGTTGTTGTTTTGCCGATGACCACACGCGATCACCGGATTGCCTGCCATGTCTCCGTCTCTGCCCCCGAAAGCGGCAGCAATAAATCCAGTTATGTTCTTTGCGAGCGCATCCAGTGTGTGGACCGCGATCGTTTGATAAAGAAAATCGGCAGAGTTTCCAATTGCACGATGAAAACGATTGACGACAACCTGGCTACGCTTCTCAATTTGTTTCCTCCAAACTGAGGCCTTGGATGGAGTTTCTCGACTTTTTATGCAGTCTGAATTTCGGCAGCATCTTTCAGACCGAGTGCTTCGATCATTTTTTCGCGCATCACGAACTTTTGAATTTTGCCCGTCACTGTCATGGGAAATTCTTGAACGATGCTGATGTGGCGCGGCACCTTGAAGTACGCAACCCTTTCCTTCAACCAATTTGTGATTGTTTCTGCCTTGGCTTCTGAGCCTGGTTTGAGCATTACCCACATGGCCACTTCTTCGCCCAGGTGGGCATCGGGAATGCCGAAGACTTGCGCTTGCACGACTTCAGGGTGTGCGTGCATCACTTCTTCGATTTCTCTCGGGTAGATGTTTTCTCCACCTCTGATGATCATGTCTTTCTTGCGTCCGGTTATATTGATGTAGCCGGCCGCGTTCATCACGGCAAGGTCACCTGAATGCAGCCAGCGCGCGCTGTCTATGCAATCCTGAGTGGCGGATGGGTTATTCCAATAACCGAGCATCACACCGTGCCCGCGCGTACATAATTCGCCCTCGATGCCGCGGGCAACGATTTCACCGGATATGGTGTCAATCAGTTTTATCTCCAGCCCGGGAATTATTTTGCCGACTGTGGTGGCACGTAATTCCAGAGAATCGCTTATTGTTGTGGCAGTAATGAGCGGTGATGCTTCGGTCAGTCCGTAGAGAATGACCACCTCTTTCATATGCATTTTGTCCGCTACCTTGCGCATCAGTTGAACAGGGCAGGGAGCGCCTGCCATGAAGCCGCCGCGCAGATTGGATAGATCGTATTTGGCGAAATCAGGGTGCTCAAGCTCGCCGATGAACATGGTTGGCACGCCGGAGACATGCGTGCATCTTTCGCCGGCCAGTGCTTTCAAAACGTTCTCTTCATCGTAGAAAGCGCAGGGGATAATGACGGCGCCGCCGACTGAAAATGACGCCAGAGCCGAGCTGACCATGCCGCCGCAATGATAAAAGGGCATCGGCACGCAGAAGCGCGTCGCCTGATTGAGACCCATTGCCTGCGCGGCAAACCAGGCATTATTGAGCAGGTTGTGATGGCTCAATGTGACGCCTTTTGGGAAGCCGGTCGTGCCTGAGGTGTATTGAATGTTGATCGGCTCGTCGAATTGCAGATGCTGCATTCTTTCTTGCAATGCGAATTGAGGTATCTTTTCACCCGATTCAAGCAAGGATTCAAATGCTCTTACGTTACCGATCAGTTTTTCTCTTAGTTCGTGAGGATTACCGATCACAAAAATGGATTCTAACTGAGGTGTGTCGGAAAGCTCATTTTTAGTTTCTGGAGCGAAGACCTGGTGGGCGATCTCGCGCAGCATTTTCAAATAATCGGCAGTGCGGTGGCCGGCAACGGTAATCAGCAGCTTCACGCCTGCTTGCTTGAGCGCGTACTCGACTTCCTGCGTCTTGTAAGAAGGGTTGATGTTGACGAGAATGCCACCGACAGACCAGACTGCAAGCATTGAAATCAGCCACTCGGCATTATTGGTCGACCAAATACCGACTCGATCTCCACGATTGATGCCCATAGACAATAGTCCGCGGGCGGCGAGATCGACTTTTTCTTGCAGCTGCTTGTAGGTAAAACGCTTATTGCCGGCGACGTCTATGAGAGCGTCTTTGTCCTGCCTTTGGCTGGAAACCTGAAGGAAGTAATCGCCCAGAGTGGCGCCCAGGAGTCGGGCGCTTGAAGTGCCGTGATCGTAGCTCGGCAAGGGAGCGTGCTTGGATTTAGTCAAAGAGAGAGCCTGCTTTTCGTTCCGATTACATGGGGAACGCTTCAGCGCCGCCCAAAATCAGGATGTTACCAGCAGATCTGTAATTGTGCCTTAGTACTTTCTTTGCCTTGATCTTAGTGCCTGCTTGCTTCTCGACTGCTTTGACGGCCTCGATTGCTTGCTTGACCTCGGTGTCTTGATAACTGGTCGATGGTGCGCCTGTGTTCATAGCGAGCCTGTCCTGGCAGACTGGACCTGAGTTTGCCAGTGCCGGCAGTGCTATGCAGCATATGATTGCTGCAGCGGTTGTCACAGTCCTGGTGCTTGGATTGAACACAAATATTGCTCCCACGAGCTATCACCTGTCTGGAGTATAGGGGCGGACTTTTGAAATGAAAACCATTCTTTAAATCGTTTAAGATTTCGCTACAATGTTTGTACATGTCAAGCTCATAAATAGGGCATCTTTGAAAAAAGGAACGCAATATTTGGATACCAAGTGGTCATTCTTCTTATAAGACTTTTGGGGCCTCACGTATTTGGACAAGAAAAAAACTAAAGATTCACTGATGAGCTTGCCTGGCAAGACAAGAATGTCAAGCGTCAGATTCCCTTGTCGGGCAATGCTTTGCATGACTTTATGTTTATCTTCCATCCCTCTTTCGGTTACCTGCGCTGGTGTCGTAATGCTGCTCCCTTTTGCGGCCCGTCCTGCTTTTGCAGACCCTCTGGATACGATGAAAGCGCGGGAGTTTCTTCAAAAAGGCAACAATCATCTGAACAGGTACGAGTTTCAACAGGCTCTTGATGCTTATACCGAGTGTCTTCTATGTGATCCGAACAATCGCAATGCCAGAGAAAACATTGTTTTGACCCACAATAACTGGGGGATCTGGTGGTTTCAAAAACGCAAGTACAAAGAGGCTCGAGAGGAGTGGGAGCAGGCTCTCAAGCTGAATCCGGCAGATAGAAATGCCAGGCAAAATTTGCAAGTTTTGAGGGTAACGCTCAGTCGGGCCGGACTAAGCGAAGAGGCAGAGAAAAAACCCCCGCCGCAGAAAGCGACTTCAGACTTTCCGCCATCGCAAGTGATTATTTTGACGCCTGGTTTGAAACAAGGATCTGGCTCCACTTCCTCAGGTGCAGCCATTATTACAGGCGGCACTGGCTCCGGAGGGGCTGGTGGATCTGCTGCATCTACAGGCGCTGGCGCAGAGGCAGGCTCCGGGTCGACTGCGATTACAAGCGGTGCTGCATTGGTGGGCGGCGCAAGCAGTGGGGGCGCTCAGTCCGCCGATACTGGGTCCGGCGCCGCAATAATCATCAAGTCGTCCAAAACATCTTCTGCTACCGCAAGTGGTGGCGATGCATCGACAGGCGGTATCAGCACATATACAAATGGCAGCGATGCCAGTCCTTATACTACAGGCACAACCGGCTCTAGTACGCCTTCAGCGAGCAGCGGCACGACTTACTCGACTGACAGCACAGCAGGCAAATTCACTACCGCACCGGCTGTTGAGCCGGCTCCATCTGCGCCCAGCACGAGCACTGCCACCGCAGGCGGTTCGCAAGGGGAAAACATCGAAGATATGATTGGTCATATCGAGCAAAAAATCTATGGTCGCAAACAAGACTCACTTCCTATAATGAAACGGCTGGAAAAGTTGGAGACAGATACGCATGGCAAAACAAAATCCGGCACGATCAAAGAACGAATTGATACTCTTAGGAAGAGCTACGGATTCTAGCCAAAGGTGTTTTTAAATAGATGACCGATAATCCAGAGCATTCGGAGAAAGTAGCCCGAGAGCTGATGCAGAAGGGCTATGAGTATCTGGGCGAGGGCGATGCCGGGCACGCCAAGAAACTGGGCAAGAAACTTCTTAAAATGAAGTATTCCGGCGGTTATGAATTGCTTGCCAGGGCCTATGAGTTGGAAGAACGCCCTCAAGATGCTATTGCTGTTCTCGAAGAGGGTACCAGAGCCGTGCCGCAAATTTGGCTGCTCTGGCAGCAATTAGGCAACCTGCACTCTGACCAGGGGGACTTTCAGGCAGCCAATGAATCTTACACTCGAGCGCTTGACTGCCCGGGCGTAGATTCTTCGCAGATATATTTCAACAAGGCAATAGCTTTGCATCGCTGCAATTTACCGCAAGAAGCCATGGATGCACTTGACGAAGTGGACAGCGACGATCTGCACTGGCCGACGCTTGCTTTGCGTGTGGCACTTTTGAATGGGCTGGAACAGCATCATAAAGCAGCCGATTTGGCCAAACATTTGGCCGAGAGATTGCTGGGCTCTGAGGAGCTCTTTACTCAATACACAATCGAGCTTGCAGGTATCATCACTGAATTAGGTATCGCCGTCGGCAGAGGCAATAACGACGTTGACGGAGCAAGGCATTGCTTCATTCAGGCGCTCAGATACGTGAAGAATTTTTCTTATGCACTGGCAATGCTTCGCCAGGTTTATCACATGGAATCCGAAAATGCGCAGCACTTCCGCTTACTTGTAAGAGGCACGTGGTTTGAGCCAATCGAACAGCATGGGTCGGGTCATCCAGGCTTCTACAGCACATTCGATATTGTTGCCGACAGCACTGAAGAAGCCATGGCATTTGCAGCTGAGTTAGAACCAGACGAAGTGAGAGATTCACTTGTTATTGAGGAAGTATCTGTTTTGGGACCATGTCCAGACGATTTGAAGGGTGTTTATAATCGCACCGGCTATGCATTTTTTGAGCCAGGCACCGAGGAAATTGCAGTTGTTACTGAAGGCGCACCGGTAGTTTTGAATGCGGATAAAAGCCCGCCGGCCGAGTCTCAAACAACAGAAAACAAGTCCAAGAAGTCCAAACCGTCGAAAGATAAACCTGCCAAAGGCAAATCCAAAAAGTAAGCGTCTGCTCTTGCTTTTCAAAGCGCTGTTTTTTCATATGCGCTTCACCCGCGTGCAATAGAATATTGCTAGTAGTAATCTATTGCACAGGCTATTAGAAAGTCTCTTGGACTCTCGGCTCCCATCGAAGAGTGGCCGATTGCAAATGCTGTCTCAGAATGGGGCGAAGGCATGGCTAAATTTGCTCTTGAGTCAAACTCACGGATTCGCGGAAAGAAAAGTCGCGAATTAGGATGGAAGCCGACTCGCATCAATGTTCTCGAAGATGCTGACAGAATGTGTCACAGCGAAGGTGCAAGAGTCTCGTCTCATTGACGAAAGCAATGAAAGAGCTCATCAAAACTTGAGGAGCTCTTTCAATTCGTCAAATTAGTTGTTGGTTTACTTCTTAACCATCGAGAAAATCGAATACAGATTTCCATCGGTATCGTAGAAGTTAGTGCTCATTCCGACATGATCTCCGGCTTCGCATCTCACCGTTTGCGTGCTGGTATTAACTGAGTAGGTTACAAAATGCCTATGGTGCCTTGGGCAGCAGTGCATCCAGCTTTGCAACAACCTCCAGTACTACATCCTGGCTTGCTGTATCAACCAGGGTCGCGTGCCGGCTTGCCCAATCAACGCTTTTTACGTGATCGGCTAGCACCGCTCCCGATATTTTTTGAGTCTGAATTTCGACTTCGAATGGATAACCCTTAATACGGCTAGTAATTGGGCAAACGACAGCGAGTCCAATCATTCGGTTGTATGACTTTGGAGATAAGACAAGCGCCGGGCGTCTCCCCGCTTGCTCACGTCCTACCTGCGGATCGAACTCCAGCCAAACAACGTCGCCGCTGGCAGGCACATAGCTCTTCTTCACCATGTTTCCTTGCCCACAGCTGATCCCCAATCTGTTTCAGGGTGAATATTTTCGGGAGTGACTCGATCGAGCAG
>JADZFV010000259.1 GCA_020854255.1 Candidatus Melainabacteria bacterium | reverse complement strand
ATTCCTCTTCTTTTTTCCATTTCGGCGCTGATTGGCTATACATATAAATTGCCGTTCTTCTCGGCACCGGACAGCTTCAATTACATGATTCTGCCGACAGCCATTGCCTTCCTGGTTCTCAGCCTGGGAATCCTCTCGTCGCGTCCGCGCGAAGGCTTGATGGTAGTGATAAGCAATGGTGACGCCGGCGGGCTGATGGCGCGAACGCTACTGCCCACCGCCATCGGTTTGCCCATTCTTTTCGGCTGGCTGAGAGTGATGGGTGAAAGCTCGGGCATGGTCAATGCCGAAGCGGGCAGCATTTTGCTCGTCATCTCCATGATTACGGCATTTTTCTGGGTGGTCTGGCGTACCTGCCGCCAGCTGGGACGACTGGATATGGCACGCAGGCTGGCAGGTGCTGCATTGCACGAAAGCGCCGACCGTACACGTTCAATTCTTGACCGGGCCTATGATGCCTTTGTAGCTATTGACAAAAACGGCAGAATTCTCGATTGGAATCCCCAGGCGGAAAGAACCTTCGGTTGGTCCAGACATGATGTGGTCGGCAAGACTCTTGAAGAAACGATCATACCTGCCAAATTTGCAGACACCCACAAAGAAGGGCTTGTGCATTTGTCTGCAACCGGACAGAGCCAATATTTCAATAAGCGCGTTGAGATGATCGCCTTACATAAGGCAGGCCACGAATTTCCGATAGAGCTGGCCATTTTTCCTGTCGGCAGTGTTGAGACGGGAACGGTTTGTGCTTTCATGCACGACATCTCCGAGCGCAAGGCCCATGAGGACGAAGTAAATTGCCTTAATAAAGCGCTTCTGGAACAGATTACCGAGGCCGGCTCCAAAAACGACAGCTTGAAACTGCTGACCGACGAATTGAGAACCGCCTGCCAAAGAGCGATCGAATCGTCCAAAACAAAGTCCGATTTTATTGCCAGCCTCAGCCACGAAATCCGTACACCTCTGAGCAGTGTGATCGGCATGGCCGAGCTTATCCTGGACGGACACCTGGAGGAAGATCAAAGAAAGCTGGCCAATACTCTGCACAGCTCTGCATACAACCTTCTGGGAATCGTCAACGACATTCTCGACCTCTCAAAAATAGAAGCCAAAAAACTTGAACTCACCTACGAGAGTTTCGACATGCGCGCGCTGGTTGAAGACGTAGCCGAGATGTTGGGCACGACAGCTCGCAGTAAAGGACTCTCCCTATCGACTTTTGTCGATCCGGCATTGCCCTTAATTCTCAAGGGCGACCCCAAAAGATTGAGGCAAATTCTTGTCAATCTTTGCGGAAACGCCTTGAAATTCACGGAATCAGGCAGTGTTTTGATTCGCGTGGAAAAGCTTTCTCTGGCTTATCATTCAGTCACTTTCTCGGCGTCTGTAATTGACACCGGATGCGGATTGACGAGAGAGGCAAAGCAGAGTCTTTTCCTGCCATTCAGTCAAGCCCGGGGCAAAAATGGGTCGCAGACGGGCGGAACGGGTCTTGGATTGGCAATCAGTAAGAGTCTTGTGGAATTGATGGGTGGAGAAATCGGCGTGGACAGTCACGAAGGTGCGGGTTCCAACTTCTGGTTCAAAGCCACTCTTGCCACAGACGGCGTCGATTACTTGGCTGCACAACATGGTGCTCATCACCATATGGAGGCGGAATCGACACGACTGATCATCGTGTCCAACGATCGTTTTACCTCGGAAGCTCTGACAATGTATTCATACGCCCGGGGCATCGAGCACAAAGCAGCCGTTTGTATTGAGGAAACCGCATCGATCATCGATAAAATGGCTAATGAGAACGACCGTCCGATCAGGCTTTTCGTCGACATGTCCAATGGCGCCATCGATCCGCGCACGAAAATCGAAGAGATCAATGCGTCAAAAATTGCCGACAAAGTGCGCTGGGTGGCATTGACTCACATAGACTCCAGAGAATATCACCGCAAGCTTAAAGAAGCCGGTTTTGCCAAAGTTCTGGTCAAACCTTTCCGCTTCGGCGATTTCTTGCATTCTGTGTCCAATGACTTCGATCAACAAGTGGAAACGCGTGAAGATTTGCCCGCTCTTGATGCTGCAAATGCAGCTGCAATGCAGCTGTCAGCCAAGACCGTTTTGCTGGTCGAAGACAACCCGGCCTTGAGAGAACTGGCTACACGCCAGCTCAAACGCCTGGGCGTCGACGTAGCTACCGCATCCGATGGAATGGAAGCGGTCAGCAACGCAGCCTTAACAAACTACGATCTCATCCTCATGGATTGTCAGATGCCTGTCATGGACGGCTTTGAAGCAACCAGGCAAATAAGGCGCATCGAGGAGCGCGGTCGCCGCCACACGCCGATTGTTGCGCTTACCGCATCGGTCTTGCCGCAAGATCGTGAGAAGTGTTTTGCCGCCGGCATGGACGAGTTTCTCACCAAACCGGTCTCTTTAGATGACATACGCTCTTTGATCAAGCGCTGGATGAGCAAGGAGGAATTGCCGCCAAAAGAATTCGTGACCGTGTCCAATGAAGAAGTCGCATTTTCCGATTTGATTCACAGTGCACGCTTTCAGGTCAGTGAAATGGACCAGTTAATGTCAGTACCAAAAGAAGTGTCACTGCCTGACCTTGAAGGAAGCTATGCGCCCACGCCTGTTGATTTGCAATGGTTAAACGAACAGTACGGGCAGGAAGCTTTGGACGAGATATTGCAGACCTTTACCGATGAAGCGGATTCCTTGATGACAATGTTGAAACGTGCCGCCCTCGCGCATGATTTCATTGAAAGTGCACGAGTCGCTCATCAGCTTGCCGGAATAGCTTCGGTAATCGGCGCCAAACAAATGCATGCGCAAAGTTTGAAACTCGAGAACGCATCAAAAGAAACCGATACTTATCGAGCAAACGTGGCTCTAGACGAAGTTCAAAGATCGCACGAAGAGGTTATGCAATGGATCAAGGCGAAGGGATAACACTGCAAACCGGCACCGGTGCAGAAATTTCTTCCGACTGTGTTTGTTTGCCAAATTCTTCTTTTTTCTTGTTTCTGAAAATCAGGAACCGACCCAAAAGAATGCCTGGTCTTTCCACGAACATATAGAGAACAAAACTCCAAAACAGGACAGCCGGAAGAAATACCAGAGGCAGGTATGAAGCCGACAAGGGCGCCGTTTGCAAGGCTTGAGCGCAGGGGATTTTGACGAATCTCAAAACACCCAGACTGGGAAACAAGGCGAGCAGGAAAATCATGTGAGTCAAATAAACACTGTAGGAGATGGTTCCCAGAAACCTGAGTGGAAAAAGATCGAGAACTTTGCTTATTTTCGGCAGGTGCGGAAGACCGATGGCTACCATTGCGCACCCCAGACCCAGACCAAAAGTGTCAAGAAAGGGGTGCCTGAAGCCGATGTGCCATTTGCCAAAAAAATCATGAGTAGGTCCGCCGAAGTCGAAGAAACAAATGGCCAGCCCGACCATGAAAATCGGCAAGCTGAAGCGCTTCAAGCGCTCAGACAATTCGGCAGCGATCACTCCGAAAGCAAAATATTTGACGAGCCCGAGATAACGATCGCCCTGGTCGATGAAAAGCAATGCCACAAGGATAATCAAGCATGCTGGCGCAATCATGCGCTTTCTCAGACCCAGGATGATCACAGGCAATGCCAGGTAAAAAAGAACTTCAACGTACAAGGTCCAGTAAACAGGATTAGCTCCTTGAGAAACTGGAAAAAAGCGGAGCATGAAGAGATCTTCGAAAAAATACCTGCAATTGAATTGCCCGCGCGGAACGATGTATTGCGAAAAAATAGCGCAGATAATAACACTGACAAAATAGAGTGGATAAATACGGAAAAACCTTTTGACGAAATAGTTTCTCAGTCCACTCCAGGTGTTGATTGCAGCCACCGAACGGTAAATAAGAAAACCGCTTAAGACCGCAAAGATTGCCACGCCTTTCGATGCCCAGGCAAGACCAGGCCACAGGTAGCCAGCCTGGTTCAACAGTGGATTGGAAAACCAGTATCCATGACCGAGGGCTACATAGGCAGCGGCAAAACCACGAAAAAAATCAAATCCTTTTAATGCGTGCCTATTCCCATCCTGGCTGTAGACATTGAATGCCTTGCGAAACCAGGGAAAACACATCGCTACAAGTAAGGCGTAGAAGCCCAGAGCGGAGTACGTGGCTAAAGGTAGTGCGTTAAGCTCGCTCAAGAAAAAACCTGGAGAACGGCTTGCCATTTTAGAGCTTCTTAACAACGTCTGCATGGGCGCTTGTTAATGCCTCATTGCCGCTCTCAATGACTAATTGAGACCCTTGACTTCCGGGTCAATTTTTCAAATCAACAACCGCATCAGCGAATTTTGCACAGAGAACTTGTTCGCTGAATTTGCTGTTAACGGCTTCTTTGATTTCTTTCAATAGTTCTTTTGGGGGGGGCGTTATTCTTACTTGCTTGAGGCGTTCAGCCAGAGCACCGGCGACGGTGAGATCAGCGTCTGAAACATATTCTTCGAGAATGTATTTCGTACCGGCATTCGGGTGGCACACAATCGGTTTTTCCGCCAGGGCCGCTTCAATAGTTGCAGCGCCGAAAACCTCATCGACACTGGCAATTACATAAACGTCCGCGGCATAAAGAGCGCTATGGACACCTTCAGCCGGCAAGGTCAACCACTGGATACGATCGCCCAGAAGTTTTTTGCCAAGCTCCTTCAAAAACGCAGTGTCCGGCTCGGGGTGCCCGCACATGATTAGTTTTACTCTTTGATCTTCAATTTGTGCGACTTCATTGATTACGTAATCGATCCTTTTGTGATAACAATTCCACGCCGAAACGATGATCACGGCAAAGTCATCGTCTGCCAATCCAAATTCTTTTCTGACTATATTGCGGGCTTTGTCCGGTTGCTTATAGCGTGCGAAATGGGGAAGCACCTGCATCTTTTCTTTGGCTATCCCGAATGAAAGCGCGCTTTCATAAGATGTTGGCTGCAGATGTTGAACGAAGTCGAAGCGTTTGATCGTATTGGGTTTAAATCCGCCGCCGTTGGCAATCACTACCTTGAATTTCAGTTTGAGCAGGTCTCTGAAAAATATGAGCACATGGCCGAAAGGTGCTTCTTTAGTCCAGACTACATCAGGCTTCCAGGAAATGATGTGAGGAAGCAATCCGATTGCAAAAGTGACCATCTCCGATCCATATGCAAATTCCCATACGCGTCTTTTATTGAAAAGAGAAGCGATGAAGAGCGGCCAGCGTAAAAGGAAATCGCGCGGCAAATTGGGTACCAGAGTACTGTCAGGAAAAGGGCCTCCGGCAAAGAGTCGAACATCCAGCCGCGGATCATTCTTGAGTGCGGAATACCATCTGGCAGTTGAAACTTCAAAGCCCCGGTTGACATGCCCCAGACCGCAGCTGACCATCGCCAATCTGACCGGACTGTCTGCGGCAGTCACGGCATTAGCCGATGTCAGGAACCGATCTGAAAGCGTATTAGTAGAATCCATCACAGTCGGTACTGATTTGCGGCTTTTAGGCGAGGCACTAAGACCCATTTCACTTTGCAACTTTGAACATCCTCATGCAAATCTTATCAGCTTCTCAAGCCCTCAAAGCGCGACAGACATTGAACTTCCAACAAAATCTATCGGGCTGGACTTCAGGTGGACTGGACAGCAATTGAGCCTGGAAGTTCCATCCCGCTGACGGCTGTATAGTCTTTCCTATACTCAAAAGTGATAAAGGCATTTCGAGAATTCACAGGACGGGCCAGGCGGCGTAAGATGCAAATATGAGCGCATTGCGCACCGGCTAAAGGAAGGTCTGAGGAGGCTTTCATCGTGCGCATCGGCTTTCGCCTGCCGCTTTCAATCAAATACTTTTTAAAAGGGGTCTAGCCATGTCCACCAACCCTTACTATCGTTACATGCTTAATGTTGCCGGAGTCCGCGAGAAAGAGCCCTTTTTCCAGAGAGCCTGGGGAAAAGTCAATATTTTGAGCCGTCAAAGAGATAGAAAAATCTTCCAGGATCTGCGCGCCACCAATTACGAGCTGCAAAATTCCCACAATAAAAAAGTGCTCAATTCGTTCAATAGCACGACCATCGAACACGACCATGCTGCCTTGCTGGAAGACCTGGCCAATGAAACTCTCATTTTCCTGGAAGAAGAAGAGAGGCACTCCAGAGAGCGCGCCAAGGAACAGATGCTAAAGGGCAATGCAATTCATGCATATATCGCAAAGATAGTAGAAACACTCAGCCCTTATGCTGGTCTTGTCAATACGGCAGTGGGACATACAGAACTATATACGGTGCTGACCGGACCAGAAATAATCGTCGAGCAAATAAAGTTGCCGGGAGCTCACGATTCCTTCGAATATCGCAAAGATTATCGGGCCCGCTTCTCAACCCGCACCTGGAGCTTGCTTTTCCGGGGAGTGGAAGGACGACTCGATGTCTTTCTTTTGCCTGTCGACAAAGTCATGCGTCTTACAAAAGTAGAATCATTCTACAAACCGGTGGCTCGGATATTCGCCGAAGTTCAAGGCAACAAAGTCGTTTGGACCCTGGACGGCGAAGAAAAAGACGCGGGCGAAAGAATGTCTTTCATCCTCAATCTTTTCCATCAGCTGCTCGAGCGCACAAAATCGCAAATGTTCAAAGAGCGCAGTCTGGCTGGAGGCTTAAGCGTTGAATTGCTGGACCTGGCAATTGCCAAAGTAAGTTTTGACGAAAAGGACGACACAATGAATTTTGACTACAGAGAAGGCCAACCGGCACTTTTCGGGGCAAACGAAAGCGCTAATTCGTCAAGCGCTGTCGAGCCGGCATATGTAGAAGAAGAGATTGTCGAAAAGCAAGTCATCGAGCTTACAGATTTCAATAAAGTGACACCCGAGTTCGTTTCGCAATACCTGCTAACCGAAAGCGATTTTGCAACAAGGACTCAAGACTGCCTGGATAAAGTTTGCGAAGCCTCCTTTAAAGCCAAGCACGCCGGACCTGTGGATGAGCGCGCAAAGAAAACCGCAAAAACGGTCAAAGCCACCAAGAAATCAAGGACCAAGACCGCCAAAGCCAGGTCGAATCGGAAAAAATGATTTTTGTAGGAAAAGCTCAAATTTTTCCT
>JADZFV010000258.1 GCA_020854255.1 Candidatus Melainabacteria bacterium | reverse complement strand
GGCCTTCTCTCGACGGGGGCGCATGCAATGCGCCCCTACAACGGACTAAGTGAGCTACCGGGATACCGACAGCAACGAGCTATTGCCAAAAGTGCCGTTTCCACATTCCGTTAAGTGCACGGTATTGTTCCTAAACCCTTAGATGCCCAGTTTTGCCCTCAGAAATTTGAGCGTGAGCGGAAAAGTTGCTCGCATTTCGGCTGTGTGTCTTTCCGATTGACCGAGAAGCAGACCGATCAGCTCCGCACAGCATTCTTCCTGACCATCTTCGGATTTTTGCAGATAGTAGCGCAGCGTGTTAGCTACCGACGGCTCGACATGTGCAGAATCAAGCAAATAAGCATGCTTGAAGCCGTCGGAATGCGAGATGTCGTCCAGGCAAAAATCGAGTGCGTGCCCGGTTTCGTGATAAAGAGAATTGACCATTTGATTGGCCGGAAACGCATCTTTAATGGTTTCATCGCCTTCATCCATGGTGCGCTCGGCAATGACAATTTTTCTGTTTTGATAAAACGCCGGGCAGCTCTTGTATGTGCCACCTTCGTAGCCGCGAGCTTCTTGATACTTCACGCCGGGCTCGTAGTCTTCCACAGTCGGCGTGACAAAGATTTTCACACTGTTTGCCCAAAGAACGTCCTTCACTGCCGGAGGCAACTTATCGACAGCTTGCTTGATGGCAGAGACCGCTTCGGTAGACACATTGGGTCTGTCAGCACGCGCGCGCACAACCTGCACAATCGAAACGATACTGGCAGGAGCAGTCGAGGCTTTCTTGACCATCTTCTGCATGGTGTCGAGAGCGTCCTTGAATTGTTTTTGACTGTCGCCGCCACCGGGTAAGGCGGTATCGACAGGGGAATTCTGCGCAAGGTATTGGGCAGCCGACGTTGCCGCCGGGGTATTGGGAAAATACTGCACTATGTACTTATAAAGCCTGAGACAAGCAGGCTTATCGCCAAGAAGAGCCTGGCATGTAGCTAGATAGTAGAAGGCATCGCTATTTGCGGGTTCTTGCTTCACTACTTTAGTGAAGTACTGCTCGGCTTCACGGTATCTTCGTGCGTTGTACAGCGCGACACCCGTTTGATAGGTATCCGATTTCGGCTGAACAGAAGTAGCTGCTTTCGCTGACGCCGTGTCGGCAAGCTTAGCCGAAGAGTTGGCACCTGCAGCAGCGAACGGTCCTGCGCCGGCTACAAAAAACTCACGTGCCTCACAGTTCACTGAAAAACTGCAAAAGAGAGCCATCGTTGAAGCAACTACAATGCCAAGATCGACCTTTTTCTTTCTATCTGAACTCAAAACAGCACCCATACAATGCAATGCCCTAATTATATAGAGCAGAACTCCGTTCATCCACAAGCCCGCCGGACAACCCGCCCCTTGACATCATTAAATCCAGCTAACCATGGCGGATTTCACGCATGAGAATGTCGCAAATCGGGCACAAGGTATAAGCGTTGGTCTATGTGTGCCTCATATGACTATGGAAAATTATGTTGATGCGCTCAGTCGCTGGACTGACGGTGATCTTATACAAAAAGCAGATTCTCTACGAAATCTGCACAACCTCGTACTGTACGGCAGAGCTGTTTCAGACTATGGAATCAAGGTTCTGGAAAACTGCCAAAAGTTGAAAGAACTGCACCTCATAGACACGAGCGTGACAGACGTAGGTCTGGGATATCTGAAAAATCTGCGCTCTCTGAAGTGGCTCAGCATTGATGATGCCAAAGTAACCGACAGTGGTATCATCCAACTGAAAGATTTACACAACCTGGAAGGCTTACAACTCGTCAAGACGCGCGTCAGTGACGACGGCCTGGCCATTCTCCTTAACTTTCCGAATCTAGAGTATTTGGAGATCTCAGGTTGTACGATTTCGGAGAAAGGAGTTCTTTTCATATCGCGGGTTGGTTCGCTCAACTCTTTGCGTTTGGCAGCACCGACAATTTTTGACGACAGCTTTCTTGCACTTTCTCATTGCAATCAGCTGGAGAAACTCTCATTCGATATGCCCATGGTGACACCAGAAGCCATAAAGGAAATGCGGCTGCGTTTGCCCGGTTGCATACTTTCGGGATATCACTTCTTTAGACCGGAGGAAAAGGTGATTTTCCTGGTGAGCAATTTCATAGGCGAAGGTAAGACCATAATCAATTTTGAAAAGGCACTTACGACTGCAAACGAGCTTTTGAGTTATAGTCCGTATCATCCAGGTTTGCATGGCGCACGCGCCCTGATCAATTACAGGATGGGCAATCTCGAGCAGTTCCGCAACGACCTGCGCAATGTCCGCGACAACGCAAACATATACGGGCAAGAAGATTTGCGCTGGCTAGCCATGGAGTTTCTCTCCTTCAACAATGCCATGACTTTGCACGCAGCGATGGAATTGCATCACCCCGATCACTACATTGCCAACCACCTTCTCACCTCAGGAGTTAGACATCCCACTCGCAAAGAGCCAATCGCGTACCTGCTGCGCAAAATGGATAATGCGTGCCTTACTCCACCAGTAAGACGTCCGTACGGTCATATGTCCGAGCCGCCAAATAAAGAACAGGAATGGCGTCGAATTACAACCTATCAGCAAGCTCAG
>JADZFV010000257.1 GCA_020854255.1 Candidatus Melainabacteria bacterium | reverse complement strand
TGTCGACCTGGCTCAAAGACTACCTGTTCATCCCACTGGGCGGCAGCCGCGCAGGCAAATTGATGACGTATAGAAATATACTCATTACTTTTACTTTGTGCGGCTTGTGGCACGGCGCTGCAACTCATTACATATTGTTTGGATTCCTGCACGGTACACTGTTGGTTTTACATCGCGAGTGGCGCAACCTGGTCGAGAAATCGAAGCTTCTTAAAACTCTGACCGCCAACAAGATTTTCAATGTTTTTGCCGTATTCCTCACGTTCCACTGCGTCTGCCTCACTGAAGTGATTTTCCGCGCCGACAATGTCCCAATTGGTGTGGGTATCATCAAGCGATTACTGTTTATCGATCAGCTCAAGGAGTTGAAATTCTGGCAAGTGACTCTGCCCAATGTCGATCAACCGGGCGTTTACTTCTTCCTGCCTCTGATGCTGCTGGCGATTCTTGCCGGTCAAATCATCTGCACGAAATTCCGTGAAAACAAAGATTGCATAGGCGGAATCATGCCTTTCAATCGTCCGCTCAAAGTAGTCTATCTAACCGTCGCTATCTGCCTTTTGATTGCATTCTCCCCAGACATCACTCCGAAGTTTATTTACTTCCAGTTCTAAAATTGTGACCGAGTACAAACCAGCAGATCAAGGTGAATTGTCCGAGCCGTCTGACGAACAGGACAAGACCATAACCTTGAGCTTAGGTGGCGCGCTCGAGTTGCCCGCAGGACGCATTGTCCAAGATCGCTATCGTGTCATCGAGGAAGTTGGACGCGGCGGCATGGGTGTTGTCTATCGTGTCGAGCAAATTTTACTAGGTCGAGAGATGGCTTTGAAGACTCTCGACGGACAAGATGTGAAGGATGCTACCTGGCGGCGCTTCCAGCAAGAAGCCAGAGCCACAGGCATGCTCGATCATCCAAACCTGATTACCGTTCACGATTCAGGAATAATCGACGACAAGCATCCGTATTTTGTTATGGACTTCGTTCAAGGAACCACACTCGCCAAACTTGTCGAAGAGAAAGGGCCTCTAAGCGTAGAAGAAGCGCTACCGATTTTTATTCAAGTATGCTTCGGGTTGGCTTACGCTCACGATCTCGGAATTGTGCATCGTGATTTGAAGCCGAGCAATATCATGCTCGTTCAACCTCCTGGTGGTGGCGCGCTGACAGTAAAAATCGTCGACTTCGGCATTGCAAAACTGCACTTGGCTGAAGGCACTGAATCTCAATCGCTGACGAAAACGGGCGAAATCTTTGGCAGCCCTTTATACATGAGCCCGGAGCAATGTCTGGGAGTGGCAGTCGATCATCGAAGCGATATTTATGCGCTGGGTTGTGTAATTTTCGAAACGCTCACAGGCTTGCCGCCTTTTTTGGGCAGCACATCTCTCTCCACGATGATGAAACATCAGTCCGAAAAGCCTCCAACACTCAAAGAAGCGACATTGGGCAAGGAGTTTCCACCAGAAATAGAATCGCTTGTTGCGCGACTTTTGGAGAAAGAACCCGATAAGCGCTATCAGTCATTGAATGCACTTGCTAGAGATTTGAGCCTTTTGCAGCAAGGTATCTCTGCGGAATCGTTGAAACAGATCGGAGCCTCTGACTCGGAGAAAATATCAAACAAGCGCTTCTCCAATTCAGAAATGGCAATCGCCTGTTTGAGCACTGCAGCAGTATTTGCAACTGCCTCATGGATGATCAACGACCTGTTTGATTCGGCCGAAGGCTCAAGAACAATTGACAAAGAAGTTGCCAAACAAGTGCAGGACTTTAAGACACACTACGAACCCGGCAGTCGGTATCCAGAGGTCAGTGAGACCGTACAGTCTTCGAAACGAACATTGAAAAATGGAAAAAAAATACGAAGAATCTATTTTGTTAAACCAGCTGGAAACTTCAATCTGGCGGGTGACGACCTAAACACCTTCAAGGCCGCAGGAATTTACGACATTCCATTTGAAAAAAGTATCCATTTACGGCTGAAGGATCTGGAATCCATGGAAAATCCGAATTACTTTTTGCAGTTTCAAGAAGAAGACATTACTGAGTTAACGAGCTCTGGTAGATTCGGAGTTACCGATACTACGATGAAAGGAATCGGACATCTTCGTCTGCTGAACAACTTGAAGGTTGGCGCAAATGACGTGAGCGACGACTCGATTCAATACATAAACCAGTTACCATTACTGCACACTCTGTACATTGGTTTCACAGGTATTACGGAGGAAGGCGCTTGTCGGCTCAAGCGTCTCAAAGACTTCACCAATTTCGGCGTTGCAGGGTTAAAGTCAGTAAGTCGACTACTCAGCATACTGAAAAGCTCGAGCAAAATACAAAAGCTCGGCGTTGAAAAATGCAACCTTACCAAAGAAGATTTGAAGACAATCGCTTCTATGAAGACCATCATGCAGCTTAACATCGATGAAAACAAGGTTGTTGACGATGAGTCCCTTAAGTTGCTTGTGCCTCTGCAAAATCTGGAAACACTTCTGATGAAACACACCCGCGTCACCGCAGCCAGCCTTGAAACCTACAAATCATTTCCCAAGCTAAAGGAGGTTGTTCTGGGACTCGATCAATGGGCAGAACCGGGTATCATTCGATTCCAGAAGACCTATCCCAAAATCAAATTGACAGTGCAAGAAACCGAACACGATATGATGATGCGTGAGCAGAAAAAGAAGCAGCCATAATAGCTGTAGCCTATTTTGCGCCCCCCCGGTCTGCATGTACTTTCGGATGTGCGAGAAAAAACTTGCAAATGATTTCTGTAGCGTCGACCTTGCGCATTTCAGGATCGTTTCGCAAAACTGTTGATCGCCCGCCCGGCCAGTTATGCTTGCCATTCTTGACAGTGTAGACGCAGACCTCCGTTCCGTTGGAACCATTGCAGTAAGTTTCTTTCACATAGTTGCCGATTCCTCGCGAACAGCTTTGTCGGAACAACGGTCACTTTCCACCCAAACGTAGACTTCGTGTCCACAGATGCGGTCCAAGTAGTAGGCGAAGGCGAGCCAAAACTGCTGGGGCAAAACACCGCCGGTGCTGTCGCAAAAGCCGCCAGGTTACGAACTAGAGTCACACCAATATTCCCGAAACTACCTTCGAAAAGTCCAGTTTATTAGCCCCTGCCACTTTCCGGTCGCAAAACCAACACTTCCTTAAGTGTTGGTTTTGCAAAAGATGTCGTCTACAATCATGTCAGCGGTGTGAACGATGGGTTGAGCGGAGAGGCAATAGTGGAATCGGAAAAACCACGGGCGGAACTCGACGACCTTTACGCCTCGATGGTCCTCAAAGAAATGCAGCCAGACGAAAAGTTACTTTTCGCGCGTTTGGAAGATCCGGTGCCGCGAATGATCGTGATGACCAAAGCGCTTCTTGCGTTAGTCATCATGCTTCTGATTTTCGACATTTATGTAAAGCACCATTCTCCACCATCTTTAGGCAACTTCATTCTCTTCGTCATGGTATGGCTCATATTTTTACTTCTTTTCAGAAAAGTCTATAAAGTTGTTGACGCCATCACAACTCAACGCTTCATTCGCGTCCGCCCGGGAATTTCAGTGCATTACGGGTGGCTGAAGGATATTGAAAAAGTGAATTTGTCGAAGCCTCGCAATAACAAAACAGATATGGAAATTTTGTTGAAAGAATCAGGTAAGTACGAGGCACGCAATCTGAAACGGCCGGAAATGAAACCGCGCGTTCACAACGGTGTAAAGAAAATCACCATCAACAATTTGGAATACACACCGCAGTTGAAGGCGGTGGTAGATGACCTGGCGAAGTCAATTAAGTAACTGCAAAATCAGGTCGCGGCAAAATCAGGGCTCATACAATGCGCCACCTTAGAAGCGGGCGAGGCATGGCCTCGCCTCTACACTTCTTATTTGTCGCGTTCCTTTCCGGCGACCGTAGCTTGTGCTGCTGCCAACCGGGCCACAGGCACACGGAAGGGTGAGCAGCTTACGTAGGCAAGACCGATCTCATGCGCGAATGCAATAGAAGACGGATCGCCGCCGTGCTCGCCACAGATGCCGAGCTTCAAATCGGCTCTGGTCTGCAATCCGTATTCGACGGCAATCTTCATCAATTTGCCAACGCCACCTTGATCGAGCACTTCGAAGGGATTGTTCTGCATAACCTTCTGCTGTACACCATCTACGGTGATGCCTTCCAGATACTTTTGCAGGAATTTTCCTTCCGCGTCATCTCTGGAATAACCGAACGTCATTTGAGTGAGGT
>JADZFV010000256.1 GCA_020854255.1 Candidatus Melainabacteria bacterium | reverse complement strand
GGTCCAGCCGGAATTGGATTCACCATTTCCGGAGCCAATATTGCCACTGGTCCCGAACTCGGCCGTCTGGTCGGCAATTGCGCCGGCTCGCTTGATAAGAGATTCCTGAAGAGAGACTTTGGCGTGGTTCCCAAGTCCCAGCTGGCGGAGCATTTGACGGCGCTAAGGCAGCGCTCGTCGCTGACAGGCACTGCCCTGGCTCAGAGACTTTCAATATATGATTCGGCCGACGGAGTGCTGAAAAGGCAGGCGGTAATGAATGCCAACGAAAAGAAAAAGGCAGATCGCGAATATATCGAGCGCTGCTTGTTCAACGCCGCCATCGGCGGAAGCAAAATGTCCTGGGGTATTCAGCTGATGAACGCCGGATATGGATTTGACACAGCTGTGGCTAAAGCCCAGAGCGCCAAGAAGACCTCTGCCAAAGCCACACCCAATCCAATCGCCAAATTCTTCCCCGCCCCGCGACCCAAGAAGACACAGGCTCAGCTGTTCGGGCAGCGAGTCGCCCAGGGGGCCACCAGCTACATACCTGGCACCAGTCTCTGGATCGTTGACACGCTGCAGTCACGCACGCGCGGCGAGATGGACTTGTACACAATGGGACAGCAGGCTTCGCTTCCGCATCAGAAGCTAACCGACAGAATGAAAAAGATTACGGAAATGGAAACAAAGCTGAAGAGCATCTCATATTAGCGCTGCGGAGCCGGTATGATTTTTCCAGGGGCGGCGAGAATTTGCCGCCCTTTTTAACGCAGCAAAATTGTAGCGACCGATACCCAAAGCATTGCTACAGCCTGAGCAATTCCAAGCTGTTTGAAATTGGGCTTCTGGCGCAGCAGCAGCAAAAGTACTTGCAGGCAATAGGGAGGCAGGCACCATATCGCCACTAGAGCATTTGTTTTTGCCAGAGCGATCCAGAGTACAAGTGATAATATCGCGATGGGCAAGGGATTGACGCGCAATTCCGGTCGCCAGGCATGTATCAAGTACATTCCTGCCAGAGTCGCTGACAATAAAGATAGTGAAGCGGTGAAAACAGGGCCGATATCAGCTCCAATCAAGGCAGTCAGCGCAAGAGGCGTAATCACGGCACCGGCAAGCCCGATCAACTCACGCCACCAGAGATCTTTTGACGCCGTCCTTGTTTTGACCATCTCAATGCCGGCCAAGACGACTGCAATAAAAAGAGCCGCGGGCGCATAGCCGCAGCACACCAAAGAGACAATAGCCAATAAGGCGATAGCAAGCAGCAAAACACTGTTGTGCGCCGCGAGCATCATCAGCCATACAGCTAAAAGCGCCAGGGCGGTTGCTGTGACTTTGTCCTGGCAAAGAAAAAGCGAGACGAGCGTGGATAGAGAGAAGATTACTACTGCGCCATGCTCACTGGGAAATCTGAGCGTCCATGTTTTTGCTTTTGCAGACAGTAAGCTGTTTGAAGCCAATTGATAGATTCCCCCGCCTGTTACTTAGACTGAAATATTCTCATTTCAAGGGCATCCACCGCAAGAATGATTGAAACACGCCTTATGTACCCGTCAACTCTCCGGCAATCAGCCCGAGGATTGAGGTTGCGCGCGAAAAAGCGATCTATTCTCTGTAAATTGGTTCTTAGGTGGCTCGATTATGCAAACGACGACATCAGAAAAAAGGCAGGTGCCCAAGTCCGACCTCTGCGGCTGGAATCCAGAAGACGAAACCCAGTGGATGAAGAGCGGCAAGGCAATTGCCTTAAGAAATCTCTGGATTTCTGTACCTTGTCTATTGTGTGGATTTGCTGTCTGGATGTACTGGGGAGTGATCACCGTCCAGATGCTCAACCTGGGATTTCCGTATACCAAAGAGCAGCTCTTTACTCTCATGTCCATAGCCGGGCTCTCCGGTGCCACGCTGCGAATTCCCAGTACTTTTCTCATTAGAATGGCGGGCGGCAGAAACACGATCTTCCTGACCACCTTATTGTTGATTTTCCCTGCCCTGGGAACTGGAATTGCGCTCTCGGACAGAGAGACCCCTTTGTGGGTCTTTCAAGCCCTGGCTCTTTTTTCCGGTCTGGGTGGTGGTAATTTCGCCTCATCCATGTCCAATATCAGTTTTTTCTTTCCGAAAAAAATGCAGGGACTATCACTGGGATTGAACGCCGGAATTGGCAATTTCGGCGTCACCACCATGCAAATACTGGTGCCATTGGCTATGACCTTCGGGATCCTCGGACAGAAATCAATGGTGCTGACGGCTCCGTCAGGGACACTCATAGGTAAAATTCCTGCCGGTACGGAGACATTCATACAAAATGCAGGTTACGTATGGGTATTGATACTGGCACCGCTGGTAGTACTGGCGTGGTTTTGTATGAACAATATTCGCGACGAACACGTATCGCCCGATATCGACTCTACATTCAGTGCCGTGATGAAAGTGCTCGGCATGCTGTCAATCGGTCTTTTGACTTCGGTAATAGGCTGCTTTGCGCTGTTGTCGCCTAAGTCTGGCGGACTGGGCATAAATCAATGGATTGTCCTGCCTCTGGTGATTGCCTCGACGGTATTTCTGCTCAAGCTCCTTCCCGGCAAGATCAAGCCGATGCTGGAGCGCCAGTACAAGATCTTCGGCAACAAGCACACCTGGATAATGACGATAATTTACACGATGACATTCGGGAGCTTCATCGGCTATGCGGCGGCATTTCCACTGGCAATACAGGTAATTTTCGGATTTTCCCATGTTCCCGGTCCTGACGGTATTTTGCTGCATACGACGCCAAATCCGAATGCTCCGAGCGCTTTGACATTTGCCTGGATGGGCGCTTTCATCGGTGCGTTCATCAGACCGATTGGCGGATGGCTGTCTGATCGATTGGGAGGAGCCCTGGTTACCCAGATAGCTTCTGTGACCATGGTGGCAGCGGCAATAGGTGCCTCCTATTTCTTGAAGCTGGCTTATCAAAGCCCTAGCCCCGATCAATACTTTGTGCCGTTCTTTCTGATTTTTCTAATTCTGTTTTTGGCGTCCGGAGCCGGCAACGGATCGACATTTCGATCTATCGCCTATATTTTCAATAAAGAGCAAGCGGGGCCTGTCCTGGGTTGGACTTCCGCCGTGGCTGCATATGGTGCCTTCATAATCCCTAAAGTGATTGGAGAACAGATTGAAAACGGGACGCCTGAATACGCGCTCTGGGGTTTTGCCGCCTTTTACCTTCTTTGCGTGGGGCTGAACTGGTGGTTCTATCTAAGACCAGGCGCGGAATTTAAAAACCCGTAAGCGACAATTTCGGCTCCAGCCGCGTCTTTTCTCCGTACGACCAACGTTAGAAGGCAACATTGAGAGTGCAGATGTCTGAAAATTCAAAGGCTGTTTCGGTTCTTATCGTAAACACTCTATCTTTTGTGGTGTGCTTCGCCAGCTGGATGATGTACGGCGTCCTCATCACCTTCTTAACCGACAATGGAATTTTCAACTTTGATAAGTCCCAGCTAGGCTGGCTTATTGGTACTCCCGTGTTGACCGGTTCTCTTGTTCGATTACCTGTTGGTGTCTGGACGGATCGATACGGAGGCAGAAAGGTCTACGCGCTTGTAATGCTTGTCTCTGCCGCTTCGATCTATTGTGTAAGCCTCTGCAATTCGTTTAACGAATTCTTGATTGCCGGACTGGGCTTTGGGCTGGCCGGCACGTCATTTGCGGTGGGCATCGCCTACACTTCGGTGTGGTTTCCCAAAGAGAGGCAGGGCACTGTGCTCGGTATCTTCGGCGCTGGAAACGCGGGAGCGGCAATCACGAGCTTCGGCGCGCCGCACCTTTTGGCTCTCCTGACCAATCACGGACAATACCTGGAAGGCTGGCGCAATTTGCCCAAGGTGTACGCGGCGGTTCTGGTCTTGATGACTGTGATTTTCTGGTTATTTTCTTTTGAAAGAAAAATCGAGCACGGAAAGGGTTTTACGCTCAAACAACAGCTCGCGCCCCTTAGATATGCGCGCGTCTGGAGATTTGGCCTCTACTATTTCTTCGTTTTCGGAGGATTCGTTGCCTTATCGCAGTGGCTGATTCCCTATTACTTAAACGTGTACGGAATGACACTGGCCACTGCCGGATTGATGGCCTCTCTTTTCAGTCTGCCCTCCGGCGTAATTCGAGCTTTTGGTGGCTGGATGTCGGATGCATGGGGCGCAAGAGCCGTAATGTACTGGGTACTTGGCTCTTGCCTGATCGCCTGCGTGCTGCTTTCGGTGCCCCGCATGGACATCATGTCACCTGGAGAGGGAGTGATGGCAATTAAGAAGGGTACTGTGACTAGTATCACTGGTGATACTATTGCCGTCGGCAGCAAGGAGTACAAGTTAAGGCAAAAAGAGAGCGCCGATATCATTACCTATGCCTCGGAGCATGAAGATATGGTGATCATGCCAACTTTCACTTTCTGGCAGGAGCCGGTTGTGAGCGTGGGCCAGTCCGTAGAGAAAAAACAGCTACTGGCCAGAGGCGTGACCCACATTTTCTTTCAAGCTAATGTCTGGATTTTTACCGCACTGGTATTAATAGTCGGCGTGGCCACAGGCATTGGTAAAGCCGCGGTCTATAAGCATATTCCCGACTACTTTCCAAAGGACATCGGAGTAGTGGGCGGAATTGTCGGAGTTATAGGCGGGCTTGGCGGTTGGGTCGGTCCGATCCTCTTTGGCTTGATGCTGAATGCCACCGGTATCTGGACAACATGCTGGTTGTTCTTTTCTGTGCTAATCGTACTGTGCCTCATCTGGATGCACTGGACGATCACTCGTATGATGAACGAAAGATCGCCGGACATCGCCAGAGCTATCGAACAAGAGACCACGCCGTAAAGAAGCAGGAGAGCCGGGTCCCGGCTGGTATCGGACTCGCCGGACTGCAGGCAGTTTGCAGTCAACGGGGCTCAGCCTATGCCGAAGAAATCCTGCTTCTTGCAATCCGTGCTCTCTTTGCTCCAGTCAATAGTGCCAGGCCGTCTGACAAAGCTGGGGACGTGCTTGGCGCAGTGCATGAAAGCTTCCTGAACCTCGATGAGAACCCACCTTTCAGAACTGACCTTGCTGATTGATTCCCGGCTCATGCTGCCCCCACTCTGGCCGAGCAGGCGCTCAGCAGCTTCTTCGTTTTCCAGGATGCTTGCGGCGCCGTTTACGTGAAGCCCAACTCGGCTTGTGGCGAAGTCCATGAAAAGAATGGCGATGTGAGGATTTTCGTGAATATTGCCCAGACTGGCCATTATCCCGTTTCCTGCAAGCTCCGGGTAGAGCAGAGTCTTGTTGTCTAGAACGCGCACGAATCCAGGAGGTCCGGCCCGGAAGGAACAATCGCAGGCCCCTGTACTGTCGGCAGTGGAGAGGAAGAACATCTCTTGTTGCGCGATGAACTCCTGCATACGAATGTTTAGCTCGTTGCGCACCTGGCGTGCATAGAATATCCTGGCCCGATCCGCTGTGCCGTATTTCTCCTGGAGCGCTAGCTCCCCTTTGGCTCCTGAAGGCATCAAGAGATCCTCTGCGTTAATGCGTTAAATAGTTTCGACAGGATACCCTGAGTAAATATTACCCGGAGAATTGTTCTGGGCCAAGTTTTCCTGAAAAATGTCGGAACCAGATGGAGCCCGCCTGTACAGGTTCATGGGGCTATGCGTAGGGGGAGTGCGATGCGGCACGCAAAATTTTACGTAATGGGCCCTGTCTCAGCTTCCCTCGTATAGCCGCCAATAACGACACGGGAGCGGCAAAACTCTGAAAACGGCTTAGAGTCATAGTCTTGGAGTGTGAGGAATAGCTTCGTTTCCGGGCAATCGCAAAAGAGCAAAAATATACCTTCCTGGCGAAATCTCCGTGCATCGCAACCAGTTCAAAATGCAGGCACAGTTATTGAAGCTTCTAGTCCTTAGCGCTCTTTCCCGCCTGCAGAATGGAAATTCCATTAATCAGGTGAATCAGTCCGTAATTCAAAGACAAAACCGCGACAATGGCCAGGATAATGTGCATTTTATAGCGGTCCAGGTTGATAAAGAACAATTTGCCTGGATCGCCGTGAAATTTATTGAGCGGGTCGGTGCCGTCTAAATATTCTTTGGCATCAGGGATGCCATCGCCGTCAAGATCGCTTGTTTGAGGCAGCAATTCGGCCAGGCGGCCGGGATCGGATTTGATTTTCACAAATGTTTTTTTGCCTATGGCTTTGATAATTTCATTGCCGAATTGATTCAGGATCGGACTTTCAACTTTGACGCCCGGATCGATGGCTGCACGCGCTTGATTGAGAAGTTTCATTTCGTCAGGGGTAAACGAACCTATCTGCCCTTTGCTGTTGCCTACTGGCCCGTTTTCGTTGACATGGCACATTGCACAATTGACTGTACGGTGAGAATTTTCTTCCACGAATTGCTGAAATTCAGGATATGCGCTGGCCGGAAGCGATTGCAGCGCCAGAAGAGGCAGTACTGCGAAATAATATCTGCCCATGCTAATCGACATTTTGACTCTCTTTTCGCCTTGGATCATTGCGTCCACCATTTTCAGTGTTTGAAAAACTCATATATTTGTTCGCCGAATACAGTCATGATCACCAGATAAGCGGCAGCCGCACTGGCGATGAATCCCAGCGTTCGCCGGCTGGTGCCCTTGAAAATCCAGGGCGTGAGTATCAGGATGCCCACCACAACCGTGCTGGCTACCAGGATGACCCAGAAAGGGAGCAGCTCCAGAGGGTAATAGACAAAAAAGAAATACCACTCAGGTTTGATGCCTTGCGGGGTGGCGCCGAGCGCGTTGAAAGGAGCCAGAAGTGGATAGGGAAGAATCGAATCAAAAGGAACGCACATCGCCACCACAAATAAACCCAGAAACACTGTTGCCCACAAAGTAAGGTCTTTAAAAAGAAAAATGCTGATGAACTTTTCGAATTTTTTGGCCGGTTGATCGACACCCTGACTCATGCCATGCAATTGCACGCTCAGCAAGTGCAAGCCCAGCAATGCAGCCAGAAGCAGAGGCAGTATGACCACGTGAAGAGCATAAAATCGTCCCAGCGTGGATTGACCGACGCTTGACTCGCCCTGGAATGTCTCGCGCAATATTCTCGGTACTTCCGACAACTGCCCGGGTAAATATTGCCCCACGTATTCGACAGACTGCAGTCCGACTTTGGTGGCATTGACGGCAATCTGATTCCAGGGCAGGAGATAGCCCGTAAACCCGAAGGTGAAAGTGATAAAAAGCAGAATCACGCCGGCTATCCAGGTAATTTCGCGCGGTTTGACGAACGACTTCATTGCAAATGCAGTCAAAAGATGCACCATCGCAAAGAAGATCATGCAGGAAGACGACCAGGCATGCATATTGCGAATTAAAGCACCACCGGCGACGTGTAGGCTGATGTATTCTACTGAGATGTTCGCGTCGCTTACTGTCGGCTGATAGTAAAACAGCAAGAACAGTCCGGTCACCACCTGAATCATGAAGAAAAACATGGTCAGACCGCCGGTGTAATATCCCCAGCTCATGCTGTGAATTGGCACTTCTTTCTTCTCGACCATCGAGTGAAAGTTGAGCTTTTCTACGGGGAATCGCTCGCTTACGAATTGCGTCAGGCTATGGGTTGCTCTGTCCAGGTCGATCACGCTTTGCCCTCCTGGTCTTTGCTTATATAGACACACGCTGTCTCTCTCAATTTCGGGTCAACGGCTCCTGTGGTCTTGCCGCCGGCATCGCGCCGAGCCAGCACCTTTCCGCCATCGTCCATAATCACCCAGCCCAGATGCGGCAAAGGCGCTTTCGCCGGTGCTTCGGCGTTGGGCTCTCCCGATACGATGTCGAAATAGGACACGTGACAGGGGCAGAGAATTCTGCCTTGCTGGTCGACTTGATTGCCGACGGTGCAGCCGAGGTGCGTGCATTTGGCGCTGATCAAGAGCGGCAATTCATCTTTGCCTTTGAAAGCAATGGCCGGCTGCATCTTGAAGTCGATGAAATATTTTCCATTGGCCGGGCTCAGCTCGGCCAGCTTGCCGACCAATATGTAATTGGACGCCTGCCTTTCCAATTCTAGCTTTCGTTGCCCGACAGTAGATTCAAGTCTCGATAGCCTCAGCTCCATCAGTTCGGTTTCTTCCTCGCGGCCAAGACGGGGGCCGAAGAAAAATGAAAAGACATTCCTGAAGGTGCCTATAGAAAGGAGAAAGCCACCAAATGCAATACCGGCAAAGGCGCGCATGAAATGACGGCGGGCTTCTTCCCTGACGAAGTGCTGGTTGTCCGCACTAAACTTGCGCGGATTGGTCCAGACGACGTTTTGAGGTGGGCGGAACAGATATTCCACCGGCACGGCAAACATGTGCACCAGTCGAGAAAACGGTATCACAAGGATGAACAGCCAGGCGCCGACAATGTGTGCCTTCACAAGAAGAGGCAGATCGCTTACGTGAGACACGTCAGGTTGGAATGTGACCAGGCTCCATAAATAAGGCGTGGTGGTTCCGGAGCACCAGGCGCTGCCCCATTTGCAGTGGACTGCAATTGCCGTGCCCAGACCGACTTGCAAGAGAAGCAAAAGTATAACCACCAGGTCCATCACTGAAGTTACGGCTTGAAGTTTTGCCGAGGTAAGTCGCCGCAAGCCCAGAATAATCAGGCCGAGAAGACACAAGATTGAAAGCCCCAGTCCTATTGACTCGACGGCTTGAAGCACCGCTTGATGCGAAACCAGGCTCTGCCAGAAGCCGGGCGCCAGAAATGCAATCACGTGAGCAAGCAAAATGACTGTGATGCCGATGTGCCAGGGCAGTGAGCCCCACATCAGACCTTTGCTCTCCAAAAATTGAGAAGACAAAGAAGAATAAGTCATTGGCGCTGTTCGCATCCGGTATATAGAACCGAAAACGCCCACGAAAATTGCCAGGTACGGCAAGGCGACAAACAGCAATGAGTCAATCATGATACCGACTCTCCTGAAGGTGCTGAATTCAATACTGTATCAATTGCAGACAGAAGAAAGAAATATGGATTGTCTGCTTCTTTGAGCTGCTCGATCATCTCGGCGACCGGTTTGAGCAGGCAATAGCTGATCAGCTCGTCCAGTGTTTCCCCGTCCAGCCAGCTTGAAAATCGCAACATCACCGCCAGATGATCAGGCAATTCTCCCTTAAGATCAAAACCCAGTAGTGCATAATTTTCACTGAGTGTGGCCATGAGAGTGCCGCGATCGAAATTCTCGTCACCATAAATGTAGCCTGTTATATACGGGCTTGCCAGGGCAGCCAGATCGAAAGTGCGGGTGTACAGCTCTTCCATTTCACCTGGCCCCATATCCCTTCCCATTGCCTGGAATTTTTGCAGCTGTTTTGCCGCTCTGGGATAGGCTGTAAGAATGGAAGCGCTGAGCTTATCCATCTTACTGAGATAATCCCCATCGGGGTAGTCAAGCAGTTGTCCCAACTGGGCCAGGGCAATCCCCTTTTTGGTGCCGGCATCAGCACCTAAACTAACCCCCGGCCGCGCACTGATTTTGATACCGGATATATTTCCGTCTTTGGAGCCGCACTGGCATCCGGATTGACAACTCATAGTCCCCTCCCAGGTGCTTGGTTGATACCCAGTCCGCAAGAGCCTTTGCAAAGCTCCGGATTGCAGCTGGATTCAATTGCTTCTTCGCGCTGAATTTCTGGAATCACAAAACGCTCATCGATAGTCGGCAAAGCCGTCAATCGATAAATTTCTTCAGCTTCCTGCGGAGTTGTAGAGCCTTCCCGCATCATCCGGCTGACCATGACGATATCGAGATCCGACATATCGAGAGAACGTTTGTAATAACGGACGGCCATCAGCTTTTTCATCACCGATTCGATTATTTCTTCATTGCCGGCGCTAAAGAGTCGAGCCAGATATTTTATGGGCAAGCGTGACTTATCCAGGCTCGTAAAAAATTGATCGACCGGATTGTCGTAAATGCCGTTGTCCATTTTGCCCATTACCGGCAATAACGGCGGTACGTAGAAAAGCATAGGCATGGTGCGGTATTCGACATGCAATGGCAGGGCGATTTTCCATTTCATTACATACTTATATACAGGTGACAGTTGCGCCGCTTTGATAAATTCGTCGCTAATGCCGCTCTTTTTGGCCAGGGCAATAATGTTCTCATCAAAGGGATCGCAGATGACGCTTCTTTGTGATTC
>JADZFV010000255.1 GCA_020854255.1 Candidatus Melainabacteria bacterium | reverse complement strand
GCTTCTCTGATTCACGTGCATAAAGCAAACAGCCAATTGCGTTTGACGTTTATATCAATGTTGTGAGCGGTATTATTATGAAAACCCGTTTTCAGCGGGCACTACTTTCGTGCCTATTTGTACAGACTTTCGTCGCCGCTTCGATGCCTGTTATGGCAATGGAGCCGACATATCTCAATGTGGGACCGGGCAACAATTTGTCGGTAACGATTGATGGACCGCTCCCGGAAAATCAGTTGCAGATCGATCAAAGCGAACATGTGAAGACTTCTTCCGTTGTCGTTGATGATCCCAAAGGGTGGGATCAGATTGCTCCTGCTTCAACCCCAATAAAACCGGTTTTGCGCGTTAACCAGCCGAATTCCAATCATAAGAAGGTTGAAAATCCTGCAAAACCGAAAACTCTTGGTCTGGCAACTTTGCCATGCGCAGCAGTTGATTCTTCAGAAACCAACCTCACGATCGTAGACAATGACCTCGAGAAAGAAAAAGAGCTTCGTAAAGAAGAAACATTCACCAGTCAAACTACAGACGCCAGTGGAGTGACCAAAATTACTTCTGGTGCCCGCTTTAGCGTCTCGGTATTGTCATCGCACAGCAGCCACACGGCCAAAGTGAACGATCCGGTTGAAGCACGAAGGACAGCAAGCAGTAGTCAAACCCGGCGATGAGTTTCTCGTCGAGTTCAAGCAAGACTTTACCGGAGAGCCGGAAACCGAAGCCAGTATTATGTCTTCGGGTCAAGGCAAAGTGCACGGACAAGTTTTGAAAACGAACGGCGAATAACCGTTCAAACGCAACTCAGATCAAAGTGGGTGCCCTGATCAGGTGCCCACTTCGATTATTCAAGGAGCGTTTCGATTCATCTCTATCGCGCGTTGGCCATCCGCATTGACATAATAAAGTTGGGATTGCCTGCTTTGTCAGTCAACTTTCCATCTTTCATTAAGTCCCTTTCCTCAAGCCAGGACTCGAATTCAGGCGCCGGTCTCAAATTCATCAGCGCCCTCAACGATGCTCCGTCATGGAAGCTGGTCGACTGATAGGACAGCATTACATCGTCGCCCATCGGTACTCCCATGAAGTAATTCACTCCCGAGAGTACGAGCAGCATGGAGAGATTTTCCAGATCGTTTTGATCGGCATTCATGTGATTCGTGTAACAGGCATCGATTCCCATCGGCACCCCCAAAAGCTTGCCCATGAAGTGATCTTCGAGCCCGGCACGGATCATTTGCCGGCCGTCCTTCAAATACTCAGGTCCGATAAAACCCACCACATCATTGACGAGAAAAGGATTGAATTGTCTCGCCAGAGCATAACAACGAGCTTCCAGAGTAAGCTGATCGGCACCCTCGTGAGTGTGTGAAGAGAGTTCTGAGCCCTGTCCCGTTTCAAAATACATATACTGTCCACCGGCTACCCGAGCCAGTTTCGCGCCTAATGCAGTGCCTTCCGTCAGCATGTCATTGTCGATGCCGAATGCTCTGTTGCCTTTTTCGCAACCGGCTATGCTCTGAAAGATCAAACCCGCAGGAGCACCTCTTTCGATCGCTCTTAACTGGGTTGTGAGGTGACTGAGGATGCAATTTTGAGTTGGAAGGGATAATTCCTCGATCAAAGCATCTGTCGCTTCCAGTAGTCTCGCAACTGTATCTGGTGTGTCATAGGCTGGATTGATTCCTATTACTGCATCGCCGACTCCGTATGAAAGTCCTTCGTATATCGATGCCAGAATTCCAGCGAGCGAATCGGAAGGATGATTTGGTTGCAATCTGATCGCCAATCGACCTTTTAGCCCCAGGGTGGTTTTCGCCTTTGCAACGACCCTCAGCTTCGCAGCCGCCAAAACCAGGTCCATACTGGACATCAGCTTGGTAACAGCGGCGGCCATCTCGCCGGTCAACGCTCTGCCGATTTTTCTCTCAGTCAGAGTTTCCTCGTCTTGACTGAGCAAGAATTCTCTAAGGTCTGCGACAGTCCATGATTTGATTTTTTCAAATTGCTCGTGGTCGAGATTATCATCGACAATGCGCGTCACTTCGTCGCGCTCGTAGGGCATAACCGGCTCGTCTCTGACCTGCTGCAGCGTCAACTGAGACAAGAGCTCTTTGGCGGCAACTCTTTCCAATTCAGTCTTTGCGGAAATGCCAGCCAGCAGGTCGCCCGACTTTTCCTCATTGGCCTTTGCCAATAAGTCTTTCAAATCGGCAAACTCGAAATTTTTGCCGCCCGTTCGTATGGAGTGGCTCATGCGCGGATTTTTCTAAAACGCATACACAGGAAAGCTCAATAGTGTATCTTATTCGGTCCCAGTCTTATATGATTTCGAACCACTGGTTTTCAGCAACCGGTTTTAGAATCAAGCATACATATGACCCTGCGAAATGAATTCTGATGCAAAAGCCAGTCCTGACGATCGGGCGGATTTCTTGTCGAAGACACCCGCCCGCATTCTGGTCGGCCGCGCCGGTACGCGACCGCTAACGTCCACCTGGCTTAAGTTTCGCGTCGATCATGCCCTGGCTCGCGACGCCGTTTGTTGCGAGCTGGATGATGACTTTATTCAAAAATTTGCTGTCGTCAATGGATATCCGTACGTCAAAACGTCTGTTTGCTCCAAAGACGAATTTATTCAGTTTCCCCCGCGCGGAAAGTTGGTCGAAGAGCAAACGCTCGCTCAACTAAAAACCCGGTGCACTTCAGGAAATGATGTTCAAATCGTCATCAGTGACGGACTTTCAGCCAAAGCGGTGGAGAAAAATGCCGGCAATCTTTTGCCGATGATTGTCGACGGTCTGAAGATGAACAAAATTTCTTCAGGACTTCCGGTTGTAGTTCAATATGGTCGCGTCGCGGCCGGCGATCAGATTGCTTTTGCACTGTCCTCACGCCTGGTCATCAATTTGATCGGAGAACGTCCGGGACTCTCGTCTGCTGAAGGGCTTTCGGCATATATTACATACAATCCGCGCCCCCAAACCATCAGCTCCGATCGCACCGTCGTCTCCAATATTCACGAGCGCGGAACACCAGCAGTGGAGGCGGGCGCCTATATCGTGCGATTGGTCAAAACCATTCTCGAACGGAAAGTTTCGGGCGTGGAATTGCAGAAATTGAGTTAAGCAAGTCATGACGTCTTTTCTCACTGTTGGCATCGATGTCGGCACGACATCCACCCACCTTACTTTTACGCGCCTGACCATTGTCAATGCTGCGCTCGTCAATCAATCGCCCCTGCCCAAGATTGAAAGCCGCGAAGTGATCTTTCGAAGTTCGATCCATCTCACTCCACTAACCTTGGACGGAACAATCGATGCGCAATCTGTTTTTGCCCTGATCGAAAAGGAGTATGAAACTGCTGCAATCAAACGTGATGACATAAAAGTGGGCGCCGCGATCGTCACCGGTGAAACCGCACTCAAACGCAATGCCCGCGAGGTGATAGAGAAGCTCTGTTTGCTCTCCGGCGATCTGGTCGCAGTCAGCGCCGGACCTCATCTGGAAGCTGTTCTTTCCGCGCGTGGATCGGGTGCCGCTGCTGCGTCCGCTCAAAATCATTCCACCGTTCTCAACATCGACATCGGTGGCGGTACCATGAATTTGGCGCTGTACAAAAACGGCGTGCTCGTATCGACACATTGTCTTGGCATTGGTGGACGGTGCGTTCAATTCAAGAAAGACGAAGACCAGAGTACTGCGAGTCATTTCAAATCTTTTGATTTGTTTGAGGTTTCCGCCATCAATGAAAGCGGGCGCATGTATTTGGCCGATGGTGTTGAGGTTGGGACGAAATTAAAGCGTGACGATCTTTTCCAACTTTCAAATGCGATTGCCTCAGATGTGGTGCGTTTAATAAATGGTGAAACGCACCAGACGAAGTTGAAAAGACTTCCGCTTACTTCGATTGAAAATTCCTGGAGCGCGCCCGATCAGATCTGGTTGTGCGGTGGTGTGGCAGAGTTTGGGCTCGACCCTGAGCTCGACCGCTTCAAATTTTCCGACCTGGGAGGGCTGCTTGCCGACGCTCTGATTTCAAAACTGAATGCAGCCGGTCTTTTTTTCAAAATTCCGCTGCACCCAATTCGTGCAACTGTCACAGGCGCAGGTATGTACTCGATGCAAGTGAGTGGCTCAACGATCGATTTCGATATCGAACACTTGCCCCTGCGCAATGTGCCGCTGGTGAGACCGTTTGAGCATAAAGATCAGATGTCCGAGCCCGACGAAATCATCGCCAGGATCGAATCTTCAATCGCGCGCATCGATCCTGAATCGCGTTTTGAAACGATTGCATTTGAACTTCCTTCCCTGGAAAGATCTCTTGATTATGTTTCACTCAAGTCAATTGCTGATGGACTGGCGCTGGCAGCGCTCAAAATGCAAAAGACCGCGCGACTGAGACCTTTTGTTCTCGTTGTGCGCGAAGATCTGGCAATGGCGCTGGGACAACTGTTTCGGCAGTCTATGCAAAACCTGCAGGCACAAAAGCCAGATGCTCGCTCCGCCTGCCCATTAATAGTCCTGGACGGTATCTCCACTACAGATGGAGATTTTATTGATATCGGCAAACCAGTCAGCCTTGATGCAAATGGAATTGCGCGGACTGTGCCTGTGGTTTTGAAAACACTGATATTTGGAAACTCCAATTAATCAACCAGATCAATCAAACACGCATTTCAACGTGAGCGCATCGCGAAGTCTTTCCAGATACTCTTGCCGGGAAATTTGGATGGCGTTGAACGTTGATAAATGATCGGTTACATATTGCGAGTCCAATAAAATAAAACCGCGCTCTTTCATTCTCTCGACCAGGTATGCCAGGCAAACTTTGGAAGCGTCAGTTGCTATGTGGAACATGGACTCTCCCATGAAGGCGCCGCCGATACTGACTCCATACAAACCGCCGGCGATTTGCCCGTCCAAGTAAGCCTCTACTGAATGTGCGAAGCCATGCTTATGCAATTCGCAATAGACGCGAACGATTTCGTCGGTTATCCATGTGCTTTCTCTTTCCGCGCAAAGGCGCATGATTTTTTCAAAATCTGCATTTACCTTCAGCGCGAATTTGCCCTGCCGGATCGTGCGTGCCAGCCTCTTTGATGTGTGAAACTCGTCCAAAGGAATAATGCAGCGCGGGTCAGGCGAATACCAGCGAATAATCCCGTCGTCGTGACCCATAGGAAAAATGCCGGCGGTATACGCGCGCAGCACTAGTTCGGCGGTAAACTCTGGCTCCATCTTGTTGCGTATCCATTTCATTGGATCGGCTCACTTTTTCGAAATAGGAGTCAAGCTGCGAATGTAGGCGATCAAGTCCTTCATATCCTCTTCTCCCAACTGAGCCTTACTAAAGGATGGCATACCCGCTCTGGGCACCCCTGTCCTTATGAGACGCTCAATCTTCCCATCTTCTTTAAAGCGGACCAGAAAGCCAGGACCTTTGATCGGTCTATAAGGATGGAGAGTATTCAATCCGTCTGGATGGCAACCGGCGCAGGTCAATCGCTCGAAGAGCTTTTTGCCATGCGTAACCGAGTTCGGATGCACAGGGGCACGCTTCTTAGCCGAGCCTGGTGCGCACGTCGGGGTTGTTTTTCCTCTTGCGGAGACTGGTTTGGCGCCATAGGCCGCATTATAAAACGCCAGTGCAAGAGTGAGAATTGTCAGCGCCTTTTGCGGAAGAAACACACCTGGCTTGAAAGCAGACTGCCCGAAATGTGGTTTTGATTGTTTCATGCTCTAAATTCTATCGCCCGGACGGGCGTTTCATCTTCATAGACCAAAATTGCCCCAATTCATCGATACGCTGTGCTTGAGGTTTCACTCCTCTGCCCTCACTCCTGCCCTCCTTGCTAAAGCGATGACCGCCAGCGGCAATTCATAACTTTGCCCATTGTGTCGGAAGTCCTTGATACTCAGGTTCACCGTGAGCGAATCCCAGACAAGACCGCAAGAAGTAAACGCAGGTTCCGATGCGACTGACCTGCGCGCGTCGACGGAACGCCAAGCAGCAGCGAGCTTACTGGATCAGTCCGACAGTCTGCGTGCCGCCGCGATCACAGACCTGAAGCAGGCTCAGTGCACCCGCCAACCCGCCCTCGGTGAAGTGCCGGTTATGAAAGCTGGCAAAGCCACCAGCGGATGTGACTATGAAGATCTGAATAAAGTCGCAAAAGAGACCGGCGTTTTGAACGTGCCCAATCTCTGGAAGACCGCCTCAGATTCAACTGCGCGCATTGTGCTGCACGCAAGAAAAGGAGCCGAAGAAGGCGTCACCCAGGGAACTGGCGTGGCCATTGGAAAAGTCGGCGATCAGTGCGTGGTGGCAACCGCGCGCCATGTTGTGGAAAGCACGCCGAGTAAGCAAATTCTCAACAGCGCTGTAGAAATGAATGATGGTAATTTTTACAAATACGATGTGAAAATCTTGGACAAGCTCAGCGATCGCGCCGTAATTACAGTGAAGACAGGCGCAAAGACCGACGAACTTTGTCATCCGGTGAAAGCCGGCGAGTCTGTGATGACTTCAGGAAACGGATTAATAGTAGGCTATCCCGGCGGCACGAATTCGAAGCATCTTTCGATGGCGCGCGTTGAGGCAGTCAAGGATGCTGCTGCCTATACGGATGAGGCTAAGGGACAGGGCAAGGAAATTTTCACTGAAGCGCACACTAAAAAAGGAAACTCCGGCAGTCCAATGTTCGACACCGCCGGAAATCTGCGTGCACTGGTCACACGAGGACCGCGTGACAATCGACCGGAAGACGACGTCACCGTCCTTGCTCCCGTGACTGCGCAAGATCAACGCCTATGGATGGAAGAAGTCCGAAAAGCTAAATAGTTCGATTGCGCGATTTTATGTGTGGTTACCACTTGGACACACAGTGACCGTTATCCTTAGAACAGATGGCACATGCAGCCGTCGATCTTGCTGTTAAGGACCAGCGCGTCGAGAGGCTGGCGATGGACAGTGGCAATCGGGCCATTAAGGACGAAGTGTCGATGCGTCGCTAGGCTACGCCGGTAGCATAGTTCCACGCCAGTAGGCTACAACCCGGGCGTGCTCGGTGGGCGCAATTCGCCCATCTCGCCTTCGATGTTTTTGAACCAAACGCGCGGGATCAATCCGATACCGCAAATGATCGGGGGCGGCTCAGGAAGCGTTGCTCCATAAGCTTGAAAGACCTTGTATGTTTGATGGACGCAATTGTTTTTCAACACATCCCAACCGCCTGCTCCACTTGCTGCAGCCGCTTGCATTGCTTCTTTAGGCTTGGCGTTTGGCACTGGGAACGCTTTATAATGGTGGTATCGTATGTGGTTCCCCGCCTTCATTATCTCCAGCATAGTAGCAAGAGTGCCTTCCTGTGCCCAGTAATCGACGTCAGCGCCGACGCCCACGGAAGAGTATTTGATCCAACCGATTAGATCGAACATGTCGTGGTGGATCAAATGGTCAGTTGAGCCAAAAAAATAACGGTCATATCCGTCTAGCTTGAAGCCCCAGCCGATGTGCCCGAAGTGGGCTGCCTGCTTGTAATTGATGAATATGAAAGCGCGACCGATCATGGGATTCCCGGGCTCTAATCCGCTCACAGAGCGCTCTTCTTCTCATAGCGCTGGAAGCGGTATTCGATATCGTTTTCTTTCATGGTATCCGACACCGCCTGCAGTGCGAAGCGGTCATCGATCGGAGGAAAATGAGCATCACAATCAAATTCTTGCATAATGCGAGTCAGATGAATGGTAGTTAAAAGCGGATGCTGTAACGCTTCCTTGTAAATCTGCGCGCCGCCTATGATAAAGCAACGTTCGTGTGCGATACCTTGCAAAGCTTTGAGCGCTTTCTCCAGACTGTTGCAGACGAGAACACCTTCGGGTGCAGTGATAGCGGCGTTTTTGGTGAGGATAACGTTCAATCTATCTTTGAGCGGCCTGCGTTTTTCAGGTATAGACTCCCAGGTTTTTCGCCCGACGATGATGGCGTTTTTGCCGCCACCTGTTGTAGCTGAAGTCAGAGACTGAAAGAACTTCATGTCGCCGGGTATGCGCCAGGGCAGAGCGTTGTCTTTGCCAATACCGTTATCGAGATCGGCTGCCACAACAATTTCGAGTTTTTCTACCACATTGTCTCCGCCTAGACGGCAACAGGGAATTTGATAAAGCCCTGATGATCGTAATTTTTCAAAGTGAAGTCTTCAAACTTGAGGTCGAACAGAGACTTGTTCGGAATCTCAACGTCGGGCAGCCTTCCCGGCTTTCTCTCCAATTGTTTTTGCAATCCTTCCAGGTGATTTTGATAAATGTGCGCGTCGCCTATCGTGTGCGTGAAGACGCCCGGTGTGAGCCCGCATTCTTGCGCCATCATCATCATGAGCAGAGAATAGCTGGCGATATTGAAGGGAACTCCCACGGCGAGATCAGCTGAGCGCTGATAGAGCTGGCAATCGAGTCTGCCGTTGATGACATAAAATTGGAACATCATGTGACAGGGTGGCAGCGCCATTTTGGGAATGTCGGCGACATTCCAGGCCGTGACGATGATGCGCCGAGAGTCCGGATTGTTCTTGATTAAATCAAGCGCGTTTTGAATTTGATCGATGTGTCGTTTTTTATAGAGCCCGGTTTTTTCATCGAGGTCATAGGCCGGCCAACTTCTCCATTGATATCCGTAAATCGGCCCCAATTCGCCGTTTTCATCGGCCCAGGCATCCCAAATGCTGGTGTGCTCGTGCAGGTCGTCGTTGATGTTGGTTGAGCCCTTGAGAAACCAGAGCAGCTCTCTGACAACGGCCGCAAAATTGACTTTCTTGGTCGTCAATAGCGGAAAGCCCTGGCGCAGGTCGTACTTGGCTTGCGTGCCGAACAAAGAAATTGTGCCCGTGCCCGTCCTGTCCTCGCGCTTTTCGCCATCGGCAAGTACAGTTCGAATCAAGTCAAGGTATTGTCGCATCGCTTATCTCGATCCTACCTCTGTCGTTTTGCGGCTTTCTAAGCCGTCTGCATCAGCATTAAGGATACCAGCAAAGGCGCAGCACTGCCAGCTTTCGTGTTTTGATTCGATATCCGAGCTATATGCTTTCCATGTTCTCATCCAACTTAAAACTAAACTGAATTCCGCCGGTTTTGTTTCTTCTGAGCCTTATCATGGTGCGTTCTTACTTTTCAAAAGAACCTATTGCCAGGAACCTACCAGGAGTTTCCAATGCTTACCGAGTACCGCAACGAGCCTTTCACCGATTTTTCAAACGCCGACAATCAAAAAGCGTTCACCCAGGCTCTTGAAGCGGTGAAAAAGAAGTTGGGCAAAGATCATCCGCTCGTTGTTGGCGGTGAGCGTTTGCCTGTGGAAGGCGATGACTGGCTGGTATCGACAAATCCTTCGCATCCGAAACAAGTGATTGGTCGCTATGCGAAAGCCACTCAGCAGCAGGCGGAGCGCGCGATGAAAGTGGCCTGCGAAGCTTTTGAAACTTGGAAGCGTGTTTCTGGTCCGGAGCGCGCCCGTTATCTTTTCAGAGCGGCGGCAATAATGCGCCGTCGCAAGCATGAATTTTCCGCATTTATGGTCCTCGAAATCGGCAAGAGCTGGGCTGAAGCCGACGCCGATACTGCCGAAGCCATTGACTTTATGGAATTCTACGGGCGCGAGATGATTCGTCTCAGCCAGCCGCAACCGCTCACGATCAACCCGGGTGAAGAAAACGAATTGCATTACATTGCGCTCGGTGTAGGCATCGTCATCCCGCCGTGGAATTTTCCTCTGGCGATTCTGGTCGGCATGTCCACAGCATCAATCGTTGCCGGCAACTGTGTTGTTTTAAAACCATCGAGTGAAACGCCCGGCATCGCATGGCAGTTTTTCGAATTGATGGAAGAGGCCGGTTTGCCTCCAGGTGTTTTCAACTTCTTGCCGGGCGCCGGCTCCACCATCGGCGATTTTCTGGTCGAACATCCCAAGACTCGCTACATCGCATTTACCGGGTCGAAAGAAGTGGGGCTGCGCATCAATGAGCTGGCGGCAAAACCGCAAACCGGACAAATGTGGATCAAGCGCGTTGTTGCCGAAATGGGCGGCAAAGACTCGATCATCGTCGACAATTGCGCCAATCTTGATGAAGCCGCAGATGGCGTAGTCGCTTCAGCATTCGGATTTGGCGGGCAGAAGTGTTCTGCCTGCTCGCGCGCGATCATTCACAAAGACGTCTACGACGAGATGGTGAAAAAGATCAAAGAACGCGTTGATAAGCTCGTCGTCGGCAATCCCGAAGATCGCAAGCACTTTATGGGACCGGTCGCCTCCAAATCGCAATACAAAGGCGTGCTCGAATACATTGAAGTCGGCAAGAAAGAAGGCCGCTTGATTTGCGGCGGCAACGCGATCAAGAACAAAGACGAAGGCTTTTTCATTGAGCCGACTGTAATTGCAGACGTCAGCCCGACCGCCCGCATCGCGCAAGAAGAAATCTTCGGACCGGTGCTTGCCTTGATCAAAGCTGAAGGCTGGAGGCATGGTCTGGAAATAGCCAACAATACTGAATTTGGCTTGACCGGTGCCGTTTATTCAAACAACCGCCGCAATCTCGAGCAAGCCCGGCATGATTTCTTTGTCGGCAATCTGTACATCAATAGAAAGTGCACGGGCGCGCTGGTTGGAGTGCATCCATTCGGCGGCTTCAATATGTCCGGCACCGACTCCAAAGCCGGAGGCAGAGATTATCTGCTGCTTTTCACGCAAGCGAAATCCATTGCTGAGCGCTATTAATCACGAAATCGGCAACGTTGGACAATAAAAAGCGCTCAGATTACCCGGCCTTGTTTCAGGGAACATTCTGGGCATCCCCTGTAGCCCTTTCAGGTCTTTGAATTTTGACGGACGATTCCGAACGGGATACCGTTTTCGTCCCCACCGGAGATTTTTCGGCGGGGAATATGCCGTTGTTGCATGCGGGGCACGAAGAATTCCAGGCTGTCGATCCTTTCATCGGCACTACAATTGACGGTAAGTATCAAGTTATGGAAAACGTCGGTCAGGGCGGCATGAGCATCGTCTACAAGGCGATGCAGACGGCCATGAATCGCGTTGTTGCGCTCAAGATGCTGAAAATGGGATTGTCGTCCGATCCGATTTTCGCTCAGCGCTTTATGCGCGAGGCGTCGCTTCTGGGCAAGCTCAATCACCCCAACATAGTCACTGTTTTCGACTCGGGAATGACACAGCAGGGCAACCTGTATCTGGCGATGGACTTTCTTTGCGGGCCTACTTTGCAGGACATCCTTGATAAATCAGGCGCAATTCCCATCGAGCGCGCGGCAGCTTTGATTTTGCAGATTTGCGATGCGCTCAATCATGCGCATAAGCGAGACATCATCCACCGGGACTTGAAGCCAGGCAACATCATGATTGAAACAGACCATCGCGGCGTAGAGGTCGTCAAAATCGTGGACTTTGGTCTGGCGAAAATGGGTGAGGGAAGCGAGCGTTTGACGCGCGCCGGAGAGCTCTGGGGAAGTTCTTTCTACATGAGCCCTGAGCAGTGCAACGGCACTGAGTCCGACTCGCGCTCAGACATTTATTCTTTCGGTATTGTCATGTATCAAATGCTTACAGGAAAAGTGCCTTTTCGTGGCAGCGGATTTATGGAAACCGTGGGCAAGCAGTTGAGTGAGCCGCCTCCGCCGCTCAGGGCGACGAAGGCTGATCTGGTCTTGCCGGACATGACCGAGCGTGTATTGTTTAAGTGTCTGGAGAAGGCTCCTGAAAATCGCTTTCAAAACGTCGCCGACTTGAAATCAGCATTGCAGTCGGTGTTGCCGGAGCCTGCTAAGCTCGAGAAGGAGCTTTCATCCAGACCGGCGCGGCCGGTCGCTGCGCCAAGACCGGCACCGAAAAAAGAGAAAGCAAAACCTAAGGACGCGAGTGAAGGAGCCAATATGAAGGGGCTGATCGTTCTCTTTGTGGTGTTGATCGTGTGCTGCATAGCCGTGTTTTTTGTTTTGACGAATCACAAACCCGAGCAAGCACCAAATAAGGTGGCACCTGCCGGTTCCGCTCCGATCACGAAAGAGTCTATTGGAGTGTCTTCTGGCAAAAAAACTGTCTACTCTGACTCAGGAAAGGTCGAGCAATCAAAGACTTCGCCTGCTTCTGCTGCACCTGGGAAAACACCGACAACGGTCACAACACCGGCGGCTGCCGGTTCGTCACCAGCAACTGGCGCAAATTCTTCCGCTGCTCAAGGGCAGAAAAACAGTGCCAGTGTTCCTGTCGTGAAGAAAAAGCCGAGGCGCAACCTGGAGCAATATGTGGAAGTTCCAGCCGGCAGCGGCCAACGGAAGCGAGATGCTCAGGATATGATCAACCGAAACTAGCTTATTGAATGAAGCTGTATGAAGTTTGATAGGCCTTTCTGCGTCTCGGCTCGTGGCTTTCTGTTGATTTTACGGACTGTGGTTTATAGGGTGGCTCACCCTCGAATTGAACCGGCTCCCCTGGCTTGACCGGGACTTCCGGCGCTTCTTGATTTACAGCGTTTGCACCTGAAGATTCAGCGTATCCACGGAATGCAGCAGATCCGCTTGAGCCTTTTGATTCTGCCGGCTTTGATTCCTCAGTTGCCGCGCTCTCTTTTGCTGCAAGCAGGCGTCTGGAAATTTCCGGCAGGCGCTCTTTGAGAGTAAATGCCTCCCGCTCAGCTTCTTTAGCGTTCATAGCGTGGCGAATGTTGACTGTGGCAACGAATCCGATTGCACCGACCATGACGGCGGCGAGAAGATAGATAGGAAATTCGCGTCTTTTGAAGGGGCGCTCCTGCAATTTTTCGGCAGCTTTCCCCATTTCTTTGCGTTGGGCGATTTCACGTGCTTCCTGCTTTGCCTTAGCTTTTGCCTGAGCGCGTTCAGCGGCTTCCAGGTTCGTTTTTTCTCCTAAAGATGACTCCGTCTTTGCTTTGCGTGCGGGAGCCTTTAATTGCGCAGCCCCAGAGGGAGAAGGTTTTGCCGTATCAGGCAACACGATGGTCGGTGGCGGCTCAATCTCGGCAACGGCTTTGATTGCTGAATCTGCAGTAATTTTGGGTGCGCCGATGCTGTTCAAGTCTGCAATGGTGTACGATTTTTGAACGGGCGGGACTGCACGCTCAGGCTCCGCTTCAACCGGTTGTGATGCATGCCTCCACGAGCGCAACCACTTAGCCAGCACTTTGGCGGATTGAAAACGATCTTCTTTGTCTTTGGCGAGGCATTTGAATACGGTCGCTTCTACATGGAAGGGAATATCCAATTCCGGCGCTGCTTCCTTGAAGCGACGAGGCAGCCCTTTCATTTGATTTTCGATTAGCTCGTTGACGTCCCCGCATGAAAAAGGAAGGCGTCCCGTTAATGTCGTGTAAAGCACAACCCCTATGCTGTAGATGTCGGAGCGTTCGTCCGTCTCCTCTCCTCTCAATGCTTCCGGACTGGCATATTCGGGACGGAAGGTTTTGCGCGCATGGGTTTTGACGGCGTCGTCTTTAATCGTGGCGCCGCCAAAGTCTGTAAGTTTTGCCAGTTGAGCGGAATCGTTGTCACCCAGCAAGAAAATCGAAGAGGGCGTCAACTCATTGTGCACGACGCCGGCTTCATGGCTGGCCGACAAAGCATCGGCAATTTCCAGAAATATTGGAAAAACCATTTCAGCCGGAAGTGGACCCTCGGCAGAAAGCATTTCTCCCAGGCACATGCCTGTAGCATGTTCGAAAACAATGTACAAATTACCGCGGTCGGAAAAATGATCAAGCATTAACGGGAGATTACTATGCCGGACCCTGTTGAAAGCTCGAATTTCCGACTGGAAGAGGTCAGCCTGGGCTTCCTTCGAGATTTTCGCCCGGGTCAATTCCTTGATAGTGACAGTGCGCCCGGCGCGACGGTCTCGGGCTTTGTACAGGTTGTATCTGCCGGTGGAGCAGATGATACCGGTGACGCCATAAATTGAGTTGAGCGTGCATCCAATCGGATATGCGCGCGTTAATTCAAAGGTGATTTTTTCACTGCTGCTCTTGCTCAAGGGCAATTTCCCTCATGGCGTATTGACTCCATACTAAAGCCAATCGTGCGCCAACTCTAATAAGAAGACGCTCACCAACATGAGGGAGGTTTGGACATCACGTTTTGATTATTGAAACGCAGATAATTGCGCGATCTGATCGATAGTTTTTGCATTGCGATTTATCCTGATGGCAGCACTACAGGTAGTATCACGTTTGGCGCTGCGGTTTTGCTTTGAGTGTTGACATCTGTATATACACGTAATTTTCTTTGAATGATGTGAAGTCGCTTGACTACGGCTTTCGCACACCGCAGATACGGGTCTGCTAGAATCTAAAGGTGCTATTGACGCAATTAGTAGTTATCGGCTAGTAGCGGCGCATTGCATGCGCCCATTGCACACCTCTGCTGGCAAGCTTGGTAAGGAGGCTTAGTTAGATGGTTGAAACCATTCAACTCGTGAGACAGATTGCCGTAAGAGCGATCGTCACGGAGAACTTCAAGGGCCAGGTCGGCGGCGAAATAGCGCGAAACCTTCAACAAATCGACGCGGAATTGCAACAGTTGGAATTCAAAGGCAAGCGCGCCATTGCAGACATCGAAAAACGCAGCGGCGGGGCCGTAACTGGCGATGCGCGCGTGCAAATCGAGACAATCAGACAGCAGATCGAGGCTGAGAAGATGCGGCTTCTCCAGTATAAAGAGGAGATGCAAGGACAAAGCCAGGCGCTAACAGAATTGCCGGTAGGCAGTGTAGTCACTCAGTTTACGGTGGAAAATCCCGTCGAAGTCCGTGTTGGAGAGAACATCTTCCAGCGCTTAGAAGGCGGCGAGATTCTTGTCAAGGACGGCATCATCCAGGAGATTCGCGTTTGATATCAAACGACAGGTCGCATGATCTATAACGCGGATTCCAGAAGACACCGCCCCTGACATTTATGTTTTGTTGTTCGGCTTAGAGAAGATCTTTATAGAAGATCCCTACAGATACTCTTTCAGCTTCAGCGTTACGTTGCTTTGGCGAAGAGCTCTCAGAGCCTTCAGCTCAATTTGTCGCGTGCGCTCGCGGGTAATTCCCACTAGCTTTCCGACTTGCTCAAGCGTGCGTTGCTTGCCGTCATTCAGCCCAAATCTCAGGATCAGGACCTCACGCTCGCGCGGGGTGAGCATAGACAGTACGCCACGGATGTCGTTAGACATCAGACTGGCCTCAGTCGAATCCTCAGGGCGAGAGGAATTCTCGTCCTCGACAATCTCTGAAAGTGAGTTGTCATCGTCCTCTCCGTACGGAGTATCGAGCGACAGTGGTGAGCGGTTGGCGGCCAGGATCTCTTTGATCTTCACTACGGTCACGCCCATTCCCTTGGCCAGATCCTCAAGATTTGGTCTGCGACCCATCTCTTGTGAGAGCTTGCGAGTGACTTTTCTCAGGTTATTGATTGTCTCGACCATGTGGACCGGCACACGGATTGTGCGCGATTTATCGGCGATGGCGCGAGTGATACCCTGTCGGATCCACCAGGTTGCATAGGTCGAGAACTTGTAGCCTCGCTCCGCATCGAATTTCTCAGCGGCACGAATCAGACCGAGGTTGCCCTCTTGAATCAGATCAAGGAACGGAAGACCACGACCTTGATACTTTTTAGCTACAGACACGACCAGCCTGAGATTGGCTTGCACCAGCCGCTTTTTAGCCAGCATGTCGCCTCCGGCGATACGTCTGGCCAGTTCGATCTCTTCGGAGGCGGTCAATAGCTTGATTCGTCCGATCGAGCGCAGATAGAATTGAACGGGGTCCTCGGACGTTCCTGCGGCGCGGCGTCCAATCGGCGCGTATCCTGACGCGTCGTCGTCACTGTCGTCGCTAACGGCACCAAGATCTACTTCATCATCCGTATTGAATGCTGCTGAGTATCCCGGCACTAGGTCGTCGAGAGTGTATTCATCGATAGATGGAGCGTACTTCCTGATCATTTTCCTGACGGCTTTAGCCGCTGTACGGTAATACAACGAGGTCCGGCTTGCGGATCTCAACAATATGTAGGGATGCAAATGCCCCGCCTGTGGGGCAGTCGCGTATCTATTTACCTGTCCCACCACCCACCAAAGTTTGAGACGGTACTTCTATTAAAATGTTCCGACCCACTTCTTGAAAAGTGGGTTATCCCTAGATCTCAAGTAGGATCGGTCTTTTAACAAAAATCGGGCTTTATTTGAATTTACCGTAGCTGTGAAGCCCTCCCAGGCCTAAAGAATTGAAGCCCAGGAAAGTCATAAGTGTTAACAGTAATCCGACTATGGAAACCAGAGCCAGCTTCTCTGCGGAGCACTCTCGGTGCACCCTCAAATGGATGTATGCCGCATAACTGAGCCAGGTTACCAGCGCCATTGACTCTTTCGGGTCCCACGACCAGTATGTACCCCAGGCATGGTTCGCCCATAAACCGCCGGTGATTATCCCGAAAGTCAAGGCAGGCATTCCGATTGCGATACAGCGATAACTGACGTCGTCATAGATTTCTGCCGACCGCAAATCGCCGCGAGTTTTATCTATGTGTTGTAGCAGTCTAAAAGAAATAACCGAGCCGACAAGGCTGGCACCGGCGAAAAGTATCTGCAGCCAGGCTGTGTCAACGCTGGTGAAAGTACCGAGGACGACCGCTGATAGGGCGAGAACCACAGTAATGGCGGCGCTTACCAGGCTGGGGATGCGGCCGGCCTGGTAGAGCTGAATAAAACCGGACAATCCACCCAGGAAAAACAACGCATAAGAAATGATCAGCGGCGGCACATGTATCCAGCGCCAATAACTGACCAGAGCCGGAACCAGTGGCTGAATATCATGTTGAGATTGCGGAAGCCAGCTGCCGTAAAGGAACATAAGCAGCGCGGTTAGACTGGCCAGCCAACCCAATTGCCGCACCCCGTAGGCTTTTGCGAGCAATAGATAGCCGCCCATTGTCGCCCACGCGAACCAGAGCAGTGATTCATACAAATTGGCCAGCGGGAATCTCTGTGCATCGATTCCTCGAATGATGATCGCTGCCGTCAAACTGGTGAATGCCAAAATCAGCGTCCCTGAGCCAATTTTGACGAGCAGGTTTTTGCGGTTCTTGAACCCGTTCGCGGCGGCAAAAACCCAGAAGGACATCACCGAAGTAATACCTGCCGTGTTTGTAAGTGCCATCTGCATTTCGGACATCAACTCTCTCCTTGGGCATTTTCTGTGTTGCCTGCACCGCTGGCTGTGCCGGCCAGCACTTGTTCTTTCTTAGAGCCTGCTTTCTCAGGATTGACTTGTTTTTGCGAATCTGACTCTACATCTATATGAGTTTTTAAAACTGGAACGATATTTGATTCGCCAAACTCGGCGGCAATCTGTCTTTCCAAATCTTTGACCAATCTCTCGAATCCGACTTTGGCTTTGACGGAGCGCCCACCGAAGTAGAGAACTTTCTGATTGCCTTTTTCAGCGCTCTGCATGCCGGTTGCAATTTCGTCACTTCCATCTCCACTGGGTTTAGCTGCCGGGCTGGCTGTTTCCAAACTAACCCACACATGCCTGTGCGGGATTGCCGCCATCAAAACACCGATGATGATAAATGCGAAGGCGGCGTAAGTGACGGGCAGTCCCGGGTCGCATTTGTATTGCAGACCAGTCACCGGCATTGTTTTGACGAGCATAATGCTGACAGGCCCGAGCTTGGCTGGCTTGTCTTTGGAGATTTCGGAGATTATGCGCGGAGCTTCCCAGTCCGGGCGTTTTGCAAAAACTTTGATTGGCGAACCGTCGCAGCGGACGGAAAACAGCATCATAGTGTCTTTATCTAAAGGCAAAAACGCAGCATAGAGTTTGCCCATGGGGCGAAGGTCCAGGCGTCTTTCATTGCCGTTGAAATTCAAGACGATGTGATCGAGTCCCCAGCTTGACTGGTAGATGTCTACGCCTTTATAGGATAGGGGGGTGTTGACTGAAATCTCTTGTGTCACTAACTCCTTGCCGTCTTTGCCAAGGACGGTAAGTTTTGAAAACCACTGCTTTGGCTCACCGGTTGGATGATCTTCGCGCCGAGTCGCATCGACTCGCACGGTCCAATCTGGCAATTTGCCCACCCAGAGTTTTGAATGTTCTGACTCGTGAAAGTCCAGGTGCGAATTGAGAAGCACCGGCTGGAACCCTGAAAAACCTGTCCAGGATGTGATGGTCACACCGACAAGCAGTGTTAAAAGTCCGATATGAGTGACGGTTGCCGCCAGCCGTCCATATTTTCCGTATTCGGCCAGCAGCTTTTCTTCGCTGGTGGAGACCTTGAATCCTTTTGATGCAAGCTTGAGCGCAACGGACGCCAGTGCTGATTTTTCTTCTTTGGCGAGAACAACCGAAGCATTCACCGGAAACTTTCCGATGTCTTTGCCGGCCAGAAATGGAAGAGGCTTGCTGAGCAATTTTACACGCGGAAAAACTCTCATGAAGCTGCAAGCAATCATGTTGAGCGTGAGCATGGCGATGAGCGAGAGGAACCAGGGGCTGTGATAGATGTCCGTTATTCCAAGCTGCGAAAGCAAAGAGGCTGCGTCAGGGCCGAATTGCTCGACAACTTTTTCTTTGCCGCTTGCAGATTCTTGCGGACACCAGGCGCCGGCAAGCACCGTCAATGCCGTAAGCGACATCAGAAAAATCGTGAGCTTCACTGAAGCAAGCACGTTTTTTACGCTTGTCTTGGTCTTTGGCTCGTTCTTGTCGCTCTCTATGTTCACGTGCTGCCGGGTTTCCTGTTTGGTGGTTGATTATTTTGGCAGGTGCGACGCCAGCTTTTTTGCGG
>JADZFV010000254.1 GCA_020854255.1 Candidatus Melainabacteria bacterium | reverse complement strand
ATCATGAAAGGCATTTCACCAGCGCTGAGTCGGACTGTGACGCTAAACTTCTGAGACTGAAGAGGATGCGATTGTGAGTGAAGGAAACGAAGCCGAACTGGGCAGAAGCAAGTACGGTTCAACACCACAGGAGCACCTGCGGCATCTTCTGACGATTGGCTGGAACCCCAAGAGTCCCCTCATACTTAAGTACGTCGCCGAAAACCGCCTCCAGCGCGAACTTTCCGATTGGCAAGAGCTGGAGACAGAAGCCGCCTCCAGGCGCGCCCCAGCCAAGAAATGATTGCCTGAGGCAGCAAATGACTTTAACTTGCATCAATAATTGTGCAATTTCCATTAAACATTTTAAGGATGCTGGCAGATGCTAATAGAATTGCCGGACTGATTCCCAAGCTTTTTTGGAGTGATTGCGTCTATGTTGCAAGTTGGAAAAAGAGCTCCTGACTTTGATATGCCTTCGACCAAGGACATGAAAGGTCTCAAAGAGAACGTACGCCTGGCCGATTACAAAGGCAAATGGTTGATTGTTTTCTTCTACCCGCTGGATTTCACGTTCGTTTGCCCGACCGAAATCACAGCGTTCGATAAGAGATACGACGAGTTCAAGAAAGCCGGTGCTGAAATTCTTGCTATCTCAACAGACAGCGTGTACAGCCACCGTGCCTGGATCCAGACCTCCGAAGACAAGGGCGGACTGGGACCGATCAAATTCGTATTGGCTTCCGACATCACCAAAGACGTCAGCCGCGACTTTGGCGTGTTGATGGAAGACAAAGGCATCGCATTGCGTGGTCTGTTCATAGTCGATCCGGATGGCAACCTCCAGTATCAAGTTGTCCACAGCCTCAACATCGGGCGTTCGGTTGACGAAACTTTGAGAGTTCTTGAAGCACTGAAGACCGGCGGACTTTGCCAGGCCGACTGGAAGCCTGGTCAGAAGCCTCTCACCGTTTAATTTCGGCGAGTTGAAATTTTACAGACCGTGCCATCAGGTGCGGTCTGTTTCTGTCAGGGGTTATTGGTTCGTTTCAGAGCTGAGGCGGTAAGTTGTCGTGAGCAGAGACCTTTAACGCAACCGTTTTTGTGAAGGAAAACTTTCCGCCGCTCAACTTTGAAACACGCGTAACTTCAAACTCCGAGTCATCAAAAACCGATTTTCCTGGATGGGCTTCGCAACAGTTAAATTAGGCACGACATAAGCTGTGGGGGCGATACAATAATCTTCTTTCGCTGGACGCCGGATCAATTTGCCGTTGTGCGTCAAGGGTTGTCACTTGTCGGCATGAGTCCGGCCAGAAGCTAAGACCTAAAGGAGGTTCTGATGCCACTTCGTATGGACGCCGCCCTGCCTTCGATTGAAGGAGGAACTGAGTGGTTCAACAGCGCGCCGATGAAAAACGATGACCTGAAAGGAGCACCAGTTCTCATTCATTTTTGGGCGATCAGCTGCGGAATTTGCAAAGAGTCTCTACCTGAGATCTCAGGCTGGTTGGACAAATACGGAAGCAAAGGCTTGAAGATAGTATCCGTTCACATGCCCAGGCAGGAATCGGATACCAACATCGATGCTGTAAAAGAAGCTATAACCGAGTATGAAGTGAAACAACCTTGTGTTGTCGACAACTGGCACGAGATCACTGACGGTTTTGAAAATAAGTATGTCCCCGCCTTCTATCTTTTCGATGAAGAAGGAAAGATGCGTCAATTCAATGCCGGCGAAAAAGCGGCGAAACTTGTCGAATCGGCAATAGAAAGGGTAATGAGCGCATACACAGAAAACAAAGAGGGAGCCAAAGCCTAGGGCTGGTATTCACACTCAATGCATTGAGGCACGATCATGTCCACAACATTACTGGCAAGCCGTTCCAAGCAACTGGCTGAAAGAGCCGAAGCCGTTATTCCCGGCGGAGTCAATTCACCGGTCCGTGCGTTAAAAGCGGTGGGCGCCTCCCCGATTTATTTCGATCGAGCAGACGGTCCTTATCTAACTGATGTTGATGGCAATCGTTATATCGATTATGTCGGCTCCTGGGGCCCCATGGTTCTCGGCCACTGCCATCCCAGAGTTTTGGAAGCGATCGAAAGCACGCTTGCGCACGGCACGAGCTTTGGTGCTCCCTGCCGGCAAGAAGTCGAGATGGCGGAATTGATCTGTCATCTGGTGCCTTCCATTGAGATGGTGCGCATGGTCAATTCCGGAACCGAAGCGACGATGTCGGCAATTCGGCTGGCAAGAGCGTTTACGAAGCGCGACATGATCTTGAAGTTTGAAGGCTGCTATCACGGACATGCCGATTCATTTCTGGCAAAAGCCGGATCGGGATTGGCCACTCTCGGCATCAGCAGCTGCCCAGGGGTGCCGGAAGAAGCTACAAAACTGACGGTGACGATACCCTTCAACGATCTCGATGCAGTAAAAAAAGCGTTCAAAGAACACAGCAAAGAAATTGCCGCTGTCATTCTCGAGCCGGTTGTAGGCAATGCCGGATTGATTATTCCCAAGGACGGATTCCTGCAGGCACTGAGAGAAGTCACGGAAAAGGACGGAGCACTGCTCATCTTTGATGAGGTGATGACCGGTTTTAGAGTCGCTTTAGGTGGCGCTCAGGCTCGTTTTGACATCAAGCCCGATCTCACCACTCTGGGAAAAATCATCGGCGGAGGTCTTCCTGTAGGTGCATATGGCGGCCGCAAAGACATCATGGAAATGATTGCCCCCAAGGGTTCTGTTTATCAGGCCGGCACGCTTTCCGGCAATCCTCTGGCGATGGCTGCAGGAATTGCGCAGCTCAAAATGCTGCAGCAGGCTGAGACCTATGTGAAGCTCAACAACAAAACCGAATTGCTGGCCACCGGTTTGAAGGAGTTGGCGGACAAGAAAGGCGGCATGAAGGTTGCTCACATAACCGGCATGATTACTGTGTTTTTCACAGATAAGGAGGTTGTGGATTTCGAAGCCGCCAAGAAATGCGACACGGAAAAATTTGCAAAAGTCTGGCGCAAACTGGCGGAGAAGGGCATCTACTGGCCGCCTTCCCAGTTTGAAGCCGCCTTTGTTTCCACAGTGCATTCAAGCAAAGACATTGAAGAAACCATTAAGGCCTTTGCTGATTCAATCTAGTTTTTCAATTGAAGTTGTTTCGAGATTTCGCACTTTCTCTGTTTTTCCTCCTTTGCTTACCTGCGCGTAGGCCAATGTTATGGCGCTGACGCTTAAGGCGCCGTTGTCCGTAAGAGTGCTCGCGCACGATGAAAGCGTGGCGCCTGACGTGAGCAGGTCATCGACCAGAATCACATGCGCGCCTTCTGCATATTTGCGTTGTGCTTGAAAAGCGCCCTCAACGTTGAGTTTTCTATCCTCCTTGCCCAATTGGTGTTGGGTGGCTGTGGGACGCGTTCTGGCCAGAAGGCGGGTGTCGATTCGTATGTCGTGCCTGTAGGCGACGCGATTCGCTAGAAGCTCAGCTTGATTGAAGCCTCGCTTGATTTTCCTTTTCCAGTGCAATGGAACAGGCACCAGTATGCAGTCGTTTACCCTGACCATTTTGCCGAGATCTTGAAGCGCCTGGCTGAGAAACAGCGAGAGATCTTCGACCACAAGCCGGTCGTCATCATATTTCAAATGATAGATGATCTTTTTCAAGGGGCCCGCATAAGGTAAGCGAGAAGCCACTATTAGTGGTGCCATGCCTTGGTTGTTGACGATCCTTAAACTGGACGGCTCGAGCTCTAGTTTGAAAAAACAGCTGTTGCACAGAGTCGAGCGGTTGACTTGCTTCCAATGTTTAGGACTGCTTAGAAAACCAACCAGATCGATTTTCAAATCTTCCCGGCAGGCGCGACATTTCTCCTGGCAGAGAGCAAGCGACATGACGTCGAGAAAAGCTTGCACGAAATCACCTCCTGTTCAGGCGGTCGAAAAGTAGATGGCAATAATTGTGGCGACGAGTTAATAGACGTCGGCGTCGGAAAAAAAGTTCAATTCCCACCGAAATTCACACTTGTTTATTCAAATTCAGAGAAAAACAGGCAAAGGCGCAAACAGAGGCTAAGATAACCAGGCATGCTAGAGCGGGTGTCAAATGCCGACCGGCACAGTCGACAAAGCCACAAGAGATTTGATTCGCCAGGCGGAAAAATCGCTTGCCGACCAGTTTGAATTTGTCGACGAGACGGCGCTTACCAATCAAAGAAAAGTTCTCGACGCATTTCGTGACCACAAGCTGACAGAAGAACATTTTGCCGAGCACACAGGCTACGGCATTGACGATGCCGGAAGAGAGGCTCTCGACGCCATTTTTGCTCAAGTATTCGGCGCACCGGCTGCGGCAGTGCGCATGCAAATCGTTTCCGGAACGCATGCCCTGGCTCTTTGTCTCTATGGATGTTTGAAGCCCGGTGATCGCCTTGTCAGCATGACAGGCACGCCTTATGACACTCTCCAGCAAGTGATAGGCATGGCCGGAGATGGTAGGGGGTCACTTAAGGAGCTCGGGGTTCTCTACGAACAAATAGATATCGAGCCGGTTTGGCTCAATGTTTCCGAATATCATGCCTCGGGCCTCGATGCACGGGTTGCTGCCGCCAAGATTCTCCAACTTCAAAAGCTGCTCGAGCCTCCCACCAGGCTTGTGACCATCCAGAAATCATGCGGATATTCATTTGACCGCAGCACCCTTTCCAATGACGAAATCGGCAAGATGATTGCGCTTGTCAAGGTTGCCAATCCCCAAGTTTTGGTCATGGTAGATAATTGCTATGGAGAATTCGTCGAGACCACGGAGCCTACAAGCCACGGAGCCGATATCATCGCCGGCTCCTTGATCAAGAATCCAGGAGGTGGTCTGGCAATTTCCGGCGGCTACATAGCCGGGCGCCAGGAATTGATTGAGCAGGCGTTGTTTCGCCTTACCGCCCCGGGCATTGGTGGGCATCAGGGTGTCAGCTTCAATCAAAACCGGCTGCTTTTCCAGGGTTTGTTTCTGGCACCCTCTGTAGTCGCCTCTGCCGTGAAAGGGGCCATGCTTGCGGCTGTAGTTTTCAGCGACCTGGGACTGGAAGTGAAGCCGGCGCCCAAGAATCGTCGATTCGATATCATTCAGTCCATCAAATTCGGCGACCGGCAAAAGCTCGTCAACTTCTGCCGGGCCATTCAATACTTTTCACCCGTCAACGCGCACGTGGCCCCGGAGCCTGCCGGCATGCCGGGATATGAGGATCAGGTTGTGATGGCTGGTGGTACCTTTGTCGAAGGCTCGACCATAGAGCTGTCTGCTGACGGGCCATTGCGCGAACCATATGCCGCCTTTTTGCAGGGTGGCCTTACATATCTCCATATTAAGTGCATGCTAGAAGGGGCTATAACCCGCAGCAGAAGCGGCGAATTGCCATTTGTATGAAGGGTAAACATTTGCTTATCGCCTTTCCTAATCCCCTTTTCTTCTTTAAAATTAGAATGCAGTTCTGCCCTATGAAGCATGCGGATTGGAGGGGACACTCTTGGTTGCTCAGATACGAAACAGAGCCAGTCTTTCAGTGGGCGTGAGTAGAGCCCAGGAGACTAGTGGACACTTCGACCTGAAGATTCTCTCAGGCACTGCCAATCCTGATCTGGCAAAAGAAGTCGCGGATTATCTGGAACTTTCTGTTTCACCGGTCAAGATTCAACCGTTTTCAGACGGTGAGATTTACGTGCAGCTCCAGGAGAGCGTGCGGGGCGTCGACTGCTTCGTTGTGCAATCGACTTGCTCACCGGTCAATGAAAATCTGATGGAATTGTTGATCATGCTGGATGCGCTGAAAAGAGCATCGGCAGGCAGAATCACTGTCGTAATGCCTTATTTCGGTTATGCCAGACAAGACAGAAAGGCTGCCGGACGCGAAGCGATTACCGCCAAGCTGGTAGCGGACATCCTAACCACTGCCGGTGCCGACCGTGTAGTTGCCCTCGATCTGCATGCGCCGCAAATAATGGGTTTTTTCAACATTCTGGTCGATCACCTTTATGGCAGTCCGGTGCTCATCGATTACATGAATTCGCTCAATCTCAAGGATGTCGTTCTGGTCAGCCCCGACGTAGGCGGCGTGGCCAGAGCCAGAGCTTTCGCCAAGAAATTGAACGATTCTCCACTGGCTATCATCGACAAACGCCGCACTAAACATAATGAAGCTGAATCTCTCAGCCTGGTTGGCGACGTCAAAGGCAAAGTGGCAATTATGGTCGACGATATGGTCGACACTGCCGGAACACTGGTCAAAGGGGCAGAGCTTTTGAGAAGAGAAGGCGCCAAGTCGATTATTGCTTGCTCCACTCACGCAGTTTTGTCTGGACCGGCCAATAAGCGCCTGGAAGACTCTTGCATTGAAAAGCTGATCGTCACCAATTCCATCCCGCACGACCCGGCAAAAATCTCCAAGAAAATCATTCAGGTCAGCGTAGCGAAATTGCTTGGTGAAGCGATCGCTCGTATCCACGATGATTCATCCGTCAGCGAACTTTTCGAATGATAATTGAAACGTTTCCAGCCGGACCGTTGCAGTGCAACTGCTCGATAATCGCGTGCCCGGAGACGAAAGAAGCGATTGTTGTCGATCCGGGCGGCGACGTGGATAAGATCATTGCCCGTTTGAACAAACAGGGATTGACGGTCAAATACCTGCTTCACACTCATGCTCACTTCGATCATATTCTTGGCTCTAGAGAAATGAAAGAAAAAACTTCAGCAAAGATTTGCTTGCACGAAGGCGACCAGTGGCTTTACGACAACCTGCAAAAACAGTGTGGCCTGTTCGGATTCAAAGCCACAGATACATTGCCCATCGATCACTATTTGCAGGATGAAGAAGAAGTGAAAGTCGGTAATCTCACCCTTTCCGTTATCCACACACCGGGTCACACTCCCGGCAGCTTGTGTTTTTCGGTCAAAGAAAAAGAAAGCACATTGCTATCAGGCGACACGCTATTTCAGCGCTCGATCGGCAGAACCGACCTCTGGGGCGGCTCTTTCGATGAGATCATCAAATCGATTTCTGAGCGTCTTTTCACACTCGACGATTCGACCAGAGTAATTCCCGGACATGGGCCGAACACCGACATCTGGTCGGAAAAGCGCGAAAATCCGTTCGTTCAATAAAAGCTAGTATGTGTTTCCTAAATAACACGCGACTGCAGGGGCTGGGCACAGGGGCGATGCCCTTCTATCGGATCCAGCCCGGACGCCCCATGGCGCCGCCCATCGAGCGCAGGTTAATTCGCAATCGCCGTACTAGTGGCGTGCTGCCCCTAAAATCTGGTCGGCGCGCGCCTGCAGATCTTCTGCTTCCGACACGCGCCCCTGGGTTTTGCAAATATTGGCCAGATTGCGCAGGCTCATGCCGACATTGACGTGGTCGGTGCCGAAGTTTTTCTCGTAAATGCCCAGGGCTTGCCGGGACAGGGATTCCGCTTTTTCCATACGACCCTTCGATTCATAGAACAACGACATTGAAACAAGCGTGGTAGCCACCTCAGGGTGCTCGGTGCCCAGCACGGACGAGAACAATTGCAGAGCGCGAATGAAGAGCGGCTCTGCTTGGCTGAATTTGTTGGTGCGATGGTAGAGGACGGCCAGATTGTGCAAACCGGTTGCAACTTCAGGGTGATCGGAGCCGAGATTTTTCTCGAATATTTCAAGCGAGCGCTTGTGCAATGGCTCCGCGCGGTCATAGTCGCCCATGTAGGAATAATTGTTGGCAAGGCTGCGCAGCCCTTCGGCTACGTCCAGGTGATCGGCGCCCAGCACTTTCTCTTTGATGTCTAAGGCTCTTTCGTAGTATTGCGTGGCTTCTTCGTATTCTCCAAGCTTTCTCAATACCCGGGCGAAAGTCTTCAAGCTATCCGCTACCTCGAGGTTGTCAGGCGCCAGAGGGCTTTCCTTGAGGGTGAGAGATTCGCGCAGAATCGGTTCGGCTTCTGGAAAACGCCCGATCAAAGAATAGTAATTGCCCAGTGCACGGCGGCTTTCGCCTGCTTTCGGGTGATCATGACCGAGTGCCTTTTCGCGGATACTGAGCGTGCGCTTGAGAAGATCCTCGGCATGCTCGACTTTTCCCTGGGCCAGATGGGTGCGAGCCAACAGGGAGAGACATTCTGCGACGTGCAGGTGCTCTGCTCCTTGCTGCGCCTCACGGATTTTGAGAGCTCTGCTCAAAAGCGACTCGGCTTCTTCGTGCCTGTTGGTGTGGATGTAAAGCTGTCCGAGGTCCACGCAACTGGTCGCGATTCTCAGATTGTCTGGCCCGGACTTCATCGCCTCTTCAAGGGCGGAAGTCCAGCATTGCAAGCACTCTTCATAATCCTGTGCTTTGAAAGCCTTCTGGCCTTGCCGTTTTAAATTCTCCCAAGTCTCGTTGACCATATCTGACCAAATTTCCAAGAGATAAAAAATACCTGACCCAGATCTTACCAGCAATGGTGCTTTAAGCCTCGCCGTTTAAGGCGGGTAAGGTATCAAAACCAATTCTCACTTTAGATTGGGTGAACCCTTGTCAGGACAACCACTTTTGTCTTCGCCCGACAGCATTCTTAGTATCAAATGCAGTGGCGCTATTGCGCCCATTGAGCATCTGATTTTATGGAACGGCCGCGCTTTCTGATTTGAATAGCTTGCTGTCCTTGAGCTCTGAGCGCATTGCCTGTGAAAGTTCGATTTTAGCGTTCTTGCGTCTGGCATTGACCCATCGATCGAGAGCCGCTTTAGCGTTAGGCTCCCTCAGCTTTTGCATAATAAAATCCTTGACTTCCGCGTACGTGAATGGACCGGCTGGCTGACGCTCTGTCACTTTTGTTACCACGTATCCGATTTCGATAGGAATTACTTTTCCTGCTACTTCGCCGGGCTTCAGATTCTCAACCACCTGTCTGACGGCGGGCGTCAGCATGCTTACTTCTACATAACCGGCATCTCCACCGGTTTTTGCTGTGCGAGCTTGAAGATCGTCGGTGTTTTCGTTTGCCAACAACTTAAAGTCTTCGCCCTTTTGGGCGCGTTTTAAGATGCTCTCGGCTTTATTTGCAAGCTCGGTTTTCTTTGCCTTCATCGCTTCATCGAGCTCTGTCGGGCTGATATTTGGTTTGAGGCGAACAATTTGACTCTTTATGCCTTCAAGATTGCCGACGTTTTCTTCAGGGGCGGCAATGATTATCTGGCTCAAGCGAATGCGCTCGCCGTGTTTGAATTTGTCTTTGTTTTCATCGAAAAACTTTCTTGCTGTCGCGTCTGTGACGGGGGCATCGGTGATGATTTTGTCTTGAGCCATCACTACCATGAAGTTGTTGACGATGTCGTCGCGATAAAGTTCGGGCGACAAACCCGATTGTTTGAGGGCTCTGGGATAAACTTCGGAGTCTTTCAGCTCCATGTAATTGTTGAAGGCTTTTTGAGAATAACCGCGGGCACGCGCTTCTGCCAGAAAAAGTTCGTGATCGACAAGCGAATCCAAAAGTCCTTCTTCCTGAAGGGTGCGGAACATTTTGTTGGCCAGAGCCTCATCGAGGATCAATTTATCGAAATCGGCCTCGGTCATATTGCCGCTTTTGAGAAATTCTCTGAATTTCTCCGGCGTAGTTCCGCGGGCAACTTTTGCTGCTTCGACAAGTTTTGCTTTTTCAACCTGGTTGAGAGTCATGCCGCGACGGCGGGCTTCAGCCAGGTAGGGTCTGATCACGCCCGGATCAAGGGCCATCGTGTCTTGAAACTTCTGCAGATTGGTTTTCAATTGGCGTCGGTAGGTGCCCATGGTAATGGGCTGACCTTCGACGTAGCAGATGACGACTTCATCACCGAGCGGTTTGACCTTAATCACTTTCATGGCGTCGGCTACCTGAGGTAAGTCCATGACCGGCTTTTGCTCTGATGCGGCGCTTGCCTTGGCTGGTTCTTTGCCAGTTTCCTTGCTAGCTTCTGGGCCCTTGTCTTCGGCCTTGACGGTGGTGTCGCCTGTGGTGGCGGTGTCCGGGTCGGTTTTAGTGCAAGCTTGCAAGGAAACGACGGACAGAAGCGCCAGCGATAATGCTAATTGTCTCTTCATACTGCGGTTGAGTGCCCCTTTTTCCTGTTAGTACAAAAATCATTTTGCATTGGCGACTGAGGTTAGAACCATAGCACCAAGCAGCTCTTCAAGCAAATCCAATTGCTCCACGGCAGAGAGCCCCTGCGAGCGTACCAAAATACATGGCGCCGGACCGATTCCGCCCGCTTGCCCTGGTTTGTATGTTGTCCGGCTGGCCAGATGTTTCGGCAAGCGGCTCTGGATCGGCATCCATTCATTTAAGCGGAAGGAGACGGAGAGTTTGAGACACATACCGTCCGGTTTGATTGCCGAAACTTGAGACTTGGCAGCCAGCAGGCGCAATCTGACCACTTTGGCCAGGTTGTCGACTTCTTCCGGAGCCTTGCCGAAGCGGTCTTTCCATTCTTCTTTGAGAATGCCTAAGTCTCTGTCGGTTTTAACGTCTGCCAGTCTCTTGTACTCGATCAAGCGCTGATCTGAATCAGGTACGTAGGTTTCAGGAATGAAGGCTGAAACGTTGATATCAATTGTTGCGTCCGCATCTGAAGAGACGCTTTGACCTTTGAGTTCGGCCACTGATTCCTCCAGAAGTTTGCAATACAGCTCAAAGCCGACAGAAATCATATGACCGTGTTGTTCGGCGCCGAGAATGTTGCCCACTCCTCTTATCTCCATGTCGCGCAAAGCGATCTGATAACCGGAGCCCAGTGATGTGAATTCGCGGATTGCTTTGAGCCTGCTTTGTGCGGTTTCGGTGAGCACTTTCTGCGGGCGGCACAGGCAATAGGCGTATGCTTGCACGTCGGAGCGCCCGACCCGACCGCGCAATTGATAGAGCTGAGCAAGACCGAATTTGTCCGCTTCATTCACGATAATCGTGTTGACGTTGGGGATATCCAGTCCGGATTCGATAATTGTCGTGCAAACAAGTACGTCGAATTGGTGCGCTGCAAAATCGAGCATTACATTTTCCAGGTCACGCTCCGACATTTGTCCGTGCCCGATGACGATGCGCGCCTCTGGCACCAGCTGCTTCACTTCAAAGGCAATTTGCTCGATCGACTCGATGCGATTGTGGACAAAGAAAATTTGTCCGCCCCTTTCCATTTCGTGCAATATAGCGGTGCGCACCAGGGGCAGCTTATACTCGCCGACAAAGGTCTTGATAGGAAGGCGATTGACAGGCGGCGTGTGAATCAAAGACATGTCGCGGGCGCCCGAGAGAGCCATGTGCAATGTTCTGGGAATCGGTGTAGCCGACATGGTCAACACATCGACCATCACTCTCAATTGCTTCAATTTTTCTTTGTGACCGACGCCGAACCTCTGTTCTTCGTCAATGATCAGCAATCCGAGATCTTTGAAGGCAATGTCTTTTTGCAGCATTCGGTGTGTGCCAACTACCACATCGCATTCGCCCAGGGACAGTTTTTGCACTACTTCGCGTTGTTCTTTTGCTGTGCGAAAACGGGAGAGCAAGCCGACTCTAATCGGGTAAGAGCTGAACCTGTCGCAGAGATTGTTGTAGTGCTGCTGGGCCAGGATCGTTGTCGGCACAAGAACAGCAACTTGCTTTCCGGACATGACGGTTTTGAATATTCCGCGAATCGCCACTTCTGTTTTGCCGAATCCAACGTCCCCGCAAATCAGCCTGTCCATCGGCTTATTCGCTTCCAGATCGTTTTTGACATCGAGTATTGCCTGCCATTGATCGGGCGTTTCCTCATACGGGAATGCCTCTTCCATTTCGTACTGCCAGGGCGTGTCGGGAATGCACATGAAGCCTTCCTGTTTGGCTCGAATGGCATAAAGGTTGACGAGATCTTCGGCCACTTGTTTGACCGATCGCTTGACGCGTTTTTTTGTAGACTCCCATTCGGCGCCACCCAGACGAGACAGGCGCGGAGCGCTGTCCCCGGCGCCGCGGTAGCGGCTGAGCAAATTAATTTGATCGACTGGCACATACAGTCTGTCTTCGCCTGTGTATTGAACAGTCAGGTATTCTCTCTGCTGGCTGTCGACGGCAATGCGTTGCACGCCGACGAATTGCCCGATGCCGTGTTTCATGTGCACGACATAATCGCCGACCTTGAGGTCGGAAACCGAGGTGAAGCGTTCGTAGGTCTTCTCTGCCACCTGGCGGCGATAGACGGTGGGGCGGCGCTTGAGCCCAAACATTTCTGCGTCGGTAATCGAGACGAGCATGGTATCGTCCATGCGAAACCCTTGTACAAAGCCATGCCTGGTCACCCAAACTTCGCTGCCCGCGCCCGGTGCTTTTCCTCGTGCCACCATTTCCGCAAAGGAAATTCCGGCGTTTTCCGGTGAATTCAAATTACCGGTTGCCGCTGCCGCTTCAGGCGAGCCCGGCTCGTGATGCCTGATATCGCTTTCCGCGCCCAGGTATCTGGCCGGGGTGTCCCACTCGCGCAAAAGTCCAAGTATGCGCTGCGGCTGTTCGGTCGAAATGACGATTTGATAATCGCTGCGTCTCAGCGAGCGTACTTTGTCGACGACGGCCTGCATTTGATTGCCGAAACGCTCTATCGGGTGGCAATCGAATTGAACGACTGCATGCTCGGCCTCGTCAGGAAATGCCGGCAAACTGGACAAATACACCTTTTGAAAATTGCCGATGCGCGATTGCAATTCTTCAAAAGATGAATGCAAAAGTCTGGGCAATGGCAAGAGACGCCCGGTAGAAACTCCCTCTTTTACGGCTTCATTGAGTTTTTCTTCATAGCTCAAAAGGGAAGAACTGAGCAGATCCCACTCGTCGAAAAAGACCAGCGACTTTTCCGGAAGATAGTCGGCAAGCGTGGCGAAACGGTTGCTGACAAAGGGAAAATAATATTCGCAAGATTCGGGATATTGCCCTGATGCAAATCCGGTCAGGTCGTTTTCAATAATCGAAAGCAGGGTTTCGCGCGAGCCTTCGTCGAGTTTTTGCGCCGAATCTTCAGCCGACTGCCTGAGCCTGTTTATCAATTCGTCTTTGAATTCTTTTGTATCGTCAAGGACAATCCAGAAGCGCGGCGGTATCAGTGCCTGAGTAAGTTCGTCGACCGAGCGCTGGTTGTCTATATTGAATTGGCGAATCGATTCGATTTCGTCATCGAACAACTCTATGCGCATCGGAAATCCGCTGGACGGATAAATGTCTATAATATCGCCCCTGATACTAAACTCTCCACGCAAAGTGACCAGGCTTTCTCTGGCATAACCAAGCCCTGCCAGCCTGCGAGCCAGATCGTCGCGGTTGACTCGCTCGCCGCGTTTGAGATAGAAGCTTTTTTCTTGCAGGGTCTGTGCGTCTAAAACTCGCTGGACAAGCGCTCTAATCGGCACGATAACCAGATATGGTTCTTCGCCGCCCTGGATGATTCTGTTCAAAACCTCCAGTTGGGGCGCGATGTTATCGGGGCTGCTCAATACCTGCTCGTATGGCGAAACTTCCGAGGAGGGATAGAAATAAACTTGATACCGGCTCAAATTGGAAAGTTCGTGCTTCAATCTCGCGGCTACTTGATTGTCTTGAACGATGACGAAGAACGGTCTTTTCACTTCGTGGTTCAAAACGGAAAGGACAAGCGATTTAGCCGAGTCCGAAAGTCCGGACAGGTTCAACTCGGACTGTGAATGCCGGGCTGTGCGGGCAAGAAGCTTGGCGTATTGCGGCGAATTGAGAAAACTCTGATGAAGGGCACTGGCGAGCGCGTTTTCACGCTGCTGACGATTTGGATAAATAGAATCGCCTGTATTTTGTGACTGAGTTGCCATATTTCCCGATGTTGCCGCCTGCTTCAAACTCCAGACTCCGTAACTGACTTTCAATAAGAACACTCAAAGCCGGCTCTTTCTGCGGGTTCTTCCTTATGCTTCTGCGTTCTTTTTTTGCTCATGCGCTTCTCATTAAGTGCTCAGCCAGTGCTCAGCCAGTGCTCAGCGAGCGTTCAGCACTCAAAAAGTGCAAGAAAGCCAAATTTGGCCAATTTTTTATAGTAGCACGCTGAATCCGTCGGGCACTTCTTTTGTGTCGCCGCGCGTAATTATCGCGTTCTGTCAGGCGGGCGGCTGCCTCCAGCTGTTTTCACCCGGTGAATAGCTTTCTATCGTCCGCTTTTTGCACTTAACAGAATCCTCATAAGTGTTCAGGTATTATGCTATTGGTATTGTTTAAGGAAAGGGTGAATGAGGCCACCGTTGCTTTTAAATTTGGAGGTTTTTGTCTCTAGCGCTTTAGGGCGGCAGTTTAGTCATTGGCGCGAAGCAGTCTCCGCCTTGCTGACAGGTTCTAAATCAGCCGCCGCCTGCGCTATAACCCTTACTTGTCTGCTGATAATTTACTTTCTCGCCCAACCTGCCCTGGCACAAAAGCATCGATACGCTCCGGAAGTCGAACAGCGTATCGACATCGCCGGGAAAATGAGCAGAGAAGGCAATTTCGAAGAGGCTCGCCGCGTCTTGCAGGAAGCGCTTAGATTGGACGGCAATTGCTGCGAGTGTCTTAACAGCCTGGGTATCACTTATTTCAAAGAAGGGCGCCTGAAAGAGTCCGAAGGCAATTTCCGCCGCGCTCTAAACATAGACCCGCTTTATTTGGAGGCGCTTTGCAATCTGGGCTTGTGCCTTTACCAGCAGGGCGAGTCTCACTATGAAGAAGCCACTGTTTATTTCCGGCAAGCTCTTGAACTGACGCACAACAACGATCCTCAACTGCACAAGAATCTTGCCGATGTCTTGCGAGACAAGGGTGATTACAAGGATGCCGCCAGGCATTACGGTGATTCAGTGCGCTTGCAGCCTGACTATGCGCCTGCATACAACGGGCTATCGATGCTCTATTACAGGCTAAAGCAGTATGACAAAGCCTACGAAGAAGCGCAGAAAGCAGTCAAATTCAGACCCGATTATGCGCTTGGATATTTCTACCTGGGCATGATTGAGACGGCGCGCAAGCATGTTCCTGAAGCGATTCAGTTTTACGAAACATCGGCAAAATACGAGCCCAATCCTAAATACGCCGCCGACACGCGCCAGAAAATCGCTGATTTGAAAGCCGGATTTGCGCCGCCCGCTGATAATTCCGGACCACCATCGACGGCACCTGCCGCCTTCGCTCCACCGTCCACCTTGATTGCCGATCTGGTCCGTACCCAGGAATGGGGGCGCGCAGAAGGCGAGCTCGCGCGGTTGATTTCAACTTCGGCAGGCAAAACAGCCAACAATTACAACAATTACGGATATGTGCTTTCCCGCCGCGGAAGGTTTGAAGACGCCGTCGGTGCCTACAAAAAAGCGATCGAACTGAAGAAGGGTAAATTCCCCGAGGCGCACTACAATCTCGGACAGGCGCTTCGCTTGAACAACGAAACCCGAGAGGCGGAAAAGGAAATTTATGTAGCTGTTCAAGAAGCGCAACAAATGAATAAGCGCTTTCCGGCTGCTCTGAATGCATATGCGTTGATGCTCAAGTCTCGCGGTGACCTGAAAGGCGCAAACAATTACTATCACCGGGCCCTCATGCAGGCTGCCGATACCATGCCTGTGATTCATTACAATTTTGCTATTCTGCTGGAAAAAACCGAAAAGAGCCGCGATGCTGTGCGTGAATACAAGCGCTATCTGGCTCTGGCGCCGGCCGGAAAGAACGCCAAGCAGGCGCGCGAAAGGCTAAAACGCCTGACCGGAGATGCCAGATAGGGCTGTCAAGACAATCTTCTGAGCCTGTTGTACAATCAATTCGTGGCAGAAACACAGGCAGAATTTGCCGGATTTTCCTGCGCCTTGTTTTGACCCGCGATTTGATTAATGCGGCTGTGAAAACAGCTATTTGCCAGAGCGAAATACCATGTGCGTGACCGAGAACGATATCAAGACAGCAGCTCAGCCGGAGGCTCCTCAGCATACAGAGGAAATGCTCCAGGCGGTCTGTGCTGTAGCGCGCGCTCGTGAGGCGACACCGGTTCCGGCCGGAAAGACGCGTGTTGCTGTATTGATGAGCGGCGGCGTTGATAGTTCTGCCACTGCACTGCTCTTGAAAGAGCAAGGATACGACGTTGTCGGCGTTACCGGCTGGCTGATCAAATCAGGCAGCCGTTGTTGCGATACGGGCATGATCGATGCGGCCCGAGTCTGCGAGCAACTGGGAGTCGATCACCATGCAGTTGATTTGAGAGAGCTTTTCAAAACGCAAATCATCGATGATTTCCATCAATCATATGCGCGCGCTCGTACGCCCTTGCCGTGCAGCCTTTGCAATACAGTCATTAAGTGGGGCGCGCTGATGAATTACGGGCTGAAGATTCTGGGCGCCGAATACATTGCCACTGGACATTACGGTCGTGTAGCCGAAATCGACGGTCAGATCAGATTGGCGCGCGCGAAAGATCCAAAGAAGGATCAATCTTACGTGCTCTGGGGATTGACTCTCGATCAGCTCAAGCACACACTGCTTCCCCTGGGCGACTACACCAAAGACGAAATTCGTGTCATTGCCTCAAGGGCGGATTTGACTACTGCCAACCGTCCTGACAGCCAAGATCTCTGTTTCATTCCCGTGAGTAAGACCCCTCAAGAATATCTGTCCGGCTTTCTTCCTGAATTGCCCGGACCGATTCTTCATGCGCTTACGGGCGACTTGATGGGCGAGCACAAAGGCACGCACAACTTCACCATCGGTCAAAGAAGGGGCATCAACATCTCATACAAAGAACCGCTCTATGTGACTTCCATCGATCCCGACATGCGCATTGTTTATGTCGGACCGAAAGAGGCGCTTTTGAGAAGGGAGCTGACGGCGTCTTTCACCAACTGGATGCTCGAGGCACCACCGGCGGAGCCATTTAGAGCTCAAGTTAAGATCAGATACAACAGTCCCACGGCACCGGCCCTGGTTACACCATTGCCTGATATGAAAGTGCAGGTAGTGTTCGACGACGCCCAGCCGGCAATCACGCCCGGACAGGTGCTGGGAATCTATGATCCGTCCGATGTATATATTATCGGTGGCGGCTGGATAGATTGAGCCGCTCATAATCTCTTTAAATCACTATTGCCTTCTTCTCCGTGCGCAATTTAATCACGCCTGGCAAAAGCAGTGGAATGCCCGTTGTCATGCGGTTTCTCGTTTGCTGAAATCGGCAACCAATGCAGTATCTGAGCGTCAGAGCCTCTGTTGGAATATTGCTAACGCCGAACGCAATCCCTATAATACGGACTTGGTGGCCCACGGATCTTGATATAAATGTTTCTGAAAAACCGCGTCTTTACCAGGTTTCGACCTCTGACACTAGTGCTTGCAGCACTAGTGGTGGCATTTTCTATATGCGTTTGTGATCT
>JADZFV010000253.1 GCA_020854255.1 Candidatus Melainabacteria bacterium | reverse complement strand
CGGTTAAAAACAAAGAAAACGTCCAAACAGAAAAAGTAACCAGAGAAGGTGGCGTCGTCACAGTGCAAAAAGCATTCAACGGCCGAAGCGACGGAGTGACCAAAGAAACAACCGAATTTACAGGCTTGGGAGCAACATCAGTCAGAGAGATGGCTGACGGCACAAAACAACAGCGCGCGCTCACTCCTGAGCAAATCAAAGCGTCGGGCATTGACATTTTGGGACTTACCACCACCGGTGATGCGGCGCTGAGAACCAAGAAAGCGTTTGAAATCAGTGTGAATAATGACACGAAATTGCAGACTGAAGCCGCAGCAGGCGGCAATGCGGTGCAAGAAATTTTGAAGAAGACGGTTGGCGACAAATCTTTGAACGACCCGTCATTCGACGGCATGGCACCGCCTTCGCCCAGAGACAAAGCAGTAATGCTGATCGGTGCCGAGGCGGGTTATGAAGGTCTGAAAAAAGCAGGCATGACTGTCGATGAACAAACAAACACGGCAACCACTGCCGATGGTTGCCGCTATACCTTTGAAAAACAGCCGGACGGAAAATTGGGTGCGACGTCAGTGGAAAGCGAGAAAAACAACCGCAAGATCGAATTCCAATATAAAGAAGACGGTGCATTTAAAGGCTCCATAGAAACAGCGAAACTCACCGATGGGGTCCCCGGCAGAGACAACGGCCCAGAAAATGGCGCCGGCAGGAAGTATGAAAACCTCGAATTGCCGGCTATTCAAAAAGGTTGGGGTCCATACCAGGCTCTTCAACAAATGCAGAAAGAAGGCAAAATTCAAATGTCGCCGCAGGAAATGAAGCAGGAAGCGGTGCGCATCAGAGATCGCGAATTTGCCAGATTGGGCAGAAACTATTTCAAAGTCGGCGAAACATTCTCCATGTATTCGCCTGAAGAAATGGGCGCCAACGCGGGACCAACCACTGTCAGAATACATCGCGACGCCTCAGGCAATTTGCTTAAAATGGAACGCGGCGACAAAGCTACAGTCAACTTCGGCTATGACGACAAAGGCAAGCCATCCAGAGTCAGCGACGGAATTGGGCCGGACCTCGTCAGCAGAGACGGCGGACAGAGTTGGGAATTCGAAAACAAATCGGACTCAGCTAATAGAGGGTTGACGCCCGCGCTCAAAGGAAAAATCACTGTTCAGCCAGACAAAGGCACGGTCACAGTCAATGGCGAAGACAATCTCAAATTTACAATAGGTGCTGACGGCACTCGCACCTTCACCGGACCCGGCGGAAAAGAAACAGTACTGTTTAGACCGGCGCGAGCAGAAGTTCCGGAGCGCGGCGGCGAGCGAGGCAGAAGAGATCGTGGCAGAGAACGTGGTCGCCCGGAGCGAGGAAGGGAAGGTGAGCGTTCTCCACGCGGTCGCGAAGGTAGTATTCCTGCCAGCAGCGAATACGACGAAGGCGCAGTGGTAAAACGCGGCGATTCGACTCCACATCAAAGAGGGCGAGGCAAGCCGGGGCCGGACGGCACCATCGCACAAAGATATATAAATCAAGAAAACATTGATCCTCAGATGCGCGCCGTTCGCGCTCCGGATAATGCGCCGCCTGGTGGCATGAAGTTGAGAGGGTCGCCAACCATCAGCGCTGAAAAAATAGATGAAATACTCAAAAAAGCAAATTCGCCTGCGGCCAGAGAACGTATAAAAGATCAAGAGACCGGAAAAGAACTGACTTTCGGTCAGCACCTCTATAAGCTTGGCGTCGAATACGGTGTCGATCCCGCCATTACGCTGGGCTTCTTTAAAGCAGAATCAGGATTCGGAAAGGCCGGCGCGGCGGTCCGCAATAATAGCGTCGGCAATATCAAGGGTGACGGAGGCTTTCGGCAATACGGCAGCTTCGCAGAAGGCGCTCGCGACTGGTTCAAACTCATGCAGGACGGAAGGGAATACTTCAAGAAAGGCAGGGAAACAGTAGGTGCAATCATTCCAAAATACGCACCTCGCAGCGACAATAATGACGAAGCTGGCTACATAAAGGGCGTAGAAAGAAATGTAAGAGATTGGTCGCGCCAGAGCGCTCATGCACCCGATCGCGCCGCCAAAGCTAATGAAACAGGCGATCAAAACACGAGGGAAACTGCCGAAAGAAATCGCGAGCGTCAAAGGCAGCAAGAGCGAACCGAAGTTGCCAAACCGGACGACCGCGGCAGGCCGGTCATCGAAGTAAAGGCGGGTGAAAGCATTCAGGCCGCGCTGGATAAAGCACAGGAAGGCTCTATCATCCGAGTGGCGCCGGGAGTATACAAAGAGCGACTGAATATCAAGAAAGACAATATCAGTCTTAGAGGTGATGGAAAAGCCATTATCGATCTGGACGGACAAAACATCTCAGGCGCCGCCATTAACATTAGTGATAGAAAAGGAGTCGCAGTCGACGGTTTTGAAATTCGCAACGTCAGAGGCGGCGACACCCCTGCCGCGATAAAAGTCGAAGGTGCCAGCAGGGATATTTCCATTACCAACAACAATATCCATCACATCGAAAACGCGAAAAACGCGCACGGCATTGCAGTGTTTGGCACTGCTGCCACACCAATGAGAAACATCAACATAGCAGGCAACGAAGTACACAATCTCAAACTGGGATCGAGTGAAGCGATTGCCGTCAACGGCAACGTGGACGGTTTTAGAATCACCGGCAACAAAGTCCACGACAACGACAATATAGGCATTGACGTGATCGGCTTTGAAGGGGTCGGGCGTGCCGGCGTAGATAGAGCGCGCAACGGAATAATCTCTGGCAACACCGTGTACAACATAGACTCAAAAGACAACCCGGCATATAAAGGCGAGCGCAGCGCCGCCGGTATTTATGTCGACGGTGGCAGTGATATCATCATCGAAAACAATACAGTCAAGAATTCGAATTATGGCATCGAGCTTGCATCAGAACATCAGGGCAAAAACACTTCACGCATTCAGGTACGTAGAAATCTCGTAGAAGGAAGCCACCTTGCTGGAATTTCACTGGGCGGCGGCAGCACCTCCAATGGTGGCGTGAATGATTCCATAATAGAAAACAATGACTTTAGAAACAACTCGCGTCCACTATGGCGTCAAAACAATGTGGGCTCGGACATCATCTATCGCAACAACGACGCACCCATTCCGGCGGCAGTCGAGCTGCCGCCCATCCGCCGCGAAACCGCCACTCCAATTCCTACTCGAGAAGTTGTTGGCGAGCGGGTAGTAAGAGACATTGCCGATCGAAACAAATTCTATGCACATCAAAATGACAGTCACAGCTGTTCCGCCTTCTCCATGGCGATGATGGCTGGCGATCATCTGCTGGGCAGGCCGCCGCAATATGGAAATGAAACACAATCATTTAAGGCTTTAGCCGGTGTACTAAATCATGGATATCGAGGTTCTCTGGAAACTATGGCCGGTCAACTTCGGCAAGTTGGTATGGAAACCAAAGCCTATCAGTACAACAGGTTCGGACCGCAAGGCATGCAAGATCTCAATGCCGAACTGGATCAGGGACATTCCGCTGTGGCGCGAGTTATCAACCCCCGCACAGGCAATCGGCACTATATTTATGTCGCCGGACGAAACACCGATGGCAATTACATTCTCGGCGATCCTGATCGGGGCAATACATCCCATTCCGCACCAGTTAGCCCCGAGCGCTTGATGAAGATGATGAGCGGGCGCGACGGATTCGTTGCCGGATGGGCAGCTTCTGACGGACCTGCGATCAGCGTTCCGGGAACCGCCGCCTACAAACGCGCCCTGGCGAGAAATTACTGGTGAAGAAAACGAACCGCTGACAATGGTGCGTGTCAAGAACGCCACGATGGAACCGGACGGAAGCTACAAGACTTACTTTCTGCGCGTTCCGCCCTATGTAGCAACAGCTCGCGAAGCAGTGGCTTGGACTTTCTCATTCGATAGTGCCGAAGAATACGAACCGACTGAAGAGAGTTGAATTCCGACGAAGAAAAAGTCAATCTCGACAGGGTCGTAGGAAAAGAAGAGCGCCAGTTCTTTTGCTATAGCGTCGGGTCAGTCGCCGGCACATTCAATTTGAAGAGTCTTGATTTTGCCGATCCATCCAAGGCGATAGTCAACTCAAAATTGATCGAGCAGAAGCATCAGCCGTAGAATCGACACAACCGCCCTGCAGGGGTGACGCCATGCGTTGCCCGCTGCGTCACCAACTGGTTCAATCAAAAGAAACATCCAGTTCTCTCACGTAGTCACCTTTGCCTGGCGGCTTCGGATAAGGCTCGGCAAGAATACAAGAATCGATTGCGGCCTTTTCAACAAAGGCATTGGCGGCGGATTGTTTGACGTTTAGGTGAGCAATCCGTCCATCCGCCTTGATTCCCATAGATAAAACAATACTTCCTGAGTCACTCTGTTGGAAATTTGTCTTTGCCAGCCGCCTCACTTGAAAAGCCCATTGCGCATCGACGGTTTCAGCGCTTCCGTCGGCCGAAGCCGTACCCGGCGCAGAAGCCGATGCTGAAGCCTTCTCCTTATCGTATAACGGCTGAGCAACACCCGCCTCCGCACAGGGCACATACTCGCCCGATTGATCGACCGGCGGTTGAGCAGGAACAATCTTGCCGTCCGATGTACAAGTAAATGCAAGAAGAAGTCTCTCCAGTGTTTCCGGTGTCGTTGTCAAAATCCCACCGGGCGGCTTTGGTAGCGGAATAGATGTAACCAGTGCGGAAAGGACCGACTGGTCAAAAGCAAGAGAATTAGAACGTTTCGTTATTCTGTAATTGTAGATACATCCGTCTGCATCCAGCAAAAGAATAATATCGCAGCTGAGTAAGTTTCCACCTGGTGTTG
>JADZFV010000252.1 GCA_020854255.1 Candidatus Melainabacteria bacterium | reverse complement strand
AAAGCGAAAAGTCCGCTCGATTGACCGGATGAAAATGCGCTGGCGACGCTATTCATCCAGGGCTCCCAGGACTCCAAGTTGGCGGATGCCGGCTTGTCGAGTACTATTTTTCCTGCCGGCGTGACTGTAAGCTCAATTGTCATTGATATTCAGCATGGCGCTGCCTCCGGCACTGACCGGCGATAACCAGTTTCATTTGCCGGTGCAAAGGCATTTAGTCTATTGGACTGAAACCGGCTGCCTTGTCTTCTGCCTTGTTTGGTTGCTTGCGGTCGCGTCTTCCAGCATTTTGGCCAGGCTTAATGTCGTTGCGAATTGTTCTTTGCGCTGCGCCTCGACGGCTTCTTCCAGGCGGGCAATGAATGGCGGGGCGGAGGCGTGTTTGCCGGCGCATTGCCTGTAGGCAGAAACCAGTACATTGGCGGCACACAGGCGGGGGCGTTTCTTAAAGAAACGGAGCCAGTGACGCACGCGGAATGCCAGAGATTGTTTTGACAATGTCTCGAACATCATCTGTTCGTATGCGCAAAGCACTTCCAGAGCATCTCTCAGGCATCTCTCAGTTCCTCTCATGTATAGAGGATCCGCTTGCCGAGCCGTGTAATTGGCGCGCGCTTGCTCGTACTGCTCGATTTTTTCTTCTGCTTTGAAGGCGAGATTGAGGGTCGATTCGGCAAACGCTCTTGCGTTTTTGCCGAATTGCTGTCTCTTCGTCTCATCTTTCAAAAGAGTAATGATGGCGTCGGAAAGCGCTTCTGCCGAGCGGGGCGGAACAATAATGCCGCGCTCGTTGTGTGCTGCATATTCGCCCATGCCACCAGCGGTAGTGGCGACTACAGGCTTGCCGCAAGCCAGTGCCTCGATGCAGGTGAAGGGTGCATTGTCATAAAGTGAGGGCACTACGCATACATCTGCCGAGCGGACGTAATTGGCCATTTCGGTCAATGGAATGTGCGGACTGAAGGTTACTTTTGAGGTACACTTGTTCTCTTCCAGGCGCTTCTTCAGCCAGGCGAGCATGGAGCCGCCGCCCGGAGCCGCTTGCGTATCGGCACCGACGCAGATGAACCTGACATTGGGTACGGCTTTGACGATTGCGGGCATCGCTTCGACAAGATAATGAATGCCTTTACGCTCTTCCAGCCGGCCGGCGAAGAATACGGTCAAGTTGCCATCTTCAGAGAGGGCTTTCGGTCCTTCCGGTTTGAACTTTTCGGTGTCGACCGGGTATTTGATCACGCGAATGCGCTCGAACGGGTAGCCTGTGTCTTCGGCTACGAAGCCTGCCAGATTGGCGCTTGGGGAGATAACCTGGTCGGCAAGCAGAATTCCGACTCTTTTCAGAATACAGATCAGGCGATTATCAAACGAAGGCGTGACGCCATGGAAGCAGTCGCTGATGAATTTAGAGTGGGGAGTGTGCAGTTGGACTACCAGCGGCACTTCGCGAGTCATTGCATGGAAAAGACCGCCGGCCAGATGCTCCGGCACTTCGACAACGTCGAAAGGACACTGGCTGTGCAATTCCATGAATCGCATCCACAGGGCCACGGTCGTCTTAATCACATAGTGGCTGGAGGGTGACGCCACAAGCAGAAGATTCAATTCGTCCAGCAAATGTTTCCAGGCGACTCGATGGACTGTCACTCCCAGCTCTTCGGCAGAACGAGCGCCTTCGCCAGCCGAGAGAGAAATCACCTCGACATCGTGCCCTGCTTTTGTGAGCGCATGGGCCATGTGGAAGTTGAAGGCGCCGACGCCGCCCCAACCGGTGTCGGGCGGGTATTCTCGCGAAATTAAACAGATTCTCATCGATTCCTCTTGCTTCGGCTCATTCCTTTCAATGATCGGCGCCTTTGAGGCCTAGCTTCGATGCTGTTCGGTCAAGAAGGTTCGAAACGTATCGCGCGTGGGAGCGCCGGCTTCCAGCCGGCTCGGACAGAGGATCGTGTTGTCCCTGATGCCGCCAAGCTGGCGGCGCTCCAGTGCTTCTCCTATCGCTAAAGCAACGGCATTGGGGCATTGGGCTAAGACCACAAGCTGGAATCTTATACAAAGATTGTCCTGAAGTCATGAGATCGAATTTACAGGCGTTTGGACATTGTGTTTTTGGTTCATGCCGCGTTTGGTGTCCGTTGTCTTTTTCGCAGGTAGTCCACACTACAAATTGAGCATGCAACAAAAGGAGTTGTGCATGCAGCGATTAGCCCCGCCCGTCCGCCCTTGTGGATTGCAGTCATCAAAAACTTGGATCGGTTGATTGTGGTAAAGTAAGTAAGAAAAGTAAGATGAGGCATTCTGATGACTGCTGCAAAGCTAAGAAGCGTGACATTGAGTAGCAAAGGGCAGGTAACGCTATCGAGTAGAGCGCGCCAGCAATTAGGCATAGGTCCAGGCGCTACCTTGATGGAAATCGTTGTTGGCAGTTGTGTGATTCTTATGCCGGAGAATCGCTTGCTGTCTGACGCCATGAAGCTGGCCCAACAATCACTACAGGAGTCCGGTGTCAGCATGGATGAGCTTAACGCGGAAATTGAGCGTCTGAAAGCCGAACGTTTTGCCAGGGAGTATCCTGACCTGGCCTCATGACGAGCGAGGAGCCACTCGCTCGGCAACTCATTTTTGCCGACTCTAATGTTTTCATCGAAGCGTTATACCTACCGGATTCGGCGGCAGCGGCTGTTATTCAGCTCGCCGCCGCCAGCGCGATTGATTTGATCACTTGCGAGCCGGTTATTCGCGACGTTGAAAATGCCATTTTGGCAAAGCTTACGAAGATTCCCACCCAACTAGATATAGTCCTGAAGAATTGGGCTGCGATCGTGAACGAGTCGCGGTTGGCTGTTGTACCGGCAGCGAGTCAGACCGCAGTGAGGGAAACATACAAGCTTTACATAGCTTCAATGCGCCATGCAAACGATATTCCCGTATTGGCAGTGGCCCTTGAGGTGCGCCCCGATGCTGTACTCTCGGGCAATTACGAGCATTTCAACTCAGCTGTGGCTACTAAATCCGGTATTCCAATGATGACGTGCAGCGATTTTATAGAACTGCTCGCGCGCCCGAAACCGTAATCAGAGGGACTGCAATTTTCAGGACGTTTGGACAGCACAGAAGTATCGCTTTTATCCAGCCCAGTCCCTTGTCGGAACCACATTTTGCCTCCAAATGTCTTATGTGGAATTTGTTTTCGCAGAAAGACTTGAGTCGCACTAAAGAATGATCAGATTTTGCACATCGTCACGAGCTGTCATGAGGTTGCTGCCGTTTTGAAATGGAGCATTACCGTCTTTGATTTACCCCACTAGCGGTTAAGTCTTAGTAATCGTTTTCACAAAGGGTACTTTCCGCCCTTTTTCGGCTAGGCTACGAAGAATTTCTGAGACAAGCATAGGTAGTTATTCGATGATTCTTGTAACAGGCGGCGCAGGATACATCGGCAGTCAGTTTGTCCGATACTATACGCGGTGCCGCCCGACCGAGAAAGTTGTCGTCCTGGACAATCTTGTCGAAGGGCATCTCGAGGCTTTAGACGGGCTCTCCAACGTGCATTTCGAACGGGCCGACATTGGCGATTTTGAAAACGTCAAGAATATCCTTTCCAAACATCGCATCGATGCTGTCGTGCATTTTGCATCATATTGCTACGTGGGCGAGTCGCAAGAAAATCCTAGCAAGTATTATCAAAACAATGTAGCCGGCTCAATTAGCCTGTTTCGAGCTATGGAAGAATGCCAGGTTGGCAAGCTGGTTTTCTCTTCCAGTTGCGCAACCTATGGAGTGCCTGTTCAGGAGCTCATTAATGAAGAGCATCCGCAGAACCCCATCAACGTATATGGGTTGACAAAACTTTTGATCGAGAAAATCCTCACCGGTTATGCCGATACGAAAGACTGGTCGTTTACCGCTTTGCGATATTTCAATGCTGCCGGCGCGGACAAAAGCGGTTTGGTCGGAGAAAGCCACGATCCAGAGACTCACATTATTCCTCTGGCATTGAAGACGGCTTTAGGGACAAAAGAAGTTCTGCAGATTTTCGGCGACGATTACGACACCCCGGACGGCAGCTGCATTCGCGATTACATACACGTAGAAGATCTGGCAGCGGCGCATTTACTTGCGCTTGATAAATTGCCCACGCAAAAAGGCGGGCAATTCATCAATCTTGGTACTGCATATGGTGCATCAGTCAAAGAGATTGTCGATGTCTGCGAGCAAGTCTCGGGCAAGAAAATCAGTCATACTTTCAGCCCGCGCCGCAAGGGCGATCCGGCACGTCTGATTGCAGACGCATCGAAGGCCGCCAGCTATCTTGGTTGGAAACCGCAACATGATTTGCGGTCGATTGTGGAGACGGCCTGGAACTGGGAAACAAAAAAACGTTACTGATTTCATACTCTTT
>JADZFV010000251.1 GCA_020854255.1 Candidatus Melainabacteria bacterium | reverse complement strand
TTGGTGATGTCCACGTAATCATGCATGGCAGCTATGACTTCGTGTATAGGATATTTCTTTGTGATGGGGACGATATCTTCGCGTGTCTCCGTATCTGGTGCGTGCAATGAAAGCGCAAGTGTAATTGGCAGGTTCGCTTTTGCCAATTGCTTGATACCGGGGACGATACCGGATGTGGAGACAGTAATATGGCGTGCGCCGATGCCGACAGTGCTAATAAGCCGTTTTACAGACTCTATTACTTCGTCGGTGTTGAGCAGTGGTTCTCCCTGTCCCATGTAGACAACATTGCCGACGCGCTTTCCTGATTCGCGCTGAATGCTCATGATCTGATCGATGATTTCTTGACTGGTAAGGTTTCTCTTAAAGCCCAGGTAGCCGGTTGCACAGAAGGTGCAGCCGACTGCACAGCCCACCTGGCTGGAGACGCATGCGGTCAGAGATGGACGATCTTGAAAAGCCATCAAAACAGACTCGACCATTTTGCCGTCAGGCAATTGAAAGAGATACTTGCGCGTTTCGTCCGCGCTGACTTGCAAGTGCGCGAGATTCAGAAGTCCGACTTCTGCAGTCTCAGAAAGTTTTCTTCTGAGGTCGGCAGACAGATCCGTCATTTCCTCGAAGTTTTTCGCCCATTTGCTGTAAATCCAGCCGTGCAGTTGCTTTGCGCGAAATTTAGGAAGCCCGAGTTTCTTGACAAAATCTTCAAGCTCGTCCAGTGTCAAGCCCGAAAGAGACGGCAGTCGCCCGTATTCCGTCAATTCGACTGCGGTTGTTTCGTTTTCCGTGCTCACGGTTGTGTCCAATCATCAAAAGGCAGACAGGCTCATTGTTTTACGCCCGCAGTCGGAGTTTGCCGCCCGCCCTTAGTTGTGTTTCAGGCTGAAACTTACGGCGGCGGGCAACGTCAACATAATAGCAGCGCCCTTGGCATCTGTGGCGTTTGCAGATCGTATTACCGTAACGTGACTCAATACTTAGGAGAAGGTTCAAGGTTGCTGGATGTCATAAGGGCCGGTGATACAATCAGAAACTACTTATTTAGGTGCCAAAGGCCCACGGACTGGGCTTTGCGAGGATTAATCGCCGGCTCGGTCATAGCTATCTGGGAAGCGAATAATAATCGCTCGAAACCTGCTCTGTAGGATTGATTAGTAAGTCGTCGGGAGTGTATATCGAATGTCGGAAACCTGGGAAGAGCGTGCGCGAACCTGGCTGAAAGGACTTTTTGGAGACTCGAACGAAAAGCGAGTGCAAGCGCTGCAGCAATATGTGGACAAAGCGAATAGCTTTGAGCCCTTATTCCAGAAGCTTTCCGATGAAGAATTGAAGGCAAAGACTGCCGAATTTCGCCGCACGATTGACGAAGCTTTGAAGAATGTCCCGGACGTCAAGCTGGTTCCTGACGACGCACCGAAGATGCCGGGACAATTCCGCACGCAGAAAGACAAAGTGCTTGATGAAGTGCTGGAGAAGATGCTGCCTGAAGCTTTCGCGGTCGTGCGCGAAACCGGCCGCCGGGTCCTCAACATGCGGCACTTCGATGTACAGCTCATGGGCGGTGCTGCCCTTCACTTCAACAAGATTTCCGAAATGCGCACAGGCGAAGGCAAGACTCTTGTCGCCACGCTGCCCGTGTATCTCAATGCTCTTACCGGTCGTGGTGTTCACGTTGTCACCGTCAACGACTATCTCGCCAAGCGGGACGCTGAGTGGATGGGTCAGATTTACAGGTTTCTCGGTCTGACAGTCGGTCTGGTCTATTCGCATCAACCGGACGAAGAAAAGTACGATGCCTACCGCTGCGACATCAGCTACGGCACTAACCACGAATTCGGATTCGACTACCTGCGCGACAATATGCGCAAGTCGCTCGACCAGCTCGTGCAGCGTCCGTATTACTTTGCTGTGGTCGATGAAGTGGACAATATTCTTATCGACGAAGCGCGGACACCGCTGATTATTTCCGGCTTCCCGACCGAGTCCTTTCAGGAGGTCTATCTGAAGTGTGCGAAAGCGGCACCGCACCTGGAGCGGGGGCAGGACAAAGAGGACGAGGATTGTGACTACTGGGTCGACGAAAAGGGTCACAACATTTTGCTGACCGAGCGCGGGCAAGATCGTGGTGAGCAGCTGCTCGGCGTCACCGATCTTTTCGACCTTCACTTTAATTATCATCACCACTTGGTGCAGGCTCTCAAAGCAAAAGAGCTGTACAAGCTGGACGTCAATTATGTGATAAAACCGAATGAAGAAGGCAAAATGGAAGCTGTCATCGTCGATGAATTCACCGGCCGTATGATGCAGGGACGCCGCTGGAGCGACGGTTTACACCAGGCGGTAGAAGCCAAGGAAGGCATTCCGATTCAGGAAGAAACGCTCACTTATGCGTCAATCACCTATCAAAATCTTTTCCGTCTCTATCCAAAACTTTCCGGCATGACCGGTACGGCGATGACGGAAGCGGCTGAATTCAACAAGATCTATAACCTGGAAGTGGTTGCCATTCCAACCAACAAGACTGCAGTCAGAGGCGACCAGCCAGACGTCATTTATAAGACTGAATTGCAGAAATACATTTCCGTAATAGAAGAAATCGTCGAGTGCTTTGAAGACGGGCGGCCGGTGCTGGTTGGAACAACCAGTATCGAGAAATCCGAGCTTGTTGATGAATTGCTGAGTAAGCCGCAGCAGATGGGTGAAGTCCTGCTGAAGAAAATTCAGAAGGTAATGGACAGCATCAAGAAGCAGAATCTATCCGGTGCAAACATTGATGCTTTGAAAAAGATTTTTGAACGTCCTGCATTGATCGATACAGTCAAGATGGAGGAAGTCTGCAAAAATCTGGAAAAAGATTTTCCGAAGAAGCAGGAAGAATTCCTCGAGCGTGCTTATTCAGCTTTGCGGACGGCGCGGGTTGTTTCCGCTGTCAGAAAGGGCATCCCGCACCATGTGCTCAACGCCAAGCACCACGAGAAAGAAGCGATGATTGTCGCTCAAGCAGGGCGTAAAGGTGCAGTCACAATTGCCACCAACATGGCCGGTCGCGGAACCGACATCTTGCTGGGCGGCAACCCCGAGTACCGCGCTAAAGAAAAGCTCCTCAAAGATTCGCCGAATTTGAGCGGAGACGAGTACGATGAGAAGGTCAAGGAATTGACCAGGAAGTTTAAAGAGGAAACAGATAAAGAGCACGATGAAGTCGTCGCCCTGGGCGGGCTCCACATCATCGGAACCGAGCGCCACGAAGCACGCCGCATCGACAACCAGCTCAGAGGTCGCGCCGGCCGACAGGGCGACCCCGGTTCGACGCGTTTCTTCCTGTCATTGGAAGATCAGCTCATGCGGATTTTCGGCGGCGATAAAATTGCCCGCTTGATGGAATTGATTCGTGCCGACGAAGAGATGCCCATCGAATCCGGCATGGTCTCTAAGTCTATCGAGAATGCGCAGAAAAAAGTCGAAGCCCATCACTTCGATATGCGCAAACACGTTCTTCAATATGACGATGTCCTCAATACACAGCGCGAGGTCATCTATCGTGAAAGACGCCGCCTGCTAGAGCGCGCCGACTTGCGCAAGCAAGTTGCAGACATGCTTCAAGAGCACCTGGACATGGTTCTGGAAAGCTATATCGATTCGGATGCGCCGCCGGAATTCTGGGAAGAAGAAGGAATTCCTCAAGTTACCGGTTTGCTGAAAAATGATATTCCTCTCTTGGCAGAACTCAAAGATACGGAGCTGCACGGGCTTTCATACGACGACCTGCGCGAGGAGCTATGGAAGCAGGTCTCACTTGCCTATCAAGTTCGCGAAGAGCATATCGGTATAGAACACATGCGCGAGATGGAGAGGCAAATACTGCTCAACACCATTGACAGCAAGTGGGTCGACTACCTGCATAACATCGATCTGTTGCGCGAAGGTATTCACTTGCGCGGATACGGTCAGCGTGATCCATTGCAAGAGTACAAGCGCGAAGCCTTCGACATGTTCAACCGCTTGCTGAAGTCCATCAAGGAAGAGTCGATTCAACTGATCTTCAGAGCGCAGCCCATGATCATGGATATGGACATGGATGATCTCGAGGGCATGATTCTCAATGAGTTGAGAAATCTCGGCGGCGAGGGCGACGAATTGCCAAATCTCGATCAGCAACAATTTGCCGATCTGGTCAGTGGAATTATGTCCGGCAAATCACCTGAAGAGCTGGGCTTGATTGGCAGCGCTGGCGACGAAGATGAGGGCGAAGAGCCGTCTGCTGCCGACGAAAATCTGAAGGATGTTATGGAGCACCTCGGCCAGGTTGATATCAAGAATGGTGAAGGCGTCAAATACGGTGAAGACAAAACAGATGATGTTGACACCAGTGACAGCAAAGATCCGGAAAGAAAACCGGAAGTAAAAGCCAAGTCCGGTTCTCGCAAAGGTAAGAAGTAGGGACAATCAGAGTCTTTTGTCGGGGCGACGCCATGCGTCGTCTGCTACGAATGGATTTTTAAGCAATGCGCATTTTGTCCTTCGACACTACCAACAATTGCGTCTCAATCGCGCTTCTTGAGAGCGGCAAGGTCGTCTGCGAGCGGCTTTTCGTAGCAACCGGCAGTGAGCGACAGGAATCGGTCACGCTTTTGCTGCCAGCGGTCGATGAAATGTTGAGCGAGAGCGGCTGGAAAAAGACGGACCTGGATTTGTTGGTTGTCGGCCTCGGACCCGGTAGTTTTACCGGTATCAGAATAGGCGTAGTCACCGCTCGCACGCTCGCCCAAGCGCTCAACCTCCCCTTAACGGGCGTTTCGCTCTTGGATTGCTATGCGGCGAAAGTGGCAGCAGAGGCAGGCGATCTCTCGGAATTTGCAATTGTTCTGTCCGGCGGGCGCGGGCATTTTTATTTTGCGTCCTACAGAAAAGATGTCGATGGAGACCAGGAGACGCATGGCGCAGTCCATACGGAAATCAATGCCGACAACCGGGCGACGCATGGCGCAGCCCCTGCAGAAGCAGCGTTCGTCGAGTTCGTGCCGCCGCAACACGGGACTCTAGTGGAGCTGAAGTCCAGACTTTCGCCAGTTCGGACATGGGCGGTTGAGCCCTCTTTGACGGAAGCGCTTTCAGTTGAGTGTGCCGATGGAGGCTTGATTGAGTTGCCGAAATTGGACAATATCGCAGCCTTCCAGGGCATTCTGGGTTGGCGGCGAGTTTCGTTGAGTAAATTGCCATCTGCCATTTTTCTTGCCTCATCCGGCGTTTCGGAGGAAAATGGGCGCGACGTCCAGGTAAAACGATTGAGACAATCGTTGCTGATTGATTATCCCTATCACATTGTAGAACCTCTCTATTTGCGCGGGGCATCAGTAACGCTTAAAGGCAATGATGGGAAAGCGACAGCGACTACTTGAGCTGAGAACGCTCGCCGACAATGATTTAGACGAAGTGATGGACATCGAGCCTGTCGCCTTCGGCAATCATCATTGGTCTCGCCAGTCGTTTATCAACGAATTGGATAACCGTCTGGGCAAGTATTACGCAGCTGTCGATGCCAGTACAGGGCAGCTGGTCGGCTATTCCGGGTTCTGGCTGATCGGCGACGAGGCACACATTACCACGCTTGCAGTTCATCCTGACTGCAGGAGAAAGCGCATCGGCGAGGTTTTGCTCATCAACAACATTCTTGCCGCCAGGCAGGCGGGTGCGAAGTGGCTCACGCTTGAGGTTCGTGTTTCCAACGAGAAAGCTCAAAACCTCTATTTTAAATTTGGTTTCAAAAACCTGGGAATTCGCCGCCATTACTATCAGGACAACAGTGAAGACGCGCTGGTGCTCTGGACGGAAAATATTCTAAGGCCGGAATTCATGGACTTGCTTAATGAGCGCATCAGCTCCGTCCGGCAGCAGATCAAAGTGGACTGGTTGGCACCTGAAGAGCTGCCGGAGGGCCTTGAGCTGTCGACAATGTTCCATTCGGGCGAAGAGGGCCGCGCCTGACCGACGCTTGACTATGGACTGAGTTAAAAGCGACAATAGGGCGTCGTGGCGTCGTGGCGTCGATGGCAAAGTATATACAGCGGGATATCCCGGCTTTGCCGTTTGAAGTGATTTGACCTATCGGCGCTGAGCAAAACAGAGAAGCGAATCACGTGCAGCTCGTAGTATCACCGCAAAAGCAACAAGCCCGGTCTAGACGCCCTGTTCGCAAGTCGATCGTCGGGCAGGTGATCCTGGTAATGCTGGGTATTGAACTTTTGTTCGCCGCCGCTTTCACGTCCCTGGAAGTGCCGGTGCCGACCGGCAAAAACAGCATGGCGTCGTTTCAAAAAGAAATTGCATTTGTGCAGGCGCGCATTCCCGACCGCTTCAAGGAAAAGTTCGCTCAGTACATCCCTGACGTGCGTGTTGCGACCGCAGAGATTCGTTATTCTATTTATACTCCGCAGACCCCTGTCGCGATTTTCGTCGGTTATACCCTGGGCTGGCCGATAGCGACGATCGCCTGCGCCGCTTTCCTGGTTATGGGGTTGGTCGGCCCGCTCTTTAACCTTCACCCGTTTGCCGGCGGAGGCGGTATTAACTATTATCTCGAACCGGGATTCGGTTATTTGCTGGGTATGATTGCCGCTACCGGGGCGGTCGGCTATATCACAAGAAATTCTCGCACGTCCTTGAACCAGGCACTGGCGGTCGCTGCCGGGCTCGCCTCCGTGCACGTCATTGGACTGGCGTATTTACTGGGAACTTGTGTAGTATTGGCAGTAATTGAAGGTAACGGTGTTCAACCGGGATGGCAGCAATGGCTGTTTCAAGAATTTCGCAATCTAAGCTGGTATCAATTGCCGTACGATGCGCTCTTTGGGGTGTTAGCCGTGGGGGCGGGCTTCCCGCTCAGGTGGCTGTCTGGGCGATTGACCGCGCCAGACATCAGCGCCAGAAAAGACAACGGGAAATTCAGAGAGCTTCTGGACTAGTGAGTTCGTCTGAAAATCCATCCACTCTCCTTGTGGAATCGAGCGATGTTTTCACAAGTCCAAAGAATAAACCCGGCATCTTTGCACGAACTTTGAAATCGAAGCCGGCCATGTTCGCTGCCGCTTCACTTTTCGCTGCAGGGGCAGCTGCTTTCTATTATGCTCGCAGGATCGAACCCAAGAACTATAAGTTGGAAACTGTGCGCATCATCACCGGTGATGGCAATGCCTGGCGGGCGCGGGAAGGAAATGGGAAGCGCTCCGGTGTTGAAGAGCGCGTCGAGAGAAGGCTTTTCAGGATCCTCCACATTTCTGATCTGCATCTTTCAAAGCCTGAAAGCCACAAAATCGATTTCATTCGAAAAATTACCGATGCCGATTTCGATCTGATTATTTTGACCGGGGACGTATTTGAAGACCTGAGCGGTATCGAATATGCTGAAAATCTTTTGAGCCGCCGTCCTCGCCTTGGTGCGTATGCTGTGCTCGGTAATCACGATTACTACGACTACAATATGTTTCACAAAACCGTGGGACGCATCATCAAACCTTTCAGGCACCCGAGAGAAAAACGTGATGTGAAGCCCTTTGTGGAAGCTTTGCAGAATGGCGGCTTTGATGTTTTGAGAAACGAATCACGCTGTCTCAAAGAACACGGGTTGCACATCGTAGGAATTGATTATCCCGGCATCAAAGAGCCTGAGTTGGCGAGATTAGCAGACCAGGCTCCTGCGCATCACCTCAAGCTGTGTGTGTTCCACACGCCGAAAAAACTTCATTTCATCACCAACGCAGGATTTCAATTGGCGTTGGGTGGACATACCCATGGCGGGCAGGTGCGCATCCCTGGTTTCGGCCCGCTGATTACCGACTCTGAGCTGTCACGCCATGAAGCTTCCGGTCTGATCCGGCGCGGCGATACCGCCTTCCATATCTCACGCGGTCTAGGCGCTGATCCGCGCTCCAATATTCGTTTTTTCTGCCCGCCTGCAGCAACAATTGTGGAAGTGCATCACCAGATGCCGCGCACAGTTTGAGGTTAAACCTTCGTAGCGGCGCATTGCATGCGCCATTTTTTTCTGTTTTGCTCTTTTACCGGCGCATGCAATGCACCACGAAAATCTACGCAATCTCTGCAACCGGCACATACTATGCGGCAATACTAAATTTCAGCCCACGGCCAGTGCGCCTGCACCTGGCGCCAGAGTGACGCAACGCTGTTTCTCATCAGGCGCACGTCCACGTACTCGTTGTTTTCGATCAATCGGGCTTTGATTTCGTTTTCTTCAAACGAACCTTGCAATGGGCTCATGCCGCTGCCTGCGAACTTTCCGTCCAGTATCACGGTGCGTTGTGGCCGCCCGCGACTGACCCATTTCTCTGGCGTCTGAAAAACTATGTGCAAAGGTTGGCTCTGATCGATTTTATTGACGGTGGCTTCCATGGTGGCACCAGTTCCCCAGTTGAGCCGGCATTTTACGTTGGTGGCCAGCCGCATCATGGACAGGCGCACAACCTCTCGATCGCGGCCGCTTGAGGCGTATTCACCGGTGATATCGGAAATCGTCCAGGCGATCCAGATGAAACTGAAAATGACCAGACAGATTAACATGATTACGTTCAGCCTTCTTGACGGACGTATCACGTGCGCGAATTTCCCGGGACGATCTCGTTTGCGTTGCTCTCGTCCGGGAAATTTTAGACCCGGAAATGGACTCAGATCATCGTCGTCTTGAGCCGGCCGCCCCTGTCCACGCCGTTGCCCGCCAGCGCCCGGATTAGCCGGAGGCTCGTCGGCAGGTCGACGTCTGGGAGGGCGATTCATCCGTTTTCAACTCATGGTATGTAGTCGGGTTGATGTCTGTAGATGTATCGAATAGTGGCGGCGTCATTGTTGGAAGGCACGCCGCGCCCGTAATACACGCTCATCAAATCATATGGATTAGTCGAGTGTTGATCGATCCCGAGGGCATGACCAAATTCGTGTCCGGCAGAGGCGCGCATTTTTTCGTTGCTCATCGGGTTGCCCTGCTGATTGGTCGTGCGCAAAAGAATAACTACAGGCAAGAATAGCGGCTGTTTTCCTTGCATGATTAGCCTGTAGTCGAAAATCTCCTTAGATGTATAACCGCGAATATCGTTGGCAAAGAGCCCTAGACCTAGTTTGTTGACGAAGTGGTGTGTCCAAAAAACATAAATATCGGCTTCGGACGGATCGCTCGTCAAAACATATTGAAAAAGCCCCTCGTTCTCAAAGCCTTTCCAGAAATTGATGCCTTGCACCGCCGCATCGTAATGCGACTCTACGAAGCCTTCAGCAACCGGCAGGTTGTTTATCTGTCCCTTTTCGATAATCTCGGCAACCAGGTGCGGCCAGCGCTGTTTGCCGTCCACATTTGTGCGTGGTACACCCAGCTCCTCATCCATAAATCCGTCGATTGTCGAGCCTTTAGAAACGTAGACTTTGAGGGGCATCTGGTCTTTAACCCAGCGCACGACTTTGCCGTTGAACAATGCTTGCGGGTAAACACCTGCCGGTCCTGCAGCAGCCGCTTGTTTGCCGCCGCCGCGTGCTCCGCCGGGGCGAGCTGGAGGCAGCTGGCGGTTGGAATAGCTGGTGCGAAACTGGGCGTTGGACGACGGCGGCAGGCCGGCCGCTACAAGAAAAACGGCGACAAGTACCGGTACCAGAAGAAAGAAGGCGGAGTGCAACTGCATGCTATGGCTAAAGCTTAACGGGTGTTAATTCTAAAGAGATAATACCCCAAACCACAGCCTCTGCATCTTCATAGGCACCAGGAGGGGCGGGCCCCGGCGCTCACCTTGTCGGCGACTTTCGCAATGGTTGGCGTCATCGCCGCCCAGAAAGTCATACCGGGATGGTGCGGATAAAACGAGAAGAGTCTCTGGTGGCTCGCAAGGTGCCCTTGACAATCGCGAATTTAGTGTCAAGCCCCGCCCTTAAGGGCGGGGTGCTTGAAAGGATGAAGATTGCCGGAATCCACGCAAGCCCTGCCGTTCTTGGCTTTCCAGCTGGTGCACCGGGGAACAATTGCAAACAATTTGCGTCTTCCAGCTAGTAGTCAGTCTTACCTCAATGCCCGATAATTCTTGTATATGTAAAAGTGGCGTTAAAAGGGAACCTTCAATATTTCGTTACGTCAATCTTGAACGAAAAGTAAAGACAGGCAGTGTTTTCGAGAATATCGGGTACAACTAATACATCGACATCGCAGAAACACCAGTTAGTGAGGCAGTAGGGATACAGCCTGTCGGGGCAGCACCGACCCTGCGGTCAATTCAAAGAATCAAAGCGGGAGTGCTCACAACAGCCCGCTTTTTTCTTGCTTTTTTTTACGGGCAATGGCATGCGCCATCCGGCCTGTAATTGGTTGTTTTACTGGCTCAGCGATTTACTCGTCGCACATGCGATATCCGACGCCGTGCACGTTTTCAATAAATGATTCGGCACCGGGCGCATCGATTTTACGGCGCAATTTCTTGATTAGAGTGCGCAAGCTTTCAGGCGAGCGTTCCGAGTCAGACTGCCAGACTCTGTCCAGGAGTGCCTCTGGCGAGAAGACCTGGCCTTTATGGCGAATGAGAAATTCAAGCAGTGCAAATTCCATGCGTGCCAAGTGGACTTCTTCTTCTCCTTTGTATAGACGAAACGAACCGGGATCCATTTCCAGGTCTCTGAATCGCAATGCGTTGTCGAGAGAAGTGCGAGGTCGCCTGAGCATGGCCCGCATGCGCGCAGAGAGTTCTCTCAGGTGAAAGGGCTTGGTGAGATAGTCGTCTGCACCGCTGTCGAGCCCGTCCTCCTTGTCCTTCAGAGCGCCGCGCCCGGTCAAAATCAAGACCGGGGTCGGTCCGCCCATGGCGCGGAACTGCACCAGAACTTCCACTCCACTCACTCCGGGCAGAGAAATGTCGAGAATGATCAAGTCATAACTGCTGGTCTTCAGTAAATTAAGCGCGTCTTCGCCTGTCTCTGCCACATCTACGATGTGATGCTCGAAAGTCAGCCAGTCCCGGACGGTGACAACCAGGGATGCGTCATCTTCGACTATCAGTATCTTGGCCACTGGTTTTGCGTCACCGATCAAAGGAAAGCGCTTTTATGTGCTCGGAAATGTCCGCGTCGGCCCAATTATAATTGAGTCGGCAGTGTGGGACTTTGGACATGGTGCAACTCAATTTGAAAATCTCTCAAAGGGGATTTTTGCTCGTGTCGATACCCCTGGTGTTCGAAATTATTTTCGTCGTAGTTTTGACTTCGCTGATTACGCAGGTGGAGGCGGAAATGCGCAGGGAAGCGCATGCCAAAGATGTTGTGCGCACAGTCTTCAAATTGCAGCGCGACATGCTTGACTGCGCGACGGCGGCTGCCTCATTCAGTCTCACCAATGACGCCTACTCGGACGAACGCTTTCCGCTCACTCACAAGTGGATCAAGCAGGATCTGGAGCAGCTGGACAAACTAACTGGTGACAACGCAGAGCAAACGCGCAAACTCAAGTATGCGCATGCTGTGGCGGTGCGCGGATTGAAGCTGTTTGCGGATATGAAAGACAAGAAAAACGAATCAGCAACTCTTGATTCTTTGATCGGCACAGGTGCTACTTACGGGCGTATGCGCAGTCTGGTCGGGCAATTAGGTGGCGCCACCCGCGATATCATTGAAGAGGAGGAGCGTATTCTTGCTCAGAGCCCTGTCATGCAGTCTCAGCAGCGGGAGATGGTGCAAAAAGCACTGATTCTTGGTGTCGGGTTGAATGTTGTTCTTGCCGTGGCAATGGCGATGTTTTTCAGCAAGGGTATTACAAAACGCCTTGAGGTAATGATGGAAAACAGTCAACGGGTTGGAAAGGGAGAGCCGCTCCATGCGCCTGTCGGCGGCGTAGACGAAATTGCACAGCTGGACGAAACTTTCCACAAAATGGTGGACGATCTCAATCAAGCAGAAATCCACAAACAGCAATTGCTGCAAACTGTTTCTCACGATTTGCGATCGCCTCTCAGTTCCGTCAGGGGAATTCTTACCCTGCTAACCGCCGGCGCCATGGGCGCATTGCCGCAAAAGGCTCACGACAAGCTGAAAATGGCGGAATCTGATGTCGAGCGTCTGATCAAATTAATTACAGACCTACTCGATTTGGAGAAAATATCGCAAGGCAAGAGCAAATTTGAAGTCTCTGCTGTGCAGGTAAAGCGGCTCGTCGACAGAGCTGTAAACTCTGTGATTTCTCTGGCTGAGGAGAAGGATATAAACATAAGCCGAGCGATCGATCCTGTAGAAGTGTTGGGCGACGAAGATCGATTGGTGCAGGTACTCGTCAATCTAATCTCGAATGCCATAAAGTTTTCTCCCAAAGGTGGCGAAATAGAAGTGGAAGCCGAATCCATAAACCTGCTGGATCCTGCGCATCCGAAGCAAATCGAGATTGTTGTTGCCGATCGAGGCTGGGGAGTTCCGCCGCAGTTGAGAGAGAAAATATTCGAGCGCTTTGAGCAAGTCAAAAAAACGGACGCCACCGAAAGTGGTGGCTCCGGCTTGGGCCTGGCAATTTGCAAATCGATTGTGGAATTGCATGGCGGCAGTATAGGCGTGAGAGACAACCCTGATGGAGGCAGCATTTTCTGGTTTCGCCTGCCATCTGCGAATCTGTAGGGGCGACGCCATGCGTCGCTCTGTTTTTGATTTTTGGGGAGCGAGCAATATTGATGGGTGATTCCCCTAATTCAGACTGTTGTGATGGGGATTTTCCGAAGTCACCAAAAGGTCACAAGCGAGATACCAAAAGGTCACAAACATTCCTTAACCTGTTCTCATCGGTCGTGAGAAACCGTGGGATCGGGAAGAGTCTGGGCGG
>JADZFV010000250.1 GCA_020854255.1 Candidatus Melainabacteria bacterium | reverse complement strand
GGCTTGGCGTCAGCTTCAGGCTTGGCTTCATGAGCCGGCGTCGGCTCCGGTTTGCTTTCAGCGACTGCCGGTTTGTCTGCTTCTATTTGCATTGGCTTCTCATCGATTTGCGCAGGTTTTTTGATTTCAGAAGTGCTCAATTTGGATGCTTCTACGGCGGGGTCTTCTGCAGGCTTTTTGCCGGACTTGCTGCGCGTTTGTTCAATGTGCTTTTGCAGCATATTCAAATCGAATTTGCCGGTCTCGTCATTGGTGGGCGGCTCAAACTCCGCTTTTGCCGGAGCGCCTGTTGAAATTGAATCTAGTTCCTGCATCTCTTTGCCTTTGGCAAGAAAGGCGGCCAGTGGAGATAAGGGCTTTGCGGGTGGCTTTTCTTCGCCTGTCGATTCGGCCGCGGGCAAAGAAGGTGTTTCTGAGGCATTTGCAGGCTGGGTGATCGCCTGGGCCGTTTCTTCAACCGGGGCAAAAGCGGGCTCTTGCGCTTTTGTATCGACCGGTTTCGCGATCGCTTCTTGAGCTTTCGGTTCGGCTGTTGCCTCGGCTTTTACATCTTCATTGGTGCCGTTAGACTCTTTTGCAGTCTGGTCGGCATCGAGGTGACTGCGATAGAGATTGGCCATGAAGAGCGTGAAGTCGTCTTCAGTGCATACCACAGGAGTGAATTGGCGGTCGGTGAAATACTCTTTGAGAGCGGCCAGCCCGCCTGTGTGCTCCGGATTGACCATGACGACCGTGATGCGGCTGCCTTTTTCGTGCACCGGCACCATCATGTGTTCGCGCAGTTTGGCCTCCGGGACCTTTTTGAGAATTTCCGGTTGTACCTCGGTCCGGGCCAGGCTCACGTATGTGACACCGTACTTTAGTTCCAGTGCATTTTTAAAATGATGTTCGTAGGCCAGCCCGAGTCTGGACAATATGACGCTCAGTGGTTCACCGGTGCTTCTTGCTTCTCTTTCGGCAAGGCGCAATTCGTCGGCGCTTATCTGCCCGTTGTCGACCAGGAGCTCGCCGATGGATTTTTCCACTACTGACATTAAGACCGCCTTTTCGGTGTTCGCCGTCCACAGACAGCCGAGAAGACCCGGGCAGTGGCTGCTTTGGTCGCCAAGAGAAGCTGCTGCAGAGCCGTCCCATCATTTGTGCCCGTTGCCTTTTTCTATTAAACAAACTGTATACGGATAAGTATAGGAGTCTGTAATTCAGTGTGTGCAAGAATAGCTAGCAAGGGTTTTGCCTTTGCGTCCTTGGATTTTTGGGCTTTTCGAGCAATTTATTATCGGCACAATCATGAGTGAAAAAGACGAAGCAACGACAAAAGACGACACCGTTAATCTGGATGAGTCGTAGGGCGATCACGAAATGGAAAAACCCATTGCAACTAATTGGGGTTACCGGGGATTTGTTCTGGTCAGCTGTTCTTTCGTTGTATTCGAGCTGATCTTCGTTACGTTATACTCGAGCACTTCCTGGTTTGGGACGGATATTCGTTACCTGGGGATACCTGTTGTGCTTCTCTTACTTCCGGTTTCCCATTGGAGTCTTCTTTCATTTGAAAGGAAATTGCTTCTGCAAATAGCTTCACCCATACGCAACGGCTTGCCGCTGATCATTTACTGGAATTGGCTCAAATTAGGTGATTCGGCTCTGACGATTGGCCTTAGAAAGGTTGCCTATTCGGCAGTTGATGAGCTAAAACTGACAATCTGGGGCAATTTGCATGTCCGCACGCGGGCGTTGAGGCTGGGCGCGGCTGGCAGCGCTGATTCGAGCAGAGTCGAAAAAGCAGGCGTCAATGAATCAACCGACCTGATCTTCAAGCTGCCACTGGGGGTGGTATCGCCTTCGTTTCAAAAGAAGTTTATTGAAACTATTGAGGCCGCCAATCCAAATGTTTTGATCAACGCCAGATTGAGAAAGAGACTTTCACAAAAAGACGTTGCAGCCAGCCAGATAATTGGTGTGATGGGGGCGGCGATACTGCTTATTGTTCTTCTCGATTTGGGTCAGGCTTCCTACACTTATCTGGATATTTTGAAAAACTATTACCACGCCGATCTCAGTGCTCGAAAGCATGAAAAGGCTGATGCTGAGCGGTACTTCGAACAGGGTGAAAAACTGCTCAAAGAATCCTTGCCGATGTCCTGGATAAAGATCAAGTTTTTTGATGAAGGAAATGGCGCCGCCGGAGTCAAAGTTGCGCGTGCCGAGGCGCTCTGGCACTTAGGTCGGCGGCAAGAAGCCGTTGATGAATGCCGCAATGCCTTGAAGCTTTCTCCTAGAGCATTTCGTATTAATTTAAGGTTGGCTCGCATGCTCAATGCCATGGATTCTCCCGAGGAAGCAAGAGCGGAAATCGAAGAGTCCATGAAAATCAAGGAAGATTCTTTTCTGCCCCGGGGTTATATGGTCGCCCTGGAATTCGAACGAGCAGGCAAAGACGAAGCGCAAAAACTCTACGAAACATACGTTAAGGAGCTTGATGAACAGCTCTTTGGAGAGGAGCCGGTTTGGCCGCCCGGGGGAGAGCGCTTTCTTCATGACATCTGGTATCGAGATGACTTGACATTTGTCTTCGACAAGCTCTTAAAAGTCAAACCCCGCCCTTAAGGGCGGGGTGCTTGAAAGGAAAGCGGCAGGTGTACAAGCCCCTGCCGCATACATCTGAAGAAACCCCGGCATTAATGCCGGGGTCTCCTTGTCGCTCTTGATTTCTGAGACTTGTCTCAAGTCCAGCTGATCCGGCCGATAAGCACCTTAGAAAGAGGTATCATCGTTAGCTGTGGGGTTTTCACGACCCGCCCGTAAGTTTTTCGGCAAATCTGATGACATTGGCAAAGGGATCATTTGGCGTAGTTGTCACTGCACTGTGCCTTTTCATCGCAGTTGAAGCCTGGCTCGCCTTTGCGCATCCGCTCGCTCGTCTGCCTGTGGCGACAATGGAACAGGGCGAGCTGTTCAATTCGATTAATTGCATTAAAAATGAGGTGCGAGAATCAAATCATGAACCATATATGGTGCTGCTCGGAAGTTCGCTTATGGTGGCGCCTGTGGTGCAGGCGGAGTCTCAATTTCGCAAGCATCCAATCAAGAGATTTTTCGAAAGAAGAGCAACTGTCTGCGAAGACCGGCTGAATAGTCTGATCGTCCCCTCGGATAAACAAGCGGTCATGGTTTTCAATGGCGCTGTCGGTGGCGGCATGGCATCGGATGACTTCTTTGTAGCCAGAGAATTGCTGCAATCAAAAGATAGCCCCGCCGCCATTGTTTGCGGAGTGGCGCCGCGTGATTTCCAGGATAATCTGGTGCCTGGTACTTATTCTACAAGCGCTTTTCAGGTGCTGGCGAATTGTTCCGATCTGGGTCAGCTCTGGTCGGACAAAAACCTCACAGCTGATAAGAAATTCGATGTCGCTTTCGGGCGAGTTTCTAGTCTCTGGCGAAATCGTGCTGAAGTAAAATCATATTTCGGTCTGCTCTCAAAGAAGCTAATAGAGAAGGTCTGTCCGTTTATCGTTTTTGACAAGTATGGACCGACCCTGGCTCTGGCGGCGCAAAAAGCAGGGGTTTTTCCCGAGGAGGTAAAAGGTACTCCAATGGCATATCCAGGTTTTGCCATCGATCATTACGATTCTCCAAAAACCTGCCAGCAATACATGCGCAGCTACAATCCAATCGACAAGCGCATGATTGACGAACAATTTGCTTACTTCGATCGTATGCTCGAATTGGCCGGGCAGCGCGGAGTCGAAGTGCTTGTCGTCAATATGCCGCTCAGCCAATCGAATAAGGAGCTGATGCCGCCCGGTTTCTATGCTTGCTATCTGACCAGGCTGAAAGACGCTTGCGCACGCCGCCACATTCATTTGGCCGACTATAACAGTGCCGAATGGGACGCAAACAACAATTTCATTGACACGGTGCATATTCGTCCCGAGAAAAGCAGTGCTTTCGTCGAGTCCTTGATGAAATTTGTAGCCGATTCGCCGCTGGCTCTCGCTCTAGAAGGGTCGCAAAAGCGGCGGATTGGGGCCGCAGCGAGTTTGCAGGCTCAATAGCCATATTTCTACTTGTAAGTTCAAAATGGCTTTTATCTGGGAATACTTTGCTGTGTAGTCCAGTTTGTAGTTTCACGAGGTTTTATCTGCCGTGTTTCGCGCCAGACTGTACCTGGCAATTGTTTTGATGCTGTCTTTGACCGCGCCAGCCGCCCTCGGGGAAACAGCGACAATTGCTTCCGACCAGGCAGCACCAGCCGCCGCCCTCGATGCCAGAAGACCCATTCGAGATAAATGGGCGCTGGTCGTCGGCATCAGTAAATTCGAAAGCGACAAGATTCCCACCCTGAAGTATTCGACAAAGGATGCGCGCGATTTCTACAACTATTTGATTAAAGAAGGAAATTTCCATCCGTCTCATGTGCGCCTGTTGCTTGATGAAAAGGCTACCAGACGCCGGGTTATCTCGGAGCTGGGCAACCGTTTCTTGGCTCGACTGGCTCGCCCCGGCGATCTTATCGTGCTGTTCTTTTCCACACACGGCAGCCCTTCACAAATGGATTTGAGGGGCAAGAGCTATCTGGTCACTTATGACGCTGACCCTGAAGACCTGGACGCCACCGGCATCGGCATGCAGGAGGTCAATGAAAAAATTCACAGCCGCGTTTTGTCGGATCGGGTTGTGCTTGTGCTTGACGCCTGCCATTCCGGAAGCAGCGATCCGAACGCCAAAGGAATGCATCGCGTCGGCAATATGGATGCCCAAGCATTAGCTGAGGGCTCCGGTCAGCTGGTCATTTGCTCCAGTCGACCCGATGAACAGTCCTGGGAATCCAAACGCTACGAAAATGGGGTATTTACCAGAAATCTTCTTGACGCTTTGCGCACTTCAGGCGGAAAACTTCCTCTCGGTTCGGCATTCGAAAAGGCGCAGCAATTGGTGGAAACTGAGGTTCGCGAAGACAGACCGGGTGCGCGCCAATCACCAATGTTGAACGCCAAATGGGCCGGCAACGACATAGTTCTCTCGGTTCCGGCAACCGAACCGGCCAAGGTTGCTCCCACCGTGCTTGCAGATCTTGAGCCAGACAGTTCTGGCCTCGGCGGAAGGGTAACCGAATCAAAACCGGCCGAAACACAGCAAACAATTGCCATGTATGGGCAGACCAAGGCGGCCTCAATATTTCCTTCAGCCAACCAGAAACTGATTCTGACAGCCGCTTATTTTTCCAATGTCGCCAATCCAAAGGAGGCTTTGACTGCTGCATATGAAGCATCGGCAGCCAATTTCAACAATGTCGAGTTTTACTGGCGCAAGGCAAAGATTCTCATTCAGTTGGGCAAATGGACTGCTGCAATGGCCTGCTTGAAGGGCTGTATTGTCGACGACCCCAATCAATCCGATTTCTATCTGGCTCGCGCACTTTGCTATCACCACATGAAAATGCACGGGCTGGCTACTCAAGATATCCAGACTGCACAATTCAAAAATCCGCTCGTTTCCAGACATATTGAATTCGGCGAATGAAGGTCATTGTCTCAGTTTTGTTCTGTGCAGTGGTGGCGTCTCAGCTCTTAGCGCACCACCCAGTCTGTTCAGCCGAAGTAGCTCCAGCCGATTTTCTTTCCAAAGGCATCAGTCTTTACGAACGAAAAGATTATGCCCAAGCGGAACAATACTTGCTCAGAGCGGTGAACGGTGAGCATAAAAGCGTGGCCTTAGCTCACTATTATTTAGCTAATGCGCTTATGCAGACGCGTAAGACAAGCGCCGCACTTGATGAATATGAGCGCTCTTATCGTTTGTCTCCTTTCAGTTCTTTCTCCGGATATTGCAGGATGATGCTCATCAGGTATGGAAGAAATCCTGATGGTGTGCCGGGCGGACAGGCTGGTCAGGGGACTGGATCTTCAAAAGGCGGCGATGCATTGAAGACGCCGGCGCAAGACAACCATGAGAAAACACTAAGAGATAAGGAAAATGAAAAACAGGCTGCAGCCGAGGCAAAGCCTGCAGTAGATCCTGAATTGTCCAGGCTTACAGGACGCCTGCCGCGCCTGATTGCAATTCACAAAGAGTCTCCGCCGGCATCAGATATCATGGCCGGCAGTCTTTTTTATCGCTCCGGCTTTGTCGGTGAAGCGGAGCAACGAAAAACTCGTGCCTTCGAGCGCCTGGAGCAGTCGCGTCTCAATTTAACCAGAGCCGAGTCGCTAACTCACTCGTTTGTACCTTCGGTTAAATCATTCGGTGAAGGCGATGAAGAATTTCGCAATCGCAGGGCGCAAGCGGAAAAAACTGTTTTTGGGTTGCTTGATCCGTTCAGGGAGAATGTAAAAGAAGCTGAAACTGCATTTCAGACAGAATCAGCACTTCTAGATAATTGCATAAATGCCAGTCGCGGCTTTCAGTATTAAGGCGAGGCACCATAATTGGTGCCTCGCATCAGCTGTCAGAAGCGTTCAGGTTTCAAGAAAGTTTCCAAATTAGATTGGAAACCACAGGTTCTACGGCGTGGTGGTATTGGTTTGTGTGACGACGGGTTTTTCACCCTTTTGCCAATCGACAGTGTAGTCGCCCTTGTTTTGAGTATCTATTGTAGTGGTTCCGCCCTGTCCTTTGGTGTAATTAGTCGTGCCGTCATACCCATATGCTTGCCCCTGGGGATTCGTATATGACACGCCGCTATTTCTTGTCCCTGTGCCTGTTTGCGCGTTGTAGGCGTTGTTCATATAACCGGAGCCGCTGCCTCCATTTGCGCCTGTAGCTTCAAACTGCTTTGCTCTGAATCCACCGACGCCCTTCTTGTAGGCTCCGCCCTGGGCCGTTTGCAGAGTGCTGCCATTCGGGCCTTTATACGATGAGCCTCTGAATCCGAAGCCGCCGTTGGCTCCGAGCGCTCGCGCACCGGCACGCTGTCCGTATTGCCCTTGCTGCGCAAATGCACCGGCTGCACCGTTGGCGCCACGAGCAAATGCCCTGCGCGCCTCTGAAGGCGGCGCCAGAGTCATGCTCAAGACAGCCAGAACTGCCGGTATTACGAGTGGGGCTGCATAATTTCTCATACTATTTCTCCTGCAAGATTTTCTGCATAGCAATAAATTGGATGTTGCTCTGCCAATTCGGATACACGTGTGAAATCAAAAAGTTGCAAGCAAAAAAGAACAGTAATTCGAAATCACTATAAGTAGGTCTGGACCGCTCCGCCTTGAAAAGCCCGAAACCGCCGCCTTTGTTAAAGATTAGCGATGTTTAAGAATTTTGTATGCAAGACGGGTGCCTGAAAATGAACGTGCGATTATGGTTGTAATGTTCTTGACAGGTCCTTCGCCATGAAAAATTTGAAAAAACTTACCAGGAAGGAATCCTCAGGCGTCAAATTACTGAAAATTCTCGGTTTTTACTTTTGTCTCGTCTGCGCATACTTTCTGGTCGGACCGATACTGGGCCATCTGCCGGTCGGTTCGATGTCTGAGTTCAGCCCGCTTACCAAACAGCTCATCTTCACGGTTGTCTGTATGTCCGGTCTCTTGATTGGTATGCCTCTGCTCATCCGTGGCGCGGAGTTCCGCATGACCAGAGAAAAGCTTGAAGAAATGGAAGCAAGCCAAACGAATGTATACACTGACGACGTGATCAAGCTGTCTCAGCAATCGGTCGAAATGCCGGTTGCCTTGCCTGTAGCCTGGGATTGCTTGAAAGAAGCGACCAATGGTCTGGACATCAAAGCGCTCGACAAACGCCGCACTGCCTGGCTTGTCGATTCAGTCGATGACGACAGACACACGGTCAAATGCTCGCTTCAATATATTGCCGATCCGCTCGGCAGAAAATTGAGCCAGATCTATCCGCGCACAATTGAGATGGTGGCAACGGTGGATGGACATGGCGTCAACACCAAGTTGCGCACGCGCTATACGTTCGCGACGCCGATGGATCTGGAAGCAGTATCCGAAATCATCAGCAAGACAAATTCTCGGCTCAACGAAATGATAGTCATTGCCGACAAATCGGTGAAAGAACAAAAAGTGCAACAG
>JADZFV010000249.1 GCA_020854255.1 Candidatus Melainabacteria bacterium | reverse complement strand
GCTGCAGGATGCGAGTGAGCAGCGCGTAGCCCTGCTCTTCACCAAGCTGCCAGAAGTCGGCGAAGATATACAGGGTATTCTTGTTCAGCTCGCCGACGATGTAGCCGGTAGCCGGGTCGATCACAGGTGAGCCTGTCACCGAGTAGACGAACGCATTTTGCGGTGCCACTTCGACATCGAAAACACGCGGCGGCAGCGCTTCTTTCGAACTGCCGCGCGGGACGGTGCCGAAGCAGATTCTGAAGTCGCGATCGTAGTCGGAACCTCTATCTCCGTCGAGATCCACACTGAAGCGCTTGTCTATGCGCCCGAAAAGAACGCTATGAACGATTTTCTGAACGCGCGGGCGGATTTTCTTGTCGCGCCTGGCGTACCAGACAGTCACATCTTCGGCGTCGTTGTCCTCAGCGCGTGCGTGCGGAAAGGCAAGCACGGCTTCATGCAGCTGCTTGGCGGTGAGGATGAGAGTGGCTGTGTGAGCCGCCCCTATCGCCCGGAGAGCATTTTTCAGGTGCTCGTACTTGACGAGAACACCGACTGTAGCGTCTGGTGCAGAGCCTGCTTCGAATTCGATTCCCGCGTTGCGCAAGGAGACCTGATGCGTTTCTTGTAGGTTGCGCAAGAAGTACTTCTTGGGGCGCGCTAAGAATTCCCGCCAGATTTGCCAGCCCTTCCAGACCCCGTAACCGAAGAGTGGAATGGCAGCAGCAGCAACAGATATGTACGTAATCATTTGCCAGGTCATGGCGGTATTCCTCCTTATTTCAGCCGCAAAACCTCGTCCAGACTGAGTCCGGGCGTGATCCTGGTGGGTGGAGAAGATTCCAATTCTGCGCGGCAGACCACCACCACTGTCACCATATGCGGTGACAAAGTCCTGAGGTTCAGAACTCAAATCTCAAAGTTTGGTGGTGAGGGACTGCTGAGGAACTGGTATCGAGATATTTGGAAATACAAAGAGATTGGGATCAGTAGCTATCAGGCTTGAAGCGGAAAAAGTATTAGAAGCTGTATATTTTTCAGTGTAAAGAAACGCTCGCGCGTGCCTGCGGAATTTGTATCAAGCCGCTGCCTGTTTTGTGTTTCGCCATTTGCAGCTGAAAAGCTCGAGGACAGTGAAGGCTGCGGATTTGTCGCTTTTAAGGTCTTAACAGTGAGCGCGCGTTGGCCCAGCGCCGGTGAGAATAGTGCAAGTGAAACATCCGAATTGGGTAACATTACTGGTTTGCATTGCGCTTTACATCCGGCAATGCAAGCGTCTTTTCGTCTCAAAGTGCACGTCTGTCTCAACTCTTGCTTCGGTGAGAGAGCTGCGCTTGATCTTGCCAGTACGATTTTTTTCATCCCAGCAAAACTACCAGCGGTAGTAGATTGGGTTTTGAAAAAAGAACAACCAACCCTGCCGCTCAGCTGCTTTTTCCACTCTCAAAAAGTGGAAAAAGGGACAGCAAGCGGAATTGCTTGCTGCCCCTTTCTCGTTACGGACTACCGGATACCGTCAGGTATCGCGGGCAGTGCTCAGATGAATTCCTTCACGTCGGACTTGGCAGCGCCCGGGGGCAGCGCGCGCAGACCATGCACTACGCCGGCCTTCAAGGCGCTGCACTTGAAGACGATGTCGCCGTTGCGGTAAGAGCCGGCGATCACCTTGCCCATAACCTTGCGGGGCAGGACTTCGGCGACGCCCGGCTCGATGGCCGGGTCGGAGTAGAAGACCGTCATGCCGTGCGCGTCCGACATGTCGGGCGTGGCAACGAAGACGGTGTGATCGACCTCGACCCTGGCGCTCAGGTCGGGAGCCTTGCCGTCGTGTGCGTCCAGGGTGGGGACGAAGAGCACGCTCTTGTCCTCCTGCTTGGTCGGCTCGTACGAGAAGAGCAGCGGCTTGGCGCGCTGAGCGTCGGTGTTGTTGAAGCAGCAGACCGCGATAGCCCAGTTCGGGTACCACCTGGCGTATGCCTTGAAGATCTCGTCATTCAGGGCCGGGCGCCGGTCTTCGCGGATGGCGCCGCTTTTGATCACCTTGGCGAGATCCTTGGCGCTCTTGGCGATGACGATGGTGTAGACGTCGAACTCGATGATGCGAACTGACTTGGCCGAGTCGGCGCCGCCGAAGCTGCCGCGACGGGTGCCGCGAGTGCGCGGGGTGAGCGCCGAACGGATGTCTTTGAGGAAGTTAGGGCAGCTGGTCGTGTCGATCAGCTCGATGTTGCCGACAGCGTCGGGAATCGGCAGAATCATCGCATTGCCGGTGGTGGCTTGGACTGTCTTGCCGGAGGCCTTCGGCGTGACTGTTTGCTCGAACGACCAGTTGCCGCTGCCGGCTGCGCGACGGGTGCCGCGGCGAGCAGGCTTGCCGGTGGTGGCGGCACCCGGAGTGGTCTTGGCAGCGCCTGCGGCCAGATTGGCTGCGGTGTTCTGATACGCGAGATAGCGGCGACCGTCCGCCCCTTCGAAGGCGCCGACAATCGTGTCTGAAAAATGAGCCGGGAACAGTGAAACGCACATACGTTGAATTCTCCTGGGCGAGTGTGCCGCTTGCGTAGCTTTTGGTGAGCATGGCTGGCGGGTGTTGTCCTGACGGTTTTGAGGACATCTGTGATTGTCTGAACTTGAACCTGTCGCCAGCACTCAGCGCGAAATGCCGTTTTCCATCACCGCAGTCAGATCCGATGCGCTGAGCGCCTGGAAGAAAACAGTGGAACTGGGCACAGGGCGATGAGTGTGAAAGGTGATTCGAATTCAAACAAGGAAAAAAGAAGCGACAGATAGAGACTACCTGGTACGTTCTTAAGCCTTCAAGCAATGTCAAGACCGGAAACTGCCTGGGCGAGCTGGCAGAGCAATAGGCAAATCCGGTCAGTGACGAAAAACTTAGACTCGAAGTCCCGAAGACCGACTGTGCGCGCGTTGGCAATGTTTTGTTTATAGTCGAGCTGCAAAGCTGCGCGAGCTGTGCGAAGGGCTGGATTCGTCCCTGCAAAGTCTTAACTGCCGCTGCATTGAACGATTTTGTCAGACTTGGAAAGTCTCGATCTTGCACAACTCAAATATTAGTTGTCGCTCAATGACAACCGTCTCGCCGGTATGAAAGCCTGAAAACTGCCACCTGGCAACCATCTTCAGCCTCGCCCATAATCCTAAATGTCAAGCCAGTGCAAACCGGTTTGCACCATAGCTCGATCTTGGTTGTCAATCAAAAACACTCTGTAAGTGTCAAGCGCGTTCAATCTCATCAGGTGCGCCTGTTACGTTTTTTATTCTCTTGGTTTGTAAGTACAACCCCCGAATTCCTAACTTATGGAGCTTCTTTCAACCCGTTCCTCTTTTACATACGTATCCAGTCTCAGACACCTTTCCTTCAATCTCGGGCATTCCATCTTTGTCATTTTGACGATTGATTGCGCACGCGATTGTTCAGGTGTCACCGGATGCGGTGTCATAGCGGGTCGCTTTTCAGAAGCAACGGAATCGGCGCATTCCGCAGTAGATGCTGCGTCAGCAGCGCTTTCAACACAGTCAGCCGGCGCCGGCCGCTGCTGTAAGCAAACTCTCAGGAGATACACATGGACTTAGGAATCGGAAGTATCGTCACGATCTCTCTTCTCGTGGTGGGCGGCGTTGTGCTGCTCTCCATGTTCATCAGTTCGGTCTTTTCGGTGAGCAACCGCACGGTCAAGATCATCGAGCGCTTCGGCAAGTACCAGCGGACTGCCGGCGCCGGACTCAACTTCAAGATCCCCTTCATCGATACCGTGCGCCAGACGCTCAGCCTTCAGGTCGAGCAGCACATCATTCCCGTCGACTCGATCACCAAGGACAAGGTCTCTGTGCGCGTGAGCTGCACGGTCAACTACAACGTCCTGGAAGGCCGTGAAGCCGACTCGTACTACAAGCTTGCTACGCCCAAGGCGCAGATCGAGACCTTCGTGTTCGACGTCGTTCGTTCGCAGGTGCCCAAGCTGACCCTGGACGAAATCTTCGACAGCAAGGACCACATAGCTCAGGCCGTCAAGGCAGAGCTGACCTCCGACATGGCCGGCTTCGGCTACGAGATCGGCAAGGTCCTGGTCACTGAGATCGAGCCCGACGCCAAGGTCAAGGCGGCAATGAACGAGATCAACGCCGCTCAGCGTGAAGCTCAGGCCGCCAATGCGCGCGGTGAAGCCGAGAAGACGCTGCGCGTCAAGCAGGCCGAAGCGCAGATGGAAGCGGACCGCCTCAAGGGTGAAGGTATCGCCCAGCAGCGTCTGGCCATCATCAACGGCGCCAAGCAGTCGGTGGAAGAGCTGAAGTGCGCGTATCCGGGCGTGAGTGAGGAGACCCACATGAACATGCTCATGATGACGCAGTACTTCGAGACCCTTTCCCAGCTCGGCAACAAGCCCGGCGACAAGGTCATCTTCGTGCCCGGCACGCCGGACGGAGTGGCTGGTTTCCGCCAGCAGATCATGGAAGGACTGGCGGCGACGCCGGTTCGCACCTCGCTGGCCAAG
>JADZFV010000248.1 GCA_020854255.1 Candidatus Melainabacteria bacterium | reverse complement strand
TCGTCCAGACCGTGAAATTCGTCGTCAGGATCTAAATCATTGCCTTCGCCGTCGTTAATTTCAAGCGCATCAGGCTTTCTGGGTTTTTCTTCTGGTGGGTCGGTTACTGGATCAGCCATTCTTCCAAGCTTTTCAGAATCGGAATCACATTAAAGAACTTCCCGTTCTGAATATGTAATCCACATCTCACAACCGGTTTTTAAGCTTCCGCAAACCAATCGGCTCTAAGAACAAGCCGGACGTTTCGAAGGTGAAACTTGTGGTCTTAACTGTTTTGTGAGGGGTGCGTCGGCGCTATGTGGGTGGAGCGACCAATCACATAGTAGGCAAGGCTTATTTCAGTTTTGTTGCAGTGCCAATGAATTATCCGGCTGTTTACGGCAAGCTTTTGTTGCCTGGGTATAATTCACGCAAACTCCTGAGGAAAATTGCTTGGCATTGACTCCGCCTATTTCTCGCACGCCGAACGGCTATGTGCTTGCTGAAAAGATCGAGTCCGGTCTTTATGGAACTCGCTGGCTCGCGTCCAAGCCGTCCGACCAGGGAAGCGTTGTCGATTTGGTTGCCCTGGATGACGATGATTTCCTGGTCACACTCTGCACGAATGCGATGTGTATCAAAGGAGCAACCAACAGCCAGTACACCGTAAATGTTCTAGACGGAGGCTGGCTGGACAACGGAGACTACTACCAGGTATTGGATCTTCCCGGAAATGCAGTGGCCTTGAGCAAGACAAAAGTGCCTGCGCTCGAGGGTGAAGCACTGATGGCCGGACTGGACCTGGTGAGAGCGCTCAAGCACTTGCACAAAAGAGAATATTTGCATGCGGCCATTTGCCCGGAAGCTGTGTACGCAGTCGATGGAAGGGTCCGGCTGGGCGAGTTCTGGTGGGCCCATACATTGACTGGCAAGACCCTTGATGGCGAGCTGTTCGATCACTTTCCCCGGCGAGTGCCGCAAACAGCGCTCAATTTTTTCGCTCCGGAAGTTTTGCTTGGTTTTCCGCCATCCAGAGAGTCCGATTTATTTTCGGCTGGGGCATTGATGTTTTACCTTCTGACTGGTGAGACACCGCGCGCCATTTCTTTCGACGAGCAAGCTTTCTTTGACCTCGAGAAAATGGCAAAGCAAGAGGTGCGTTCGATTTCCGATTTCAGGAGCTTTTCAAACCTGACAGTGGCGGTGATTGAAAAAATGTTGGATGCGGATGCAGACAACCGCAGCAATATTTTTCGCTTTGAAGACATGCTCGCCCACGCAATTGGCGAAGAGATATCCGATCAAGTGTTTAAAGAATCGGAGTAAGGAATTCGCATGGATTGGGTAGGGCTGACAGTCGAGCAATTTTCCATCGATGCCCAGATCGGCGAAGGTTCGTTCGCCTGGATTTTTCGAGGGGTGAGTGCCAGTGGCGAAAAGCGAGCATTTAAGGTATCTAAGCCGCGCGATTTTGTTCTTAGAGGCATGCGGACTGGAGCGGTGTGCACTAAGGCTCTGAAATTCAGAACTAACGGTGTAACCGAGACGGTGCCTGATTCTCAAGCGTTGCTCGACCTCGAGTACGAAAAATTTTCCCAGCGCAAACTATCCTGTTTGCCAAGCTACTACGGAATTACCAGAGGCGATAACCTGACCTATTTGCAGATGGAGTATCTTCAAGGAGAGACTCTGCAAAGTATGATTGACGGCGGGCGTGCGGATATTACCTGTGTGCAGAAAACGGCCATGGCTTTAAGCAAGCTGTTGTCTTCAGGACTTCCTTACCATGGGGATCTGAATGCGGAGAACATATTCATTGAGCGCGATGAAGTGAAGTTGTTGGATCCCGGGCACTTTGGCGAATTGAAACTGGCAGACGGTTCTTTCGCCGGTGTGATTGTGACTACGCCGCAGTATTATCCCTTGTTCAAGCCTGATGATGTTTTGGCGCTGGGATTAATCGCCTGGCAAATAGTCATGGGAAACCCTCTGATCGAGCGTGAATTGCGCAATTCCGGCACAAAAGACCTTGTCCTTGCAACAAATCTTGCCAATGTCACTTTGGAATGGTTGAAGAGCCTGGAGACGGTAGGAAATTTTTATGTCCAGGCATTGCGCGTTATGCCGCTTCCAAGCCACGTCAAACCCACAATAACTAACCAGCAAGAAGCGGTATTACTTAAGGCTTTGCGACTCGGGCTAGACTGTCAAGGCAAAATTGTTCGCAGTGAGGGTTATGCGACCGCAAGTGATCTGGCAGTTGCGCTAAATGTCTTTCGGGCGTGAAAACAAAACGCCCGCGCTTTTATGGGCGGGCGGTTGTAGATGATTGGTGGTAATAAGAACACCTCAAGGCTGGATAGAAGTGTTCTGCAAACATCCTAGGAAGCGTTTGTTGCATTTTGATTGCAGCGTAGAACAGTTTGTCGGATGTTTTTTGAGCGCAGATACAACCAGATCTAACTATGAGATCAGACCTAATTAGTGCGCGGAACATAGCCCAGGGCACGGGCAATTCCCATGTCCCTGGAGGCCAGATCGTATTTGCCGAGCAACCTGTATGTCAGTCCTCTGTCCCAATACACCGAAGCAAAGCGGGGATCGATGCTGATCGATTTCGTGTAGCAGTTGACGGCTTGCGGATACTTTGATTGATAGATATAGACTGATCCCAGATTGCGCCAGGCGTCTTTGTCTCTTGGATCGAGTGCCGTTGCTTTTACGAGATCTGCCGCGGCTTGCGGATATTTTTCTTGAGCTGCATAGCAGGCTCCGCGATTTACATAGGCCGCCGCATTTTTGGCATTGAGCGCTATTGCTTTGGTGGCATCAGCGATACCATAGTCATACTGTTCGCGGAACATATAGAGAGCAGCGCGCTGAGCGTAAAGCAAAGAGTTTTTGGGGTCGATGGACAATCCGCGCACGCAGTCGTTGAAGGCTTCGTTTTGTCGTTTCAAAGCAATCAGAGTGCCTACTCTGGTGGCATATGAGTTGGCTGATTTCGGCTCCAGCTCAACGATTTTATTGCAATCATACAGTGAATCCGCATAGCGGGTGAGCAGGAAAAATAGCTGGCTTCTGGCTCTGTATGCGGCAACCGAGCGTGGATTTTCTTTGACGCATTTGCTCATCGTGTCGACGCATTTGTCCCACTGATTGCGGTTGGCGTAGATCTGGGCCAGGTTTACATAGACTTCGATGTATTTCGGCGCCAGTTCAATCGCTTTGCTGAAGTCGTTTATTGCTTTATCGTTCTTCTGATTTTGCGTCAGTTGCCCGCGAATGTAGTAGGCAACCGCCGAATCAGGGTCGTTGGCGACGGCGGTTTGAGCGTCTTTCATCGCTTGCGGCAATTGCTTCATCTGTGCAAATGCAACGGCGCGCACTCCATAGGCGAGGCTTTGTTTCGGGTTCAACTGAATGCTTCTGCCCGTATTGACGATGGATTGCGTGTAGGCTTTGTTTCTGTTATCCAGCTGAGCTTGACGCGCATAGGCGGTATCAAGCTTGGCATTTAGCTTAAGGGCCAGATCAAGATCGACTTTGGCCTTATCGTATTTGTTCAGAAAGAGAAAACAACCAGCCCGGTTGGAGAGCAATTCGGCCTGATGCGGTTTTGCTTTCAAGGCCAGATTCAACTGATCGATGGCGGCTTGATAGTCTCCCTTGTCCATCAATTGTTTTGCAAGTTCGGCAGGGCCGATTGCCTTTGGTTCTTCAGGCGCAGTTGAAACAGCCTCATCGGGCATACTTGGATTTTTGGTCTCTGTCTCGATTGCCGCGCCCAGGCTTTGCGCTTGTTTTTGATCGGCCAGCGCTTTTTCGGTTTCTCCTGATTGACAGTAGGCGCGCGCACGTGCGGTGAGTGCGCGTGTGTTATTTGGATCTTTTTCCAGACAATTGGTGAGTGTTTCAATAGCGGAAAAATAGAGCTTGTCCTCTAGCTGTTTCAGACCGAGAGTAATCATTTCCTCTGCGGACATCTCTGAGGCGCCTGCGCTGCCTTCAGGTGCGGGTAGGGTCTCGGCTGCCGGTGATGTGTGGGGAACCGCTTGAGCGGCCGTCAGATTGCCGTAGAAAAGTGGAATCAGAAGTGCGCAAAAGGCCGCCCTGAAGGCCAGACGAGAAAACACGCTGGGGCGTTTTGCAAGAGTGTCTTTAGGATCGAATTGCCAGCGTCCACGAAAGGTAGGTCTTGCGAATTTCATGCTGAACTCCTTGGACATGCCGCGGCATTTCCATGAAAG
>JADZFV010000247.1 GCA_020854255.1 Candidatus Melainabacteria bacterium | reverse complement strand
TTTTCCAGTTCGAACGCATCGTGGAGCAGCTTCGCGGCTTTGTCGGCTTGACCGCGTGCGACAACACAGGTGATTTTCATTTCGCTGGACGAAATCATTTTGATGTTTATCTTTGCGTTGCCCAGCGTTTCAAACAAGCGAGCAGCAATCTCCGGTTGACCAGCCATTCCGGCGCCTACCAGGCTGACTTTGGCGATGTCTTCGTCAGCATGAACTGCCTTTGCGCCCATCGCTGATTTCAACTCTTCCAGAATTTTTATTGTTTGCGGGAGATCCGTCGAAGCGACGGTAAAAGTAATATTGTTCAATCCAGCAGTCGGGTGGAAAGCCTGCATGATCATGTCGATGACGATGGCTTTCTTTGCCAGTCCTCCAACTACGCGAGCTGCGATGCCGGGCTGATCGGGGACATCCATGATGGTTACGCAAGCCTGATCTTTGTCCGTGGCCACGCCGCTTATGCTGCGGTAGATTTCCATCTGTTCTCCTCCATCAATCTTGGTGCCTTCGTGGTCCGGTTTGAATGTATTGCGCACTCTGAGGATGACGCCATACTGTCTCGCCAATTCGACTGCGCGCGGGTGAATGACTTGCGCGCCCAGTCTGGCCATTTCGACGACCTCTCCGTAAGAGATGCGATCGAGCAAGCGTGCTTTTAAAATCTTGTTTGGATCTGACGTGTAAATGCCGTCGACATCTGTGTAGATGTCGCAGTATTTGGCACCGGCAGCGGCTGCCAGTGCAACAGCGGTAGTGTCGGACCCCCCTCTGCCCAATGTCGTAATGTCACCATTTGCGGTGACACCTTGAAACCCGGCGACAACAAGAGCGGCACAAGTCTCAAAAGCTTCGGCGAGACTTTCAGTCTTTATATCTATAATTCTTGCCTTGCTGTGCACGTTTTCGGTAAAAATGCCGAGCTGATATGCAGTCACAGAGCGGGCTGAGACATCGAGCGTTTTCAACATCATTGACAGCAGCGTAATGGAAATGTGCTCGCCGGTCGAAAGCAACGAATCCAATTCGCGGCGATCGGGTGATTTTGCACATTGATGCGCCAGCTTCAAAAGATAATCAGTCGTGTCGCCCATCGCCGAAACAACCACCAGCACTTTGCCCTGCTTGAGCCGCTCTTTGACGATTTCGGCAACGTGTTGAATGCGGGCGATGTTCTTAACTGAGGTGCCGCCAAATTTGAGAACAGAAACCGCCGGAAGTTTTTTTGCTTCCGCGTTTTTCTTTTTGTCGGTAATGCTGCTAGTGCTGCTTCGCAAGAATTTTGACCGGCTTGAAAATGGGTTGCGGCAACGCTGCTACCTGCCCACCAATGCGCGCAAGCCGCTCCTCTAATTGCGCGAGGGCCCCGGGTGACACTCGCGCATAGGGTGCATTACTGCTGCTTTTGGGTGGGCAGTTTCTCAATCCTAATATATTCATTATACATACATCCGTATGCTGGTCAAGGCCAATCGATCGTTTCCCCTGCAAGCAATATTAGTTGAATGATTCATAGTCCGCCCTCAATCCATTCGTGTCGACGTCGAGGTTGAGAACCTTGTAGCCCTCTGGCTGACGAGAGCACCAGCTGGTTAGTTCGTGCATCATATCTTGTTGGTTGCGCTGGTTGACGATAATCAGTACAGACGAGCCGGCGCCGCTGAGGACGCAACCAAGACCGCTGGTTCCGCGCACCAGAGCTTTGAGTTTGTTCAATTCAGGTACAAGCGCTGCGCGATAGGGTTCGTGCAAATTGTCCACGAGCGATTCGCGCAATGCATCATCGTCTTTAGAGGCGACTGCGGCGACGAAAAGCGCTGCTCGCTGTACGTTTGCAGTAGCATCTTTGAGTGGAACCTGCCGGGGAAGGGCGGCTCGCGCCATTTCGGTTGAGAGTTTGTAAGGTGGAACCACCACAATTGTCTTCCACCTTTCCGGCCAGGCCAGTTGTTTTACAACTGCCTTGCTGCCATGAATTGAAGGTGCGCACACGACCAGTCCGCCCAGCAAGCTAGCGGCGACATTGTCCGGGTGCCCTTCTATCTGAGCGGCTGTCGCTAAAACTTTCATGCGATCCGGAGCATGACCTTTCAGAATCTCTGCCGCCCATAGCGCGCTTAAAACCGCTGTTGATGAACTTCCCAGACCGCGTGCCAGGGGGATGTCCGTCTCGATTGTGATGTTCAATCCGCGCAACTCGTCTTCGCTTTGCTCCAGTGCTGAGAGCAAGACGCTCAGCAAAAGATTGTTTTTCTTGTCGGAAAGATCCGCCGCGCATGATCCTTTTGCGTGAATCTGCAGGCTGTCACCCTCTGAAAAAAAGAAAGTGAAACGACTGTATACATTCAATGCAAGCCCGATTGCATCGAAGCCGGGACCGAGATTGGTAGTGCTTCCGGGGACGCTAATCACGAGGCGCCTGCCAATTAGGGTGTTTGCAAATTCGGGGATGCTTAACATTCTATATGCTCAAGATTTTAGATGCCCATCACTTTTCGCAGTTCGTTCAATTCTGCTTCAACGGGATTCAGATCGACCTTATTTACCTTTTGCGGCGTCTCGGGGTCTTTCAGTCCATTGCCGGTGAGAACGCAGACTGCGCTTGCTTCTCCGCGAATCAAGCCGGCTTTCAAATGTTTGATCAAACCGGCTACGCTTGCTGCGCTCGATGGTTCGCAAAATATTCCTTCGCCGGCCCCCAGCATTTTGTAGGCTTCCAGAATTTCGTCATCTGTTACCGAATCAATTTTGCCGCCTGAGTCGCGAGCCGCTGCTTCAGCCTCTTTCCAGCTGGCGGGATTGCCTATGCGTATGGCGGTGGCGATTGTTTCCGGATTTTCGATTGGTTTGCCCAGAACAATAGCTGCGGAACCTTCCGCTTCAAATCCGTGCATTTTTGGTGCGGAGCCAACCCTGCCGATCTCGTGAAATAGTTTAAATCCGCGCCTGTAAGCGCTGATGTTGCCTGCGTTTCCGACGGGGATGCACAAATAGTCCGGAGCTTCACCCAACTGTTCGATGACTTCGAATGCAGCGGTTTTTTGACCTTCTAGTCTGTACGGGTTTATGGAATTGACGATCGTCACGGAGCATTTGTCGCCGATTTCCTTTACGAGCTCCAGCGCGCGGTCGAAATTGCCTTTTATCTGCACAAGTTTTGCGCCGTAATGTATTGCCTGAGCCACTTTTCCGAGGGCAACATAGCCGTGCGGCAGAAGCACAAAACATTCCAATCCCGCCTTTGTGGCAAACGCTGCGGCAGAGGCGCTGGTATTACCCGTGGAGGCGCAAATAACAGCAGTTGCTTTTTCTTCGACCGCTTTTGAAACGGCAAGAGTCATTCCTCTGTCTTTAAAACTGCCGGTTGGATTCAAGCCTTCCAGCTTGAAATAGAGTTTCAAATTCGGAAAACCCAGCCTCTTTGGAAGCGAGGAAGCCTCTACCAGTGGAGTGTTTCCCTCGCCCAGCGAAACTATGGGAGTGTCGAGAGTGACTGGGAGAAACTCCGCATACTTGTTGATCAACGATAAGACTTGTGGCGCTACTTTATGCACTGCGAAAATCCTTATGCGTTCCCGAAAACTCCTTATGCAATTCTGAAAGTCTATGCACTTCTGAAAATCCTTATAGCGTTGCCGAGCGAACTGAGGAAATCGCATTTCTTCAATTCGGCCAGCGCTGAATTCATGTCTTTGCCCAGCACGTCGTGGGTGAGGATGACGACAGTCGCCTCTCTGCCTTCCGCCCCGCGCTGAATGATCGTGGCAATGCTTATGTTGTGTGCACCAAATATAGTGCCGAGCTTGCCGATTACACCGGGGGTGTCTTTTACAACCAGGCGCAAGTAGAAAGGGCATTTCCAATGATCCGGCGGCGCGGCCGATGCGGGGGAGGCTTCGATGGTGGGCTGGAAATAGCTCGCGAAGTCAGGCAGCTTTAGCGCACCGGCGAGATTCATCAAGTCTCCCACTACAGCGGACGCTGTCGGCAGTTTTCCTGCGCCTGGTCCGATCAAAGTCAGTTGTCCTACAGCGTGACCGCGAACTAAAATCCCGTTATTGGCTCCGGAAACCGAAGCCAATGGATGAGTGACGGGCACCAGTGTGGGATGCACGCGCACGTCAAAGCCCTGGTTGCCGTTGCTTCCGCCTTTTGCGGCCGTGCCCAATAGTTTTATCCTGTAGCCGAATTCCTTTGCCAGCGCCATATCTTCTTCGGTGATATTGCGGATGCCTTCTTTGTATATAGTGTCCGGTCTTACAAAATAGCCGAATCCGAGAGCGGATAAAACAGAAAGCTTGTATGCGACATCAAATCCATCCACATCTGCTGTCGGATCGTCCTCAGCAAAACCGAGGTCCTGAGCCTCTTTTAAAGCATCGGCATAACTTTTGCCGGTCTCCATGTTCGACAAAATAAAGTTGGTCGTGCCATTGAGAATGCCCATGATGGATTCAATTTCGTTTGCTTCCAATCCTTTGTGGATTGTGGACAGAAGCGGCACTCCGCCTGCAACCGAAGCTTCGAAAAATATGGCCACGCCATGCTCTTTGGCCAGCGCAAAAAGTCGCGGTCCGTGTTTTGCCAGCACTTCTTTGTTAGCCGTGACAATGTGCTTGCGCTTCTTAATCGCCCGCTCTAAATAGCCGACAGTCGGGTTCTCGCCGCCCATCACTTCAACGAGGACTTCGATTTCCGCATCATTGATGATCTCATCGACATCGGTTGTAAGCGGGCAATTAGGCATCGCGGAGCGGTCTTTATCCAGGCTCTTCACCGCCACTTTCTTCAAAGTGAGATGGCGATGCCTGGCCAGCAGTTCCACTACCCCAGTGCCTACGGTTCCAAGCCCCAACATTCCCAGCACAACTCGTGCCATATTTTCCCCTTCAGCAAGCGAACGGCAATTATCCCCCACAATGCCGCGCCATTTGGCAATTGGGCAGCCGGCTGTAACGCCTGGTTACACTTGACTTGGCGGACTGTCGGGGCGGCTCTATTGGTCTTCAGGTCGATACTTGGCGTACAAGGGGCGGCCTGGCGTCGCCCTGATGCTTCTAGCTGAAGTAGACGCCGACGGCGCCGGTTACCCGCCTGACCAGGCGGACAGTGTCGAATTCGATTTCCTGCCCGTACTCGAGCTCTTCGGCGCCTTTCTGCTTCAAAAGGGCAATCACCTGCTTGCGCTCATCCTCGCTTAAGGTGATGCGTTTGTGGTGGTTGTCGGCGGCGAGCTTCAAAAGCTCGGCAGTCTTCAGGTCCGCAGTAATTTCAGCCATCTTTCCTCTTGAAGGCGATCATTTCTTTTGGGGACCCCGTTTGCCCTATTTTACATGGTAGGCAGATGCACAGGGATCTGGCTGCGCATACCCCAAAATTAAACTGAATGCCTTAATGCCTTTCTGTGTTGACGCTTTCTCGGTAGCAATTAAAGGCTCTTTCGTTTCCTTCAGGCAGTCGCATCCATCCTGCGGCGTTGAGAGCGTTGTTGATCTTTGCTGACGGGTCGGCTTCGAATTTCAAGAATTTCAGGGTCCTGGACTTTGCAAGGGTGATTAGGCTCTCGTCGGATAGTTTGTTGCCCATGACAGACAGAAATTCAACCGGCAGAGACTCCAGAAGGGCAGTCCATTTGTCGGAAATGCCCGTGCCATCAAGATGCAGCCTCTTCAAAGCTGTCCTTTTGAAAGCAAATAGTCCTCTGGGGCTAAAACCATGTGCATGTTGAAGATCGAGCATGTAGAGGTTTTTCAACTTGGACAGCTTTTGCAGGTTGTGATCGCTGACTTTTACACCCTCTAGAGAAATTTCCGCGCAGTTTTGCGCTTCCAGCTCGCCTATCTTTTCGTCGCTGAAGCCATGGAATGAAATGACGTGGGATTTATCTTTCAGCCCGCCCTGAGGTGCGGCTGTAAATGGAGCATAGCCGAGTGCGTAAACAACCCTTTGAGATGGAGCGGCTGGTGGGCCGGCTGCAGGCTCGATCTCAAAGGCAGGTTTCGAAAGTTTGGGTATACCGCCCGTGTCTTCCGGCATTGGCTCATTCGCGGCGATTGCAGGGTCGTGTTTTGTCGCCGCCAAAAAAATGAATACGATCGCTGTTGAAGCAATTGCCATCGTCAACGCCAGCGCCGCCGCCGTGTTGGCTGATTTTGGCGACCTGTTCGACTGGGTCTTATTCCTTTCTTGGGCTGCAGCGCTCATCTTCTCGCGTTCAGCTAGACTCAGTTTTTCCGGTGAGACTGTTATTTCGATGTCCGCTTTGTCAATCAGCAAGGTCGAGCCGACGTCATCGTCATCCTCACAAGGAGACCCCGCCCTTAAGGGCGGGGTTTGACCATCGGGTGCTAAGTACACTTCACGCGAAAGCTCGCCGGTTTTCTTTTCTTGCAAGATTTCGAATTCGTATTCGCCTGTGCTTCTGTCATAAACTACAGGGGCGCTGTATTCGTATCCGCCGGTCGAGTTGCCGGTGACCATGAACGGTGTGTCTTGCGCTTGGTCTTCTTTCTGGTCTTTCACTCTGTGGTTCTCATTGCTTGCATTGTTCTGGAACTGTGGCAGTTCGCATCGAAAATGTACCCACTTTAGCTGAATTTGCACTTTCGGCACTGAGGAAATGCGCCTGGCTTGTCTTTTTGACGTTCGCGCTTTGTTTGTCGCCACCAAAGAAGGATTTCATTTGTGATACCGCAGACAGTGCCACCGCGAAATGAGAAACAATAATTGGGGTGACGATGCCGGTCATGCCTTTTTTAAAATGAAGCGCGAGCCGGTCCGCCAGTGGTATACGCAGAATAAACAAGCCTGCGACCACTGCCAGCATTGGTCGCGTCGTCGAGCCTGCCCCTTCCAGTGCGACAGATACTGTTATGTAAAACGCTGTGAGAGGATGAACGAGCACAGATGCGCTCAGCAAGACTTGCGCGTATCGAGCGGATATTGGTGTCGATGCATAGCTCGCGCCCGCCGGTCCACTGGTTAAAAGCACAAAGAGCCCAACGAGAAACATAAGAAAAGCGGCAGCAAAAGCGGCTTCGGTTGTAGTAAGTGGCTATCGATGCCGCAGAGCCCCGCAGTGAGGACAGTACCAGCCCAGCCCCTTTGAATCGGCACGGGCCTTAATTGGCGCGTGCTTGCACCGTCGAATTGCCGGAGCAATTCGACAAGACGCGGCCGGATTCGCGAAAGCAATCCTGGAAGAATCAGAGCGGTCTGAGTATAATCACTTAGACGACCTATCGTGGTAACGTTGTCACGGCGTGGCGTGGTAGTCAATGACTCTGGTGTAAAAGCCTTGAAACTCGGAACAAGTATGTTGAGAATGAATTCTTTCAGTAAGACAGAAAGGTCGCTTGTTTTGGCAGTCTCGGCCGGTTTGTTGTTTGCCGTTGCGGCTCAGGCAGTTCCTCGCCCCATCGTTCCAGAACCGGCGTTAAAACTTCATTTCGCATCCCACCAGCCGAAATACACAATCAAGCTTTTGCCTTCGGGCAAGAAAATGAAGTTGCATTTTGTCGGTCCGCTGATTTTTGCAGACGGAGACCAAGCGCTGCTTCTCAGCTATGAGAGCGATTACAAACTGGACGACACAGCAAAGCTGAATAGAGAAGTGGAAGAGATTTGGTCTTACTTCAAGCAAGACGCCTCGCTTCAGGGATTTAAGCACGCGGTGATAACCGTGCGTGAAGAACCGGAAGGACAGAGCGTAAGAACATCGAGAGTGAAAAACTTTCTGTTCGAGAACAAGGGAACAAAATGGTCTTGCTTGACTGATCCGGATGTCGGCGCGCCTACCCCTGAAGAAGAAGAATGCGACAAGGGATCGGAATTTGCCAAAGACGGCAAGTTTGAACAAGCAATCGAGCATTATACGAAAGCTGTAGCGCTCAATCCGAAAAGCATCAGCGCCTTGCTCAACAGAAGCACTGCTTATGAGACTCTCGGCGATCACCAGAAAGCGTTGGATGATCTCAGCTCGTTGCTTTCCATTTCACCGAATTATGTGGTTGCATATGTAAATCGCGCCTGGGCTCACGGTCGCCACAAAGAGTTTGCAGAAGCGCTGGAAGACTGTAATAAAGCACTTTCCATCGATCCCAAATGTGCGGCCGCGTTCAATAATCGCGCGGCCGTTTACAATGATCTCGGTCAATACGACAAGTCGCTGGACGACAGTTCCAAAGCCATAGACCTGGCTCCTCATCTGGCTGCAGCGTACGACACACGCGGTGTTGCCCGCCGCCACTTGAAGCAATTCCAGCTGGCCATTGATGATTTCAATAAAGCGCTCGCTCTGAATCCCCAACTGGGCGAAGCTTATTACAACCGCGCTCAAGCCTACAAGGCAATTGGTGATACCGGCCGCGCCACCAGTGATGAGGCCAGGGCCAAGGAATTGGGTTTTAAGAAAGAATAATTCTTAAGAGGTTTATTCCACAATGAAAGCACGCCTGTTCTATCTTTCGCTCATTTCTTTGTGGCTGTCGGCACCGCTGTGTTGCGATCCGGCTTTTGCAGGCGCGAAAGAATGGGGCAACTATATTGCCGATGGTGAAAGATTCTATCGCGCTAAGAATTTTGCCGAAGCCGAAGCCATATTCCGTACAGCGTTGAAAGAGTGCGAAAGCTCAGGACTCGACGATAGCAAACTGGGTACCACGCTCAACAATCTGGCCCTGGTTTTGGAGTCGCAAAACAAAGACGAGGAAGCCGAGGCTGTCTACAAGCGGGCGCTGGCTGTGAAAGAAAAGGCAGAGGGCGCGGAAAGTTTTAACCTGGTGCCGAGCTTGAATAACCTCGCCAAGCTGTATTTCAAAGAAAAGAAATACGATGCCGCCAAGCAATCTTACGAGCGGGCGCTTGCAATCGCGGAGAAGACGAAAGGTAAGGATGACCATGCAGTCATTCCGATACTCAACAGCCTCGGGCGCATTCACAAAGTGCTGGGCGATACGGTTAATGCTGCTAAGTATGTAGAGCGCGTTGCTCGTTTGAGTGCGGCGACGGGCAACACCGATGCCGAAGAGGTCTCTGTCAACAACCAGGCAGTTGTTTTTCGCAGGGAGAAAAAGTACAGCGAAGCTGAGGCACTCTACAAGCAAGTAATTCGCATGCGCGAAAAATCAAAGGGCCCGGAACATCCTGATGTGGCGGCGGCGTTGAACAATCTGGCCGGCATGTACCGCGAGCAGGAGAAGCCGGAATTGGCGCAGCCGCTGCTTGAAAGAGCGCTCAAAATCACCGAGAAATCGGACAGCGAGGATGCAATTGCCGTTGCCCTTGCCAACTTGTCTACCAGTTTGCGCGAACAAGGCAGTTTTAAGGAGTGCGAACCTTATGCGCGTCGCCTTCTTACCATCCGCGAAAAACAAGGGGAGCAAAAACCTCGCGTATTGCTTGAAGCTGAGACAAATCTGGCACTGATCTTGGATGCCATGGAAAAATATGATGAGGCCAGGTCGCTGTTTCAAAAAGCTGTTGCGCTGGCGGAAAAGCTGGAGGGCGGCAGGAGTCTGCTTTTCGCAACGGCGATGAGCAATCTCAAAGAGGTGTATTTGCACATGGAAGACTATTGCGCTGCAGAAGATATTATGAAGCGAGTAATAAACATACGCAAAGGAGCGCTCGGTGACACCAATCCCGAAATCGGCAGAGACTTGAACGATCTTGCTTTGATCTACAAACAGCAGGGCAAGTCTGCCGACGCCGAGCCATCCTTCAAAGAAGCTGTTGCAATTGACGAAAAAGGCGGCGGTGCAAGCCAGGCTGAATTGGCTACCAGCCTTAACAATTTGGCCAGACTTTATAGAGATGAAGGCAAATTTGACAAGGCTGAGCCTTTGTACAAACGTTCGCTTATACTCAGGCAACAACTTTACGGCACAGAAGATCCGAAAGTAGCTGCCAGTTTGAGAAACTATGCCGCGCTTTTGCGCGATTTGGGTCGCAAAGATGAAGCTGCCGCACTGGATAAACGGGCAAGAGCAATTGAGAGCAAGGAATAAATTCCAGACGGAGGAGCTCTAACGTGAGCGAATTGAATTTTAGTGCCGATGCCGAAACCCTGCGAATTCTGGAAAAGATAGGACTCGACAGGAAAGATGACTTCATCAACCGGGCGGTACAAGCCTATGCCACCCTCGGCGGTGCTTTTCAGGGTGCCGCCGGAAGGGGTGTCGCATCCGCGGCGTCCAATCTTTCTTCTGCGGCGCTCTCAATGACTCTTCCATCCGAATTGACTGCAAGCGTTTGCGGCGCTTCCCCGGGTGATGTTGCATCTCAATTGAATGCGGAAGTAGAAAGACTGGTCGGACCGAATTCCGGAGTGTGTGCCTCGTTGGCGCCCGGCAATCCGCAGCTGGTCGAGTTTTACAGCGCCGGTAGAGGAAAAATCGCCAGCCTTGAACTTTCTGAATGCCAGTCGATTCTGAAAAGTTTGCGTCCGCCCATCTCACTTGCTGAAGTGGTGGAGATGCTCACTTTGATGAGTGTAGGTTGAGCGTGCAGATTCATGCGCCAGCACTACAATTATTTTGCAGACTCAACTTTTTTTGTCGTCGTCATCCAGGATCAAGCAGTCGACAAAAGTGACGCCTCTGGAAATAGTGCCCAGCTTGATTGCTCCGCCTTTGGATAAGTCCATTACGCGTTTGGCGTGATACGGTCCGCGGTCGTTGACACGGACAATGACAGTGTTGCCGGTGCGTGGGTCTTCAACCAGAACTTTAGTGTTGAAAGGCAGCCGCAAATGCGCGGCGGTCAACTTCATCATGTTAAAGCGCTCACCGCTGGCTGTTTTCCTGCCGTCAAAACCAGGGCCGTACCAGGACGCATTGCCGCTGAATGCTTTGTTCTGTCCACTTGCTTTCACTTCTTTCTTCGCACCGCCGTCGTTACTTGCGCCTTTCTTGACCGCTGAAGCGCTGTTGGCGGCCAGGGCGGCATTGCCAAAACTTGTTACAGCGACTATTACCGCGACTGCCAGGACAATTCCTCTTGAGACTTCCATTTTTTCAATACCTGAAACAGTATGCCTACTTCACTTAATAAGCGCCAGTAGTTTTGATTTTACCCAGCGCAAACGCATTTTTCCTTCCCGTTCCCGCTCCCGCTCAATGACGTAGCGTATGTCTTTCTGGTGCCAGAATTATGCAAAACCAATAAAAATTCTATATAACTCGAGTAACATAAGGCTTTTTAATTCTCTTCGGCTGGGGACCGGGCTGAATCGCAAAGCTGAGGATACAGGGACCGATAATATGTTTGCTGTTGTTCTGGCTGTCTTGTCCGCGATGTTGTTTGCAGGTGCTGCACCCGCCGGCAAAGTTATGCTGGCCACCTTGCCCCCATTTCAATTGGCTGGTCTTTTCTATCTTGGCGCCGCACTGGGCGTTTCTCCCCTGATTGTAAAAGGTGCCGCCCGCAAAGAGCCGTGGGCGTTTTCATCCAAAACGGTCAAGCGCTTGTCGTTGGCTTTGATTTTCGGCGGCGTGCTCGCTCCTGTGTTTCTTCTTCTCGGACTGAAAGCGGCAAGCGCCTCGTCGGTTTCTATGTGGTTGACGCTGGAAGCTGTTTTCACCGCCGTTATTGCCCGCATGGTTTTTCACGAGCATCTGGGTCGAATTGGCTGGTTGTCTGTATTGATGGCGACCGGCGCTGCAATTCTCCTGTGCCTGCAGGAAGGTACCAGCGGTCTTGCTGCAGGCTGCCTGAGCGCGCTTGCCTGCTTGTGCTGGGGCATAGACAACAATTCGACTGCCATTATCGACGGTATCAGCCCCGCCCGCATCACGTTTTTGAAGGGACTGGCTGCGGGCAGCACCAACTTTCTGCTTGGGATTATTTTCGAGCCGCATGTTCTCGCTGTCACTTCAATAGGACAGGCACTTCTGATCGGTGCTCTTGCATACGGGCTCAGCCTGAACTTGTACATTACAGCGGCGCAACAATTGGGTGCTACGCGCTCGCAAATGATATTTGCCACGGCGCCCTTTTTCGGCGTTATGTTTTCGGCGATTTTTCTCAGCGAAGCGTTGACCATGACGCAGCTCTTTGCCGGCGGCGTGATGGGTCTGGCCATATACCTTTTGATGAACGACCAGCACGCGCATCATCACGAGCATGCGGAAATGGAGCATATTCATATGCACAGCCACGATGATGGACATCACAACCACTGCCATCCCGGTCAGCCCGCTACTCTCAGGCATTCTCACTGGCATAAGCACGAGCCCATCAGTCACGGACACCCCCACTGGCCCGACCTTCACCACAGGCACTCTCACTGAGCGGGCAACAAAAAGACCGGACCGGTTTCGATTCGGTTTCGACGTTTCACCTGACTGGCATGTCTGTCTTCCCGGCTTATCGCCTGAGCGGCCCCGGGCGAGCTTGGGCTCTGTGGATTTCTTGGCTTAAGTTAGGGAAATTATTCGTCCAAAGCGGTATATTTGCTTTCGGATAGTCGCGTTTGCACGTTTTGAAGAGGTAGGGATGTCCGAAGACAGGCAACCAGTCGACACTGAAGCGCAGGCACACGCAATTCTTGACGAGCTCAGGCGGCAAAAACTTGGCGATCCGAACGCCTACGGCGGCAGGCCGGACATTCTCGATCGCGTACGCGACTATGAAAGACAAGATATTGAACAAACGAGGCAGACGATCAGCATTGCCTCGGCCCGCGGCGAAGATATAGAAAAGCTGGCGCTTTTGGATTCCTTGACAGAACTCTACAACCACCGCACCTTCTTGAAAGAATTGAAGTCAGAGCTCAGTCGCGCCAAAAGATATGGACAGCATGTCGCTTTGATTATGCTGGGCATTGACGGCATCGACGGGATTCGCGCGCACTACGGCATGTTGACGGTGGATGCTGTTTCGAAAGTGGCGGCAAATGTGATTCGTGAAGGCATTCGCGAAGTCGATCTGGCGGCTAGATATTCGGCAAACGAGTTTGTGATTGCCCTGCCTCAAACCAATGCAGCCGGCGCCGCATTGCTTGCCGAGCGCCTGCGCGTCAGATGCGGCAATCAGGCGATCAACCATAATTGGCAGACTTTCTCCGTCACTGCCAGCGTTGGCGTTGCCACATTTCCGCAAAATGGGTCTGCTTACGACGAATTGATTGCACGTGCCTGGGAAGCGCTCGACTATGCGCGGGCGCGCGGTGGTGATCGCGTATTTTGTGTTTGAGAATAGCCCATGCGGCGTGGAATCCTTCTAACAATCGGTGTAGTTTCAATGTTGACGGCGGCAGTTCTGTCGACTCGAGCAGAGGCGCGTACGCGCGAGATTCCCTATCAAGTAAAAGAGACCGATCACAGTTTTGAAGTCCGTGAATACGGACCGAGAATCGTCGCCGAGGTGGAGGCGGCAGGTGAGCGCGAGAAGGCTTTGAACGACGCGTTTTCTACGCTGGCAGGTTTTCTTTTCGGTAAAAACTCCCCACAGGCAACTGCTGCTTTGACAAAATCCATTTCCGATTCGGACGGCAAAGCGAAGCTGTCCATGACGGCTCCGGTCACTACTCAATCGATTGGAGCAGGCGGGAAGATACGCATGCGTTTTTTTATGCCGCCCGAATACACAATGGATAGTCTGCCGATTCCTGACGACAAGCGCGTGAAAGTGTTTGAGCTGCCGGCGCAAAGGATAGCGGTGCTGCGATTTTCCGGGTCTGCTCGCAAAAGCAATTTCGATCGCCATCTCGAGACTTTGAGAAAAATCCTGGAATCGAAAGGGTTGACTCCGACAGACGATCCGTATGAGGCGTACTACAATCCGCCCTTCACGCCGATTTTTTTGAAGCGCAACGAGATCTGCGTTCCGTTGTAGGAGCGACGCCCGGGATTTGGCGCTGGCAATGCGCCAACGCTTAGTAAGGTCCGTTTTAATTCATGGCTCGCCCCAGGCGCCGCCGCCGGGTGTTTCTATCTGAATGCTGTCGCCTGCCTCTACCTTTATAGTGATCGTTCCGGGCAGCGCTTCTCTTGTGCCGTCCTTTTTAATCCATGTGTTGACGCCGCACTTTCCCGGTTGTCCACCGTGCAGCCCGAAAGGTTTGGCGATGCGCCTTTGTGAAAGGATTGAAACAGTCATTGGTGCAAGAAATTGAATGCGGCGAATCGTTCCATCACCGCCACGGTTTTTACCCTTTCCGCCGCTGTCCGCTCGCACGCCGAAATGCTCCAGAAGGACAGGATATCGAAGTTCTAAAACTTCCGGGTCGGTCAGTCGCGAATTGGTCATATGGGTATGCACGGCGCTTGCACCCTCAAAGTCGGCGCCAGCTCCTGCGCCACCGCATATGGTTTCGTAGTATTGCAATTCGTCATTGCCAAAAGTGAGATTGTTCATTGTCCCCTGCGCGGCTGCCATCAAATCCATGGCTCCATAAAGCGAGTCTACGAGTATCTGTGATGTTTCCACATTACCGGCCACGACTGCCGCCGGCGATCTGGGATTGAGCATGCAACTTTCAGGAATGGTGAATTCAACGGGCTCCAGGCAGCCGTCGTTGAGCGGAATATTGTCATTGACTATTGTGCGGAAAACATAGAGCAAGGCAGCTTTGCTTATGGCGAGCGGCGCATTCATATTGCCCGGGTGCTGTGAGGAAGTTCCAGAAAAGCTTACCGAAACTTTTTCTTTCTTGCGGTCTACTTTCACTTTGACGACGATTTTTGAGCCGTCGTCGAGTTCGCCCTCAAAGTCTCCTTCACTTATTCTCCCCAGCGCTTTGCGCACTGATGAGGCTGCATTGTCGCGCACGAATTGCATGTAAGACTCAACGACCGGCAGTCCGTAGCGACTGCACAGCCGCACAAGGGCATCGGCGCCTGAGCGATTGGCGGCGATTTGCGCGGTCAGGTCGGCGATGTTCTGGGCCGGGTTGCGGGCTGGAAACTTGGCGCCGAGAAGCTCTTTGAGCACGGACTCTTCATTGAGCTGTCCTTCTCTGGCGAGGTGGAAGTGGCTGAAGACTACACCTTCTTCGTCTATGTGTTTGCTCGCCGGCGGCATCGAGCCGGGCGTTATGCCGCCTACATCGGCATGGTGCCCTCTGGATGCGACAAAGAAGTCAGGGGATGTGAAAGAACCGTTGCTCGTTTTGGCAAAAACGGGTGAAATTGCCGTGATGTCAGGCAGGTGCGTGCCGCCCAGATAGGGATTGTTAATAATGAACGTATCGCCGGGTGAAAGAAGTGCGCCTTTTTCTTTCATAAGCGATTGCACGCTTTCGCTCATCGAGCCAAGGTGAACGGGAATGTGAGGCGCATTGGCAATCAGTCTTCCCTGTCGGTCAAAGATGGCGCAGGAGAAATCGAGGCGTTCTTTGATATTGACGGAGTGGCTGGTATTTTGAAGAATAATTCCCATCTGCTCGGCAATAGACATGAGGCGATTGCTGAAAAGCTCCAGTTTGACGGGGTCTGCCTTTGTCGCCGCGCCGGCGTCTGCATGGGCGGAGGATGCCTCGACCTGGGTTTTTTCGAGAATTAAAAATCCACGTTTATCCACGCGCGCAGACCAACCAGGATCAACAACCGTCGTGGCAGTTGCCTCTGCAATAATCGCCGGCCCTTCGATTTCAGAAATTTGCGTCAGTTGGCTGCGGTCGAAGACTTTTGCTTGAAGCCATTTGCCGCCGCAAAAGAGCGGCACGTTGCCGACCTCGGCCGGCAGAGCTGTTTCAATCTTGCCGGGAGAACTTTTAGAAATGGTAGAACCGCATTCTGCGCCTTCGCCTCTGGAAATCACTTCGGCCAAGAGGCTTTCTACGACGATTGGCTTGTCGGCGATGAATCCATATCGCTTGAGGTGTAAAGTCTCAAATGTTTTTTTCGTCTCCATCTCACTTTTGAGCGGCACGAAAATTGCCACGTCGGAGCCACGATAGCGAAGGTGCACGCCGAATGAAGTTTCCAGGTTGTCCGATCTCAATCCATGCAGCGCGAGGGTAGCGATTGCTTTCTCTGCCAGCTCTAATTTTGTTTTCTCAATTTGCGCAAGCGTCTTCGAATTGAGATCTTCTTCGACGGCTGCCTGAGCTATTTCTACCGTGTCGGCAATGCCGATTCCGAAGGCTGAAAGAACGCCAGCGAGCGGGTGAATCAGGACTGTTTTTATATTCAGCTCGTCGGCAATCTGGCAGGCGTGTTGACCGCCGGCACCGCCGAAAGCGCAGAGCGCAGAACCTTCCAGGTCGTGTCCTTTCTCGGTCGAGATTTTGCCAACGGCGCTGGCCATTATCTCGACGGCAATCTTCAAGTAGCCTTCGGCGACCTCTTCGCAAGTGGGCAAAGCGCCATCCGACGCCAATCCGGCACCGGCAATATCGTTGGTCAGCGCCGCAAATTTCAGGGCAACTGCTTCTTTGTCGAGCGGCTGATCGTAATTGACACCAAAAATAGAAGGAAAGAATTTTGGTTGAATTCGTCCCAGCAATAAATTTGCATCGGTGACTGCCAGAGGCCCTCCACGCCTGTAGCAGACTGGGCCTGGGTTTGCTCCTGCTGATTGAGGACCGACCCGGCAGCGCTCGCCGTCGAAGGTAAGAATCGAGCCGCCGCCTGCCGCTACAGTATGCACCGCCATCATCGGAGTGCGAATTATTACGCCTTGAATGTCGGTTTCTGACGTGCGCTCGAAGTGCCCGTCATAATGGCAAACGTCAGTGGAAGTGCCGCCCATGTCAAAACCAATCACGTGGTTGTAGCCGGCCAATGCCGATGAACGTGCTGCCGCCACGACGCCGCCGGCGGGACCGGAAAGCAGGCAGTCTCGTCCACGAAAGTTCTCAGCCGGCGTCAGCCCGCCGTTCGATTGCATGAAGTAAAGTCGCGAACCAGGCAATTGGCTGGTGATCGTTTTTAAATAGCGATTCAAGAGCGGAGTCAAATAGGCGTCTACGGCGGCAGTGTCGCCACGGCTGACAAAGCGAATCAGAGGACTGACTTCCGAGGAGGCGGATACCTGCTCGAAACCCAAGCGCAGCGCCAGCTCTTTGATGGTTTTTTCATGACTGTCAAAGCGGTAGGAGTGCATGAAGACAATGGCTGCGGATGTGATTCCAGATGCCAGCAAGTCTTTCAATTGCTTCTCTGCGTCGGCAAGGTCTAGTGCTTCGATCTCGTTGCCGCCCGCGTCGAACCTGCCTTTCAGCTCGATAGCTCTTTCGAAAAGCATGTCCGGCAGTTTGATGGCCAGAGAAAAAATATCGGGGCGGTTTTGATAGCCGATTTTTAGAGCGTCTTTGAAGCCCTGATTAGTAATTAGCGCGCAGCGCTCGCCGCGCCGCTGTAAGAGGGCGTTGGTACCGATTGTCGTGCCCATGCGGGCGACATCTATTTTGTCCTCAAGTGAAAGTTGGTCGGCTGATGCACCGGCAGCGGCAGAGATGATTCTTCTCATGCCTTCGACTGTGGCATCAGCGTACTGGCCCGGTGATTCCGAAAGCAGTTTGGTGACGCGCAGCAGGGCCGGTTGTTTTTTCGATCGTCCTATTACGTCGGTGAAGGTGCCACCACGATCGATCCAGAACTCCCATTCTTGAGAGTCGTCGATATTTTTCGCCACGGCAAAATCCCTGGAAGGGACCAGTAGTTTATCTCATTGCCGTGCGCAGATTTGACGAGTGGCAGCACGGTCTTGTCAGGAGCCGGCGCTAGCGGCGGCTGCAAGGTTGTTAAGTTGACTGGTGACTACGGAAAATGCTGCTGAAATTGCAGGCGATAATTTGCCCGGAGCAAACGCGAACACTAACGAAACCAATACAGCTACGAAGGCTAGCATCGCCGCATATTCTGTAATCGCTTGTCCTGAACGCCTGTGTCTTCTTCTGGTAATTGATTTAAATCTGGGTTTCATAGCTCAAACTCTGGGGGCTTAGTTAAGTATAAGCGGGGTTTTCTCAGTTTTGGATAGCCGCTGAAGCATATCCAATATGGCATAGCACTGAACTCATAAAATTGTCTGACTTAGAAAGAGCGAACGCGAAAAAACTGAGTCGGCTGAAAACCGGTTGCTGTCTGACTCATGGAGCAGGCTGTGACTACCAAAAAAAGTTTCAGGATAGTTGTGCACCGAATTCGGTGTTACCCTTCTGCGTCTCATCAAAGCACTTTTTTGACAAAATCACAGCCGCAATACTCCACCGGCTCGTGTCGTTTGACAGAGCGTGAGTCGCAAATTGAATTGGTGGGATTACGGCACTAGTATTTTTGTGCCCAGAAGACTCGCAAAGAAAACGCGAATCAAACCTTTGCGCTTAATCGCCCGGTTTTGAAAATCCTCACCGGGTAATCCTTTCGGGTGATAGTGCCGGCACTGGCAAATTAAGTATTGGTAATGATTGAGATCCCAGGGTCCGGGATTCGGACAAGTGACCGCCTGACGAGCGAGTCATGCTGAGATGGGTAGTTCTGGCTGAGTGGCTGTTCTCTGGCAGGAGCCGATCGCGCAGCCGCCAGGTGCGTGTGTGTGCGGGAGGCTGGCGGCGTCGCTAAGGGCTCTAACAAGCTTCAGTCTGCGAGTTGTAAAGGGTGCCTCAGGCTCGAACTTTCTGGCGATCTCATCGCTGTCGGTTGTGATGCTGACATCTATGGAGACTTTGTCTGCGAATTGGGAAGTCAAATCGATGTCGCGCATCATCAGGTGGCTGCAGGTATGAATAGTCAGTCTTCTGGGTGGATAGTTGAGTAATTTCTCGCACGAAAACCAAGCAGACAAATCCCCTGGAAGTGCCCGTCTCACCATCCGTCGACAGATAGACGTGATCACCTACCTGTCTTCAAATTCAATTTTTCAAGATACAAAGAAAGTATACCATATAAACGTATGGTGCGCGAGGAGACTGATCAAGGAG
>JADZFV010000246.1 GCA_020854255.1 Candidatus Melainabacteria bacterium | reverse complement strand
TCGAATCTGGAAGCGATCCTGGAAGCGATCGCTGAGGGCAAGCTTGATGCCAAAGTTCAACTGGTCCTGGTCAATGTTCCCACAGCCGGTGCCATCGATATCGCCACCAGATATGGTGTGGCGACAGCGGTGGTTGCCAATGCCGGACTGACGCGCAACGAGCACGAAGAAAAGGTAATCTCCGAACTGAAGAAACACCAACTCGACTTTATTGTGCTGGCAGGCTACATGCGCGTTTTATCGCCCAATTTGCTCTCTCATTTCAAAGACAGCCGCGGTTTTTTCAAAGTCATCAACATCCACCCTTCGCTTCTGCCCTCTTTCCCGGGAATTCGAGGATACGAAGAAGCTTTCGAGTATGGCGTCAAAATAGCCGGTGTGACAGTGCACCTGGTAGATGAAAAAATCGATCACGGACCGATCCTGGCGCAGGCAACATTCACGCGCTCCAAAGACGACACGCTGGAGAGTTTTAAAGCTCGAGGATTGCAAATCGAACACGAAATTTACCCGCAGGTTTTGCAAACCATTGCCAAGGGAGGTGTCTCATTTTTTCCACGGATTAAGGACGCTCAAGCCGAGTTGAACAAAGGCACTGACAGGGAGACAGCCAGGAGATGACGCAAGGAGCAAAATATAAAGAAGGCGAGCACGTCCTGGAGATCTCCAGGACTGCCACCATTTGCGTCGCGGTAATTTCCAAAACAGAGCATCACTCATTTCCTCTCTATTGGCTTCTGGTCGACAAAGACTCGATAGCGGATGGCAACATTCCGGACAAGATGCTCAAGGACATTAAAGATGTGCTTGCCGACTCGCTTTTCCAGGAAGTGCTGGCCGGACCCCCCGACGATCGCGCAAATTGGCTAAAGCGATTTGCCTCTGAAGACTATAAGTATTTTGCCGAACGCCAATTCCTGCCCGGAGTCACGGACAACCTCGCTCACACGGTGGAAGAGGCGCTCAGACTGAAGGGCTTGAAAGAAATCGTCAAAGTCGCATCCGGTCGCGGCTTCCTATTCAAGGAAAAAGCCGGAGACGCCAATGCCATTTCAGAGGCGCTCATTTACAAAGACTATCATCCGCTCACGGATCGCTTCGTCGTGCACGAAACTGAAGGGTTAGGAGAGGGCTTGCTCAAATTCCCGCATGTGGTGCTCCCGCAAACTCCAAAAGTAGAACGCGTCAACCTGGAATTGGATGATGCACAGCTGGAGCGCCTCAGCAAAGAGAGACTTCTGGCGCTAAATCTCGATGAAATGAAGGCAATCAGGCAATATTACCGGCTCGACAAAACAAAGGCCGATAGAAAGGACCGGGGTCTGCCTGAAATGCCCACAGACGTCGAACTGGAAATTTTGGCACAGACATGGTCTGAGCACTGCAAACACAAAATCTTCAATGCAAAAATCACTCATGTAGACAACAGCAAGCCTCGAGATCTAAGAGTAGAGACAGTACACAGTCTCTACAAGACATATATCAAAGCAGCGACCAAGAAACTGTCGCAGTGGCGAAAGGACCTGCTTTCGGTTTTCGAAGACAATGCCGGCGTTGTAAAATGGGACAGCGAAACTGCAGTCTGCTTCAAGGTAGAAACACACAATTCGCCTTCTGCGTTGGAACCATACGGCGGTGCTCTAACCGGCATTCTCGGCGTCAATCGCGATATCCTCGGCACCGGGCTTGGTGCCAAGCCTCTGTTTAACACCGATGTTTTTTGCTTTGCTTATCCTTCTTCATCTTTGCCTCAGCGTCCAAAACTTTTGCCTGCCAAAGCAATTCTTGACGGCGTGCGCAAAGGTGTTGAAGACGGCGGCAACAAAAGCGGCATCCCGACTGTCAACGGTGCCATCTTCTTTGATCCCGGATATCGAGCCAAACCACTCGTATTTTGCGGCACGGGCGGATTGCTTCCCCTGCACATAAAAGTGGGAAGTGAGACTCGCGATGCCGTGAAAAAACATACGCGCTCCGGTGACTTGATTGTCATGGCGGGAGGGCGAGTTGGAAAAGACGGCATACATGGTGCCACATTCTCCTCTGAGTCTTTGAATGAAGGCTCGCCAATGTCTGCCGTTCAAATTGGCGACCCTTTCACGCAAAAGCGCTTGCTCGACTTTGTAATAGATGCTCGCGATGCCGGTTTGATTACGGGCATCACCGATAATGGTGCCGGCGGGCTGTCGTCTTCAGTAGGCGAAATGGCTACCATTACATGTGGTGCCACCATCCATCTGGACAGAGTGCCGACCAAATATCCAGGCCTCGCCGATTGGGAAATTGTTGTTTCTGAATCTCAGGAGCGCATGACCATTTCCACAAATGATTTTGAAGCCATGAAAAAACTGGCCGACAAACACAATGTGGAAGTTAGCAATATCGGCGAATTCAACAACAATGGATATTTCGAAGTTCAAAACGACGGCAAAACAGTGGCAATGCTGGAGCTCGAGTTTGTCCATGATGGCTGTCCGATTCTTTCTCTGGAAGCTCAATGGAGCCCTGCCCAGATCACGATGAAAACGGGCCGGCAACCAGAGCATCTGGGACGTGTATTGCAGCAGCTTTTGAAACATCCGAATATCTGCTCTAGAGAATCAGTAATCAGGCAATACGATCACGAAGTGAGAGGACAAAGCGTGATCAAGCCTTTAATGGGTCCGGCTCAAAAGGCTCCTTGCGATGCCGCAGTTCTGATTCCAAGACTGACAGCCGACCTGGATCGCTCTCCGGCGCTGGCTGTTTCCAATGGGTTATGCCCGCGATTGAGCGAACACGACCCGTATTTGATGGCACAATGCGCCGTCGACGAGGCGATAAGAAACGCCGTTTGCGTCGGCGCCGATCCCGATACGCTTTCTTTGCTGGACAATTTTTGCTGGCCCGACCCTGTCTACAGCGACAGCAATCCGCAGGGCAAGCGTCATCTGGCAGAGCTGGTTCGCTGCTGCCAGGGTCTGTACGAAGCGGTGATCGCCTACGGGGCCCCGCTTATATCAGGCAAAGACAGCATGAAGAACAACTTCGACGACGGCGCCCTCAAACTTGCTATTCCACCCACCTTGCTGATTTCAAGCCTGGGTCGCGTGCCGGAAGCACGCTTGGCCCGTTCGATGGAATTCAAGAAAGTCGGCGATCTCATATATATTCTCAGCGCCGGCGTACTCGGTCTGGCCGCCAGCCACTACGAAGAATTAAACGGCTGGCAATCAATCATGTTGCCCGAACTCGATCTAGATCGCGCACCGACCATGTACAGGCGCCTCCACACAGCTATCAAGAGCGGCTGGATTCATTCCGCACACGATATTTCCGAAGGCGGACTGGCAGTCTGCGTTGCCGAATCGGTTATCGGCTCGAGAAACGGTGCCACCCTCGACATCGGTGAGTATCACAGATATCTTGCCGATCTTTATGAAGAGCGCGGCACACAAGCATTCAAATCATGGGACTTCGTGACGAGAGCCGATGCACTGCTTTTCGGCGAAGGTCCGGGACATATCGTTGTCTCCATCGACCGCGCCCACAAGTCCGATTTCGAGCGCCATTTCGAAGGACTGACAGTGATAAAAATCGGCGAAGTAACAGCCGATCAAGCGCTCAATATCGTCGACAGCGAAATGACGACCGGAGGAAAAGATCTGATCAGCTTGAGCACTCAGGCCATGAAAACAGCCTGGGAAACCGCACTGCCATTCGATTAAATTAGAAAGCCCGCAAGAAGAAAGACCTGGCACGAATAGAGACCTCGCTAAAACGACAGGACCCGAGTGATGAAACCAAAAGCAATAGTATTGACAGGAGACGGCATCAACTGCGGCGAAGAAACCGCATTTGCACTGCAATTGGCGGGCTTCGATGCATTGCTTACTCATACCAGCGAATTGTTGGGCAATCCAAAGCTGCTCAAGTCAGCAAAATTACTGGCCTTGCCGGGCGGATTTTCATTCGGCGACGAAATTGCATCCGGCAAGGTCCTGGCCATCAAATTGGAGGCGGCGCTCAAGGAAAGCCTCAAAGAATTCGTCCAAGAAGGAAAGTTGTTGATCGGAATTTGCAATGGATTTCAGTGTCTGGTGCAGATGGGTTTGTTGCCGGAGTCAGAAAAAGATGAAGTCAGACTGGCCAGCCTGGCGAGAAATGGTAGTAAGAAATTCATCAACCGCTGGGTGCAACTTTCCGTAGATTCCAAAGTTGCCTGCCCCTGGCTGGAAGGATTGGTGGAATTCGACCTGCCCATTCGCCATGGAGAAGGTCGCCTTTCTCCAGCTAAAGATTCTGAGGATGCAGTAAAAGTACAGGCACCATTGCGTTATTCACTGGATGTCAACGGCAGCTTCGATCGTATTTCGGGTCTGACGAATGCCAGAGGAAATGTATTCGGGTTGATGCCTCACCCTGAAGCATTTGTGCGCTGGACTCAGCATCCAAGCTGGACGCGCCTGACGGCATTGCCAGACAAATCTCCCCCCGGACTCAGAATTTTCCAGAATGCTCATGCGATGGTGACGAACTAATGGAACCGAAAACATACGCACAAGCCGGAGTAGACGTCATCAAAGCGGAGGCTTTTGTGACGCGTCTCAAGCGCCTGTCAAAGCGTGCCGACCATCAGCAATTATGGCCGGCAGCGGGCGGATATGCTGCGGTCTATCCTGTCGATGAACGCACGGCGATGGCTCTCACCACAGACGGCGTGGGCACCAAATTACTTCTGGCATTAGAACTCAAACAGCTGAGTACCATCGGCATCGATCTCGTGGCCATGTGCGCAAATGATCTGATATGTGTGGGTGCGCGCCCTGTTGCTTTCCTGGACTACTATGCCGTCGGCAAGCTGGTAGACGAGGATGCCGACCAGGTCATGCAGGGTATTGTCGAGGGCTGCGATCAGGCGGCGCTGCTTCTTGTCGGTGGTGAAACCGCCGAAATGCCTGACTTGTATAAAGGTGGGCATTTTGATATGGCCGGCTTTGCAGTCGGACTTGTCTCCAGAGAAAAACTGATCACAGGCGAAAGGATCAAAAAAGGACAACAAGTCGTCGGCATCGCTTCATCAGGCATTCACTCCAATGGTCTGTCACTGGCATCCAAGCTGGTGGGCACAGACAAAAGACTGAAAGAACAACTCTTGCAGCCGACCTTGATTTATACAAAGCCGGTCAATGAAATTCTCGACAAAAAGCCGCAAGCGATCACCGGCTTGTCTCACATCACAGGTGGTGGCTGGCGCAACATGCTCAGATTGTCGAAAACGGCCGGCTACAGACTGGCAAATCCTCTGCCTGTGCCTGAGATTTTCGAACATCTGGGGCGCACAGTAGAAAAAGATGAAATGTACAAAACATTCAATATGGGCATGGGACTTACCGTCATCACTGACGGTGATGACGACATGATTGTAAAGACGTTTTCAGAGTACGGTTTTACAGCAAAAGTAGTGGGAGAAGTTACGGACAGTCGTGGTGAACTGGTCATCGACGGCGTTGGCGCACTCGGTGGCGCAATTAATTTGAAGGAGTAAGAACATGGTTAATGCGCTAATCAGCGTTTCCGACAAAACAGGGCTGGAGAAATTTCTCAAAGACCTGAAAGCTCTCGGCGAGCTCAATATCATCGCCACGTCCAGCACACATGCATACATAAAAGAACTCGGTATAGAGGCAAAAAAAGTCGAGGACCTCACTCAATTTCCCGAAATTCTCGGCGGCAGAGTAAAAACACTTCACCCGAAGGTATTCGCCGGCATTCTTTATAGAGATAAAGAAGAAGACGGGAAAGTTCTCAAAGAAATCGGTGTAGAGCCGCTCGACCTGGTCGTCGTCAATCTCTATCCGTTTGAGAAAAAACTGTCTGAAGGTCTGCCGCCTGAAAAAATGGTCGAGCAAATCGATATCGGCGGACCATCTCTCATTCGCGCTGCAGCAAAAAATCACAAATATCTGGCGATCGCCTGCCTGCCGGATCAATATGAGTCCATTATTGAATCGATGAAGGCAAACGGCGGAAAGATAACCGACACTCTGCGCAAACAACTCTGCCTGGCCGCATTCACTCGCACAGCCGAATACGACAGGCAGATTTCAAACTATTTCTTGAGACAGCAACAAGCTCAGGCGAAGACAAACGGCTCCAAAACCAGCGAAGCGGGCGCCGCAGTAGAAGCATTGCCGCCGTCTATGACTTTAAACCTGTCGCAATTCCAGTCGCTCAGATACGGCGAGAATCCGCATCAGGCAGCCGTCTGGTACGCCGACTCACGCAGCGGCTCTAAAGCAGGAGATGAAGAATCTTTCCCGCCCTTTATTCAATTACAAGGCAAAGAGCTTTCTTCTAACAACATCACAGACACCTATTGTCTGGTTCGCATTTTGAGAGACGCAGGCAATCCGGCCTCCTGTATCATCAAGCACAATAACCCATGCGGTGTAGCTATCGGAGCCACTCTCGACGAAGCTTTCGAAAAAGCCTATTCGACGGACCCGGTCTCTGCATTCGGTGGAATTTATGGATTCACATCCACACTCACCGAAGCCCTGGCTCGAAAAATTGTGGAAGGTTTCGTGGAAATCGTTGCCGCACCGGAATTTGAAGAAGGTGCATTAAAGGTTTTGTCAGCTAAGAAGAACGTGCGGGTTTTGAAATTCAAACCAAATGTTCTCTCACCCAAAGCACATGATGAGTGGAGTGCGAAATACCTGCAGGACTTCGGCTGGATCATTGAGAAGGACACGGAACCGCCGGTAACTGGCGAACAGTTCCAGAAAGTCTCCGGCGCCGACGCCAATAAAGGACTTCTCACCGACGCTCAATTCGCCTGGTCGGTAGTGAAACACCTCACATCGAACGCCATATTCATCGCAAAAAATGGTAAATCGCTGGGCTTCGGCATCGGTCAAACCAGCCGTATAGCTTCCGTGAAGATTGCTCTCGAACAAGCGGGTGAAACTGCACGAGGTGCAGTTCTTGCCAGCGATGCTTTCTTCCCGGCAACGGACAATATAGACGCTTGCCAGGAAGCCGGCATTAGTCTGATAGTCCAGCCCGGAGGAAGCATCAAGGACAAAGACGTCATTGAAGCGTGCGAAAAAGCCGGTATCACGATGCTCTTTACGGGGCAACGCTGCTTCAAGCACTAGTCCCATTAACATTGAGCTACTGGTTCGTAGTGGCCCATTGCATGCGCCTGTCGCTTACAGAGTCCCACTGAACCAATCAAAAGTGATTGTGAAACAACACTCAGTAGAAAAGGCAAACTTGAGGGGAGCGAAATGAAAAAAGCAGTCGTCGGCATCGTGATGGGAAGCAAATCCGATTACGAGACATTCAAGCACGGCGAACAAGTGCTGATCGACTTTGACGTCCCTTACGAAATCTCGGTCAAGAGCGCGCACCGCATGCCCAGGGAGATGTTCGAGTATGCCGCCTCAGCAGAAGAACGCGGGCTAAAGATAATTATCGCCGGTGCCGGCGGTGCCGCTCATCTGCCGGGAATGGTTTCTGCCCTGACGCCCCTGCCGGTTTTAGGAGTGCCCATGGAATCCCGCGTTCTCAAAGGCGTCGACAGCCTACTCTCCATCGTGCAAATGCCATCGGGAATTCCCACTGCAACGTTTGCAATCGGGCAGGCAGGTGCAGTCAACGCCGCGCTCTTCGCCATTCAAATTCTGGCGCTTGAAGATGAGAAGCTACTTTCCGCTCTCAAGAAGTACAGGGAAAAACTTGCCGATGACGCACGCTCCGGTGACATCGTGGTCAAAGAAAAACTGAGCACCAAGTCAGCCAAAGTAAGGAATTAGGTCACTAGTAGAAGGGTAGGGCTCAGGCGGCTATGGCGACAGTTGGGATTCTAGGCGGCGGGCAATTAGGCATGCTCCTTGCCGAAAGCATATACCGGTATGGTGGAAATGTCGCCGTCTACGATCCGGATGTTAACGCACCGGCTCACAGACTGGCGGCACGTTCGTTTATGAAACGCTTTACCGACGTCGTAGCGTTGGGAGAATTTTTCAACCACTGCGATGTGGTGACGTATGAGTTCGAAAATGTGGAAAGCGCACCACTTTATCCACTGGCCCGAGTAAAACCCATATTGCCTAGCGTAAAAGTGCTTGCTATATGCCAGGATCGTATTCAAGAAAAAGAATTTCTGAGAGATAACAAACTTCCGTATGCCAATTTTGCTACGGCGAAAACTGTCGAACAATTAGAAGAAGCTGCGCGCGCATTTCAACGCCCTTTCATTATCAAAACCGCCCGCGGTGGCTATGACGGCAAGGGTCAGTGGCAGATCAAGACTGAGCAGGAGCTAGATGTGCTGCTTGACGATACTGATTTCATGAAACATGAAGGAAGCGGTTTTGTCATCGAGTCGGTGATTGACATTGCCATGGAGGTAAGCTGCATAGTCGCCCGCAATCCTGCTGGAAAAGACTATGTCTATCCGGTCTTCGAGAACATGCACAAGAATCACATTCTCGACTTCACGGTCTTTCCTGCCCGATTGCCTCTTGATGTTGCAGACAAGCTGCAAGACATTGCGCTCGCCACGGCAAAAAAATTGGACGTGCAAGGACTTCTTTGTATTGAATTCTTCCTTTCGCACACACGATCACCGGACTCATCAGGTATGACTGTCGGCGATTGGAACATTTACATCAATGAGATGGCACCGAGACCACACAACTCAGGGCACGTAACACGCGTAGCCACAAGCGTCAGTCAGTTCGACAGCCTGGCCAGAATACTTTTGAACATTCCTCTGGCACAACCCAAGGGACTGTCGGTTGGATGCTACTGCATGGGCAATCTTCTCGGCGATGTTTACTTGTCCCAGGGAAGCGACGGCAAAAAACCACTCAATCTTCAAGCTCTGGAAGTTTTTCCCGAAGTAATCGACGTGGTCTTATACGGCAAGCACGAAGCACGTGCCAAGCGAAAAATGGGTCACTTTGTCACCCAGGGGCAAACCGGCGACGAAGCGCATGCCGGTGCTGTTAGATTCAGAGAAAGCTTGTTAATCAGCCCGGTTGGTTGATCATGAAAGTAGCAAAACTATCAAAGAAATCCTTCATGGTTTCCAGATGCGGTTCGAATTCGGGCACCGCATTTAGTGCGGCATACATATTCATGATCCAGGCATCTCTTTCTTTCTGACCGATTTTGAAAGGCGTGTGCTTCTGGCGCATGCGAGGATGCCCGCGCTGCTCGCTGTAAGTTTGTCGCCCGCCTGTGCGCTGAATGAGAAATAGAGCCAGATGCTCCCTGCCGGGAGCCAGATCCTCGGGATAAAGCGGGCGCAAGATTGGGTCTTTCTCGACACCGGCATAAAAATGCTCGACCAGCCTGAAAAATGGCTCGTCCGCACCAATCGCCTTGTATACCAGCCCTACGGGATCTATGACATTCACACAGCGATTATACCGCCAGGGCTATCTTGGTTAAATCCTTCCAGCCTGTGGAAAATAACTGAGTCAGCCTCATTAAAAGAGAAAGTAAAGCTCTAAAGGTTTATATCAAGTGTTTCAAAAGTGGCAGCATTGTGTTGAAGCTGCCCGCAAAGAATGCGAAAAAGAGAATTGGCAGGAAGCGGAAAAGCACCTGGCAACTGCAGTGGCTGAGGCAGAGCGCTTCGGCTACAACAATACGCGTTTAAGCGAATCGCTCTCAAAGCATGCGGAAGTTCTGATTAATGTTGGTCGCGGCGGGGAAGCGGCCGATGCTCTCGAGCGCGCTCTCGGCATTGCAAAGAACGCCTACGGTCCCATTCACCAGGAAGTGGGAAACATCCTCACCCGGCTGGGAAAACTTTGCATCCTCTTCAATCCGGAAGAGGCTGAAAAGCACTTAAAGCAAGCGGTTTCGGTCTACCGCGAGCTTAAGGACGAAAGAGCCGCCCTGGCCATCGAGCAGCTGGCCAATCTCTATGGCATGTACGGCAGGCAGGACGAAGCGGAAAGCCTGCTTCGAGACCTCCTGGAACAGCTGGAAGTCAATCCGCCCGACGATCAGTCCCTTTTGGGCAGAACCTTGCTGTCGCTGGGCAACATATGCATGAGTTATGACGACGATGATGAGGCGGCGGTTCTGATTGAGCGCGCGTTGCCCATTTTGAAAGGTGATCCGGAGTGTTGCGAACAAGCCGTCGACGCAGCCTCATCACTGGGCAAACACTATTTCGGCAAAGAACAGTTCGACGAAGCTGAAGACGCTTACGACCAGGCGCTTACGTTGGCTACCAGCCGTCCGCAAACTTGTGCTCGCTACACAGCTGAAGCACTGGTGAGACTCTCTCGCTTGCAGACTGTTGTGCACCAGAATTACGAGTTAGCAGAAGACTTGCTTGTCCGCGCAATGGACGCCTGCGAAGCTGCTGTTCCTCCTTTATCCGTCAGCCTTGTCCGCTCGGAATACGCACGCCTGGCCCAGCGCACGGGGCAGTACAGCCGCGTTGAAGCGCTGGACAAGCTGCTGTTTCAAAATTACAAGTCCACAGTGGATAACGCTTATGCCAACGAACCAATCTACGGCTACGAGATGCTGGCGATAAGCCACGGACAACAACTTGCAGAACTTCTGTGCAAACAGAGGAAGTGGAAAGATGCTGAAGAGTATTCGCGCTGGGTGGTGAAAACGGCAGAACGTTATTGTGGAGAAACGGCTTTATACAGTCTTCAAAGTTCAATTACCCTTGCCACCATATGCAGTGAAACTGGCAAAGTAAACGAAACGTCGGCAACATGCGACCGTTTATTGAAACTCGACGAAAAGGAAGAGATTGACTGCCTTCTTCTAGCGCGCGTTGTTCCAATTCTGGTAAAAATCGGCAGAAGAGATGACGCGGAAGCATTGATTTCTCTCCTGCAAAGACGAATAGAAAACGCGGCGCTTGACGGCATGCGTGACTACAACGCATCTGCTTACTATCGCCTGGCGGTGGCTAACAAACACCTGGGAAGAATGGAAGAAGCCCGTGAACTGATGGCGATTGCAGTAGCTGAATTGGAAGAAGAAACGGGCACAGACAGTATCTTCCTGGCCTTTGTTTTAGAAGACTGGGCAGACGAATTGAAAGAAGCAGAGAGCGAAGAACTTTCCTTCATTCTCTCATCGAAGGCAAGAGAGATAAGAGCGAGACGATAGAATAGAAATATGATAAGTTGCCGATGAACGAAGAGACCAGTGACTTTCTCGAACGGTTGACGGACAGGTATCGAAACTGTGATACCTACCAGGATACCGGCATCATTCAAGTTGACTC
>JADZFV010000245.1 GCA_020854255.1 Candidatus Melainabacteria bacterium | reverse complement strand
GTCAAAAAGGACCTGACGAAATTTTGGCTCTTCGTTTTTATGCTGTGCATGCTCAACTGGAAGGATTTGAAAAAACTTCTGTTGCCGCTCTACGCGACTTTCGGAGGTCTGCTTTGCCTGAGCATGCTCAACTGGATTCCTCAGAGTCGTTATCTTATTCAGGGTTTGCCTCTCTATTCGCTCTTGATCGCTGCAACGATGGTGCGCGCATGGCGCACTAAGAATAACGGCTTGCGGCTGGTCGTCATGGCGGTCTTGCTGATTGGCATCGGCGAGTACGCAGTCGTGAATTTTTCACCGTATTCATTCACTGACAGACCCACTCTTATCACCTCGGCCTTGCAACTTACGGAGCGAAAGCACAAGTTTGTCTCCCGCTATCCCGACCAACAAGAATACGGTCTTCAGTGGATAGTTGACACCATCAAAGACAACAGTGCATCAGGCAAGCAGGCGCCGATAGTATGTGTGGTGCCTTATTCGGAACATATAAACGCGCTATCGCTCGAGTACGTAGCTCTCTCGAAAAACTTTCCGATGAAGGCTACCACTTGCAAGGTTCCCAACCTGCTGGGGTTTAAATTCGATTATGACGAGAATCGCATGAAAGCGACTGACTGGTATGTCTTTGAAAATCCCGCAGAAGTAGAGCCAAAGGACTTCATCGACAGCAAAAACGCGGCTCAATGCGAAGAATTAATCGCCACTGTCATCCACTCAAGAAATTTCCAATTCGTAGCCAAAAAAAACGTATTCGGACCTTTCCATATCAGCCTCTACAGAAGGCGATCAGCTGGTGGAGAACCTTAGCGAACAATCCGGCCAATCTTGCCAATCAGACCTTTTCCAGTATTCTCCGCATTTCACGCTCAACACGTGAGCACAAGCGAGGAAAGGCCGGAGCCTGGTGCGTGTCTTGAAATTGTCATATTAAGGATTTCGACCTTTGATGCGTGGGGTGTCACGCGCCTTGGAGGCGCCGCCAGCAGTTAAGATAAGGGCACTTAATTGCTGTCATTAATCTACCTTTCGGTCTTTCAAAAAGTCTTTAAAGCGGCCATAATCGCGTCCAATCACAGCGCATCAAAAATCGTCTGAGGATCTGCACAAGTCAATGAAAGAAACGGCGTCCAGAGAAGAACTGTTGAAGACTGTCGAGCGGCAGGAGCAAGTGATCGGCAAGCTCACTCAGACTCTCGAGACGATTCAAAATCGCACCAGAAAAATTCTCACCAGTCTTCCTCTGGGGCTTCTGGTGCTCAATGACCAGATGAGGATCGAGGCGGCAAATTCGCGCATCGAGCAGATTTTTTCTTACACTCCCAGAGAATTGGCCGGGCAGCATATCAAGTTTCTCTTTCCGGAGATTGAAGCTGTGGAGGCTGATTCCGCCCTTAAAAGAACGCCAGGAAGAGTGAAATCGCTGGATTATATTGCTTGCGAAATCTTCGCCAATGATTTCGAAGAAGGTGGCGAAAAGCGCATATTTCTGCATGTTCAAGACATCACGGAAAGACAAAGACTGGAGCAATTGCGCAAAGATTTCGTGCAGATGGTCAGCCACGATCTGCGCACGCCGCTCACTTCCATCAATATGCTTCTTTCCATGCTTGGTCAGGATCGTTTTGGAAAACTTGATGAGCAGGGCTATACAGCAGTAAATAGAGCACAGTCGAACGCCGATTATTTGATCAAGTTGGTAAGCGATTTGCTCGATGCCGAAAAGCTCGAATCAGGCGATCTGGAAATTGAAGTTCAAGCGACATCAGTGAAAACCATCATCATCAAAGTACTGGATGCCACTCAAGAAGCGGCGCGAGCGCAAAAGGTCGCGATTGTTACCGACATCGCTGATGGTGGTTTTCTTGCAGACGAAGACAGGCTTGTACAAGTGCTCATCAATCTTGTATCCAATGCCGTCAAGTATTCCGAGCCCGAATCTTCAGTTACAGTCATAGGAAAACCTGAGTCCGGTGGCGCAGAATTCAGTGTTGTCGACCAAGGTCCAGGCATCCCGGCAAACCAGCAAGAAGCAATTTTCCAGCGCTACAAACAGCTCAATCAGCCGAAGAAATTAAAACGGCGCGGATTCGGATTGGGATTGGCAATCTGCAAAGCGCTCGTAGAAGCGCACAAGGGCAAGATCTGGCTGCAGTCGGAAGAAGGCAAAGGCAGCACATTCAGCTTTGCGATCCCCAATCGGAAGGTCTGAGGATGGCATTGCAGGCAGTCTATTTTTCGGAGAATAAAGCGGCAAATTTCTCAATCTTGCTGAGAGACTTCCAAATCTACCGCCCCATCCATCCTCCGTAAAAGCAATTCTTCGAATTCAGTCAATTCCTCGCCCAGCTCTCGCTTTACGAAAGCCTCTTGCAGGTCGAGGACATGCGGATACTTGAGACAAGCTTCCAATTCCAGGCGCCGGCGCTCAGTCACAGCCTCACCTTTCATGATTGGAAAAAGCAATTTGCGCAGTTGCGCGTCTTGAGGAAACAACCGTCTCAGTTCGGCGCGCAACTTCATGCTTTCGCTGTCCACTTCGCATTCCGATTCGGTGCATGAAGTGTCCGAATCTATAATCAGGGGATGCCGGGCGACCAATGGCGTCGCCCCTACGAGACCGAGGTCGTACTGTGTTTCCTGTTTTACCCTCGGTGCTGGTTCTTTCTTTACAGGAGCAACAGGGGCTGGTAAGTTGAAATCGAAATCACTGACCTTGATGGCTGTATCGAAGGTTGACTGGAGCATCGGAGGCATCTCCTCGGGTTCACGCTCAGACAATACAACGGCAGATCTTAAAAAGTTTTGAAATCGAGAGCGCCAGCAAAAAAGTTTTTCCGTTAGCAGCGCGACGGGTATAGAGGTGAAGACTGCATAATTAGAAACAGTAATATTTCCGACCATATGTCTGACGTAGAAGCCATTATTTGCTCGACATGAGGAAGATCCAACCGTCATCGCACCCAATGCGGTGCCATTTCAATCTTTATTACGGCTTATAGTTATCAAATAGCCAAGAGTAAGGGTGCAGAAAACTTTTGTCTTCTGCACCCCGGTGCTCACTTCCTCATGATCTTGAGGTAGTCAGAGGACTGACCAGACAACCGCTGTTTGCCGTCCTTGTCAAAACTCCACACATTGGACACCTCGCGGCGATGCGGGAGAACTGGACGCGAGGGGTCGCTCACGAGGATCTGACGGACAATGCGACGCTCACGCCTGTGCGCAAGCTGCTTGTCCTTCTTTTCGCTTTCTGCAGTGGTCATCCCGCAAAAGGGAGACTTTCTGAAGGATTTGCTCAATAGTTTTTTCTCGGGTTTTGTTTTTAGTACGTGCACAGACGCACGGCGACCAGCGAAAGGCCAGTCACCGTGCGCCTTCTGCACACCTTTGCTGTTGATTACGTCAACAGCTTTTGCCGAAGCGCTTCAAACTGCGCGTTCGGACTTACTTGTTCTCAGGCTTGTTCAGCTTGCTGTGCACTCGGCCGTAGAACATGTAGATGACCACGCCCACACCCATCCAGATGAAGAACCGGATCCAGGTGATGCCGGGCAGGCTGAACATAAAGACCATGCTCATGCCGGCGCCTAAAATGGGGATGAGCATCCAGGCTACGCCTTTAACGCAGGAGCGCAGGCGCGCTTCCGTTTGCGCCTTCAAGCCGAACATCCTGGTCATGCAGGTGACGGCGAAATTGCCGACCGGCTTGACCAATGGCATGTCCGGGCAGCGGAATTTGCGCGGACGCTCGGGCTCTTTGACGCGCAGGATCATCACACCGGCGCAGACCATCACGAAGGCAGCCAGCGTTCCGATATTGGTCAGCTCAGCCAATTCGCTGATGGGCAGAAGCCCGGCGGTGAGTGCAACCAGCACGCCCCAGATGGCGATCGACCAGACCGGCGTGCGATATTTCTCGTGAATATTGCCGAAAATCGGCGAGATTAGCCCGTCTTTGGCCATGCGCATCATGATGCGGGACTGACCGAACAGGAGCACGATCAAGACCGATGTGATACCGGCGATGGCGCCAATTGAGACGAACGGCGAGGCCCACCAGTAGCCCAGGTAATCGAGGACGCGAGCCATCGGAGCGGCAATTTCCGACCCGCCCAGAAGCAGGTAGGACATGGCACCGGTCATGACGGCAGCGACCAGAATGTAAAGCACCGTGCAGACGATCAGACTGCCGATCACGCCCTTCGGAACATCCTTCTGCGGGTCTTTGCACTCTTCGGCGAGCGTCGTCACGGCGTCGAAGCCGATGTAGGCAAAGAAGACAATCGCCGCACCAGTAAACACGCCATGCCAGCCGAAAGGCAGGAACGGGTGATAGTTGGTGGTGTCGATGTGCCAGATGCCGACGCCTACGAAGAAGATGATGACCGCGACCTTGATCATGACGAAAACGGCCGTCATCTTGGCGGTGTGCGAAACGCCTTTGATCAAGAAGAAGTTGATGAAGAGGATAATCAAAATGGCAGGCAGGTCGACCGAGGTGAGGTGCGTGGCCACATCCCAGGCATTTACCAGTCCGAAACCGGCAAGGGCTGCACTGCCTAGACCAATCACATAGGTCTTTAAACCGGCGCCGCCAGTCAGCGCAGCGCGCGACTTGAACAGACCGATTACGCCAACGGTGATTGCTGCTGCAGCGATGAATATCGCCTGCCATGGGACGGATTCAGGTGCATGCGACAGGTATTGCGGCAGGTTGAGACCGAGCGCCTTCATGACGTTTTGCAGATAGGCGCTCCAACCGACGGCAACCGCACTGGCTCCGACTGCATACTCCAGGAGCAAATCCCAGCCAATCAGCCAGGCGAAAATCTCGCCGAGCGTGGCGTAGGTGTAGGTGTACGCGCTTCCCGAGACAGGAATCATCGACGACAGTTCAGCGTATGCGAAGCTGACAAAGGCGCAGGCGAATCCGGCCAGCAGGAAGGAGAGGATGATGCCGGGTCCCGCGTGATCGTGGGCAGCAACACCGGTGAGCACGAAAATGCCCGTACCGATGATGGCCGCTACGCCATGAAAAAACACGTCCCTGGCTGTGAGTACTTTGTTGAGCTTGGGGCCAGCGGCGTCATCGCCTCCGTTCTGGAGGTCCTGTACGCTTTTGCGCCGCAAGAGTTTCTGAATGAGACTCATATTTTTTCTCCCAACACGCCCCAGATCCGCGCCATTGGAGTTTCGAAATCCGAAACTCGTGCGTGCGGGAGGGGCTAATTTCTAGTTCTTAGAGCCGGCTGGCAACAACTTCACGCCTTTGTGTCGCACAGAAAAAGGCGCTGCTGATGAAAGCCAGTACAAGCAATCCAAAGAATTCTCCGCATTCTCC
>JADZFV010000244.1 GCA_020854255.1 Candidatus Melainabacteria bacterium | reverse complement strand
TCTACCACGTTGCCGGCGACCCGCAGTCGAACATCGGCTACATCGAGTTCGAGCGCGCGCTCAACAAGTTCATTTCCCTCTCGAAGGGTGGTTACGGTTCGCTTCCCGCGATCGCCGGCGCCATCGATCAACTCAAGCGCCTCCGCGCTGCGGGCATCGAGATCGAGGTCATGACCTACGTTCCGGGCGCCAGCGACCATCAGTACACCGACGCGCTTCCCCATAACACGGGTGCGGCGCGCCTGGCGACGAAGAACCTGCTCAAGCAGCTGGGTTTCCCCGTCGAGGAGAACGACATCGTTTTCCTCAGCACGCACGGCAAGTCGTGGCACATGCTCGACCAGGGGGTGAAAATCCCGCTGATCATCGAGGATCGCCTCGCCACAGCAGCTGACGTCGCCGAGAAGGGTCTCGGTGCCATTCTGTACCCCACCGCCTACAACAAGTGCTCGGGCATCCCGGGTATCCTCCGCGTCGAGCCTCAGGCCAAGAGCGAGGACACGTGGAAGGTCGTGGCGGACAATATCATCGCGTTCTTTGACGCTCTGGAAGCCAACGGCCAGATCGTCGGGACAGGAGGTAAGTAACCATGGCCAAGAAGAACAACACGTTCAAGCAGATCACCATCCGGGAACACCCGGTGCAGTCTCTGTTCGAGGCCGGCGTTTACGGACTCGACCTGAAGAAGGGTGATCAGGTCATCGGGCTCGGCAACTTGCTGTTCCCGGTGCACGATGAGAGCAAGGTGCAGATCACACTGCGCCACATCAAGGACATGAGCAAGATGGCGGCGCTCACGGGTAACACCGTGCACGTCATCATGTTCGGTCCGGTGGTCGACGAAGAGTCGGCGAAGAGTCTCTGGAACAAGGAGATGAACTTCATCCACACCCAGGATGACCCGGAGGTCGTGAAGGAGGCGCTCAAGCAGCGCGGCTACGACAAACGGATCATGTACTTCTGGAAGCAGTGCGGCAAGTTCATCAAGCGCTTTGCCGTGCCCGGCGTCCAGCTGTACTACCTGCCCTCCCACATCAACCTGGGCCTGCCCAACGAGCACGACATGTTCGAGGAAGCGCACCAGACCAAGCGCGTCCTGGACAACTGGACTGCCAACAACCCGGAAGCGACTGACCGCCCCTCGACCCTCGGCATTGACCTGCCGGAGGGAATCGCGGAAGCGTTCGGTTTGACCGGGGTGGAAAACATCCAGGTGCTTCCGTTCGGCGCCGGCATTCTGATCAACAACAACACCATCGCCACCATCGGCGCATTCCGTCGCCGGCAGCCCGGTGACGCGCCGCACGTTCAGTGGGAGCAGACGGGCTACAACGTCATCATGTCGGTCGACGGCAAGTCGTCCAGTGCATGGTGGACTCGTACCGACAGCAACCTGCCGGAGAGCGTGTTCAAGGAGATGGCGGTCTACCAGCTGGGTTACCTCTGGAACCGTCAGACCAACGGACACCTCGGCGACTACAATCGCCGTGCCAGCTCGATCGGTTCGTGGATCGTCGGCGAGGGTGGCATTCTGCACGGTCGTGTCGCTCCCTTCATGCCTGGCAAGAAGGACGGCGGCCGCCTGCATTTGCTCATCCGCGGCAAGGTGTATCAGGAAGACCAGCCGACCACAGCGCCCAACGGCAGAAAGCTGACGGTTTCTCAACCGGTTGACCGCGACGTCAATCGGGAAGCCACTCAGTTTGCCTCGGGCAAGCGAAAAGGGAAGAAGGACACGAAGTAACCCCGGCGTAAGCCTGGGAAACGGAATGTCCTTCGATGAGCCGGCAGAGCAGTCTTTCCGTCCGCAAGGATGGGGAGTCTGACTCTGCCGGTTCGGGCAATCGACTTGGATGGCAGGATGGTACCGTTCCCGGACCAAACTCCCATCCTTGTCGATTTGTCTTCTCGGATTTATTACTATCACGTATCGTATTTTAACTTAAAGCTGTAAACGATGCGACGTGGAGGCTGTTAAGCCTTTAAAGATTTTTTGAAACTTGCGGTTGTAGTCTGATGCCATGCAGCGGGGCAAAACAAACCCCACCAACAATTTTTTCTGGAGGGGGCGGGGCGCGAAAGCGTCCCGCTTGTTTTGCCTAGAAGCTCAAAACATCGAAATCCTTGGCGATAGTAAGCTCCCCCTCATAGCCGGATTTGCGGCAGTCTTCGATCATCTCTTCATCGCTATTCAAGCCTGTGTAGTGGAAAAAGACCATGCGTTTCACACCCGCTTTAAGGGCGATGTCACCCGCCAATCTCGGTGTCAAATGCCCATATGTATGCGGGTTTTCCACATCATGTACGCGCGCTGAAGCTTCACACAAAAACAAATCGGCACCCAGCGCGCTTTCACGTATGCCTGTACATTCGCCCGTATCGCCCGAATAGACAAACACCTTACCTTGAGCTTCCAGGCGAAAAGAGCATGCATCAACCCTTCCGTGCCCATGATAGACAGAGAACGATTTGAGCCTGTGTTCTCCGATTTGCAGAACTTGCTTATCAGGATTGCTCATTGGATGAAAGTGGAGAGCGGGCCAGATGCGGTTTTTCCTTTGCGGATCGTCAGGAACATACAGCGCCCAGAGGGCATCGAAATTCTCAGTAATGTGACGCGGAGCATAAACGTCGATTCGCTCGTTATGCGGTCCCAGCCAGCTATTTATGCAGCCGATCGATTGCAGGAAATGAACAAACGCGTAGTGATCTGGATGAGCATGAGAGATGCAAACATGATTGATGTCGACGTAGTTGAACCCGGCTTCTTCCAGGCGAAAGCGGACAGCTTCAGAGCAATCGAACATGATTGTCTGACTTTCGGATTGGACGACAAAGGCAGGCGGTTTTCTGTTTTCAATTCCTGGCATCTGCGATCCGCAAGTACCTGAGCCCAGAACAGTGAGTTTCATCAAAAACATCTCCCAGTTATCCGCACCACATCAACATTCCACACATTGAGTGCCTAGCATGACTTTTTTCGGAACTGAAAAACACTAACTGGTGCTTAAACCTATATAGATGCAAAGAGGTAAAATTGTCGGTTGTTTATCCGCATTTTGCACAGCCTCCTCAGTCCAGGATAATGGGGGTCTCAATATTTTACTAGCCGTTTTAGTATCAACGACTGCGAAAGAAGAAGGCGCGTGTGCTTGCCGGCAACACACGCCTTCTTCGAGGCAAAACTCTACCTTTTCTGTTAGATGAGACGCTCGATTACGAACGTGGCCAAGGTCGTGACGAATGCAGCCATGACGGCAGATTCGAAACTGCGGACGTAGAGCACGCTGGGGAACAAGCGGCCGATGGCGAGAAACGCCAGAGCGTTGAAGAGCAAGCCGATGATACCCAGAGTGAGCATATTGAGCGGGATGATGAGCCCGAGGCTGAGCACCGCAATACCGGTCCAGACGAACCAGTTGACGATGCCGATGCCAACAAGCGCAGCAATGCCGCGGAAGACGCCGTTGCGCGGCACATGCACTGCGTGCTGAGTGAACGCAGGCACGAGCCAAATCAGTGTGGCGACCATGAGGAAGAGCTTGAGAATTGCTTCCATAAAAACCTCCTGAGGCCTTCACCGGGAATGCACTAGATGCAGCCCCGGTGAGCCAAAATTCCTAGTTGTCTTCTTTGATTTGCAGGACACTTTCGTCGTGCTCGGGTACAGGCAGCATGGTGCTGTCCATGAGAGGCACGAGGTTGGTGGACTGAGGACATGGACTGGCGAAATAGTCCACAACGCCCTGGGCAAGCGAACTTGCCACTTTGTCCTGGTAAAAGGGCGTATCGAGAAGCTTGAGCTTCGCGGGCTTCGACAAATAGCCGATTTCGGCCAGAACTGCAGGAACGGTGGCATGATTCGTCACATACAG
>JADZFV010000243.1 GCA_020854255.1 Candidatus Melainabacteria bacterium | reverse complement strand
TCGTTGACGAACATGTCCGTCATGCCGGAGCCGGAGTAGAGATTAACGGTTTCGGACAGCACATCGCCGCCCTGCAGCAAAGAGTAAGCGCTGCCTTTGTAATCAGCCAGACGCATGTCGACCGCTCCTTTGAGAGCCTGAATGACGCCGCCTGTGTTGTTAACGTAAAGAGCGGAATTTGAAGCTGCGTCAAAGGCGATATTGCCATTTTGCGCATTTATCAAGCCTGCATTTGTGATTTGTCCTATGGATGAATAGAGACTGGCATTGCCGGCGGTGGCTATGAGCGCACCGGTATTGGAGATAGATTGACCGGCATTCAATGCCAACGAAGCTCCCTGCATGAGCGCATTTGAACCGGTATTGACGATGTTGCCTCCTGCATTTATCGAAAGAGCACCGGGCGAAGTGATGCTGCCCAGGTTGTTTAATGAGTTTTGAATGTTGAAAGTGAGGCTGGAAGAGGAATAAAGACTTCCCGGTCCGGTAAAAGACGGTAAGGTGCCTGTCCAATTGCCCGACTCGCCGATGTGCAAACTGCCCAGGTTATTAAACGAGCCCAGGCCCTGCTCGCCCTGCAATGAAAAGACGTCACCTGATATCCTCGCGCCGCCTGATATCGTAAATGGGTTGGTTTCTGTAAAACCAACCAGATTGAGCTGGACGCTCGAGGGCAACTGCAGTCGGCTGATATTCAATCCGGAATCCGGTGTCAGTGTAACGGCTCCACCCACGGCAGATCCCTTTTCGCCTAGCAAAACCGACTGACCTCCGCCGCCCAGCACTTGCTGCACTGCGGCATACTCGGCAGCCGATATCCTGTCGCCCGGATTGATCGTCTGCGCCACCCCACCTACGACAAAGCCGTTGGAATCGAGTTTGCCACCGGTCGAGATTTGAACTGGAGCGGCAATGTTTGCGTACATGCCATCTTTGGCCGCGCCGAGATTGAAATTTACATCGTGCGATTCGCGCATCACATTTTGGACAGATTCATGAGCCGCATTGTTCACGGCCCCGGACAGCTCAAGATTGTCGTGCTTAAAGTCTTGATGTCTATCGATTTTTATATGCCGCACTCCGGCTTGCAAGGAAGCTTTGTTCATTACATCGCGAGCGGCATCCATACCTGCGTTACGAGCTGCCTCCTGGACCTGATGCAGTGCGGAGAAATTGGCAGCTTGAGTGACGCTTTGCTGCACAGCCTGCATGGATGCCATGCGGGCTGCGTCTCTGGCTGCTTGCATGGACTCGCGGGCCGCGCCTCGGGCTGCTTGCATTGCATCGCGAGCCGCGTCCCTGGCGTCTCTGTTAGCAGCTCTGATCGCCTGTTGTGCTTCACGAGCAGCCAAGCGTGCAATTCTGCCTCCATCTCCTTCTCCACCGCCAGCCACAGTCAGATTGACCGACCCCGTGACAGCCGGTAATGCAGTGATTGACGCGACAAAAGGCTCTCCCGGGCGTGCGTCTGCCGGGCAAGTAGATACACACAGGAAGGCAAAGCCGGCAGCCGCAATGGCTACACGCACCCTCCACTTAAATTGTTTGACAAACGGCTTTTCCTTAAAGCAGCAAGATATTGACGAGGCCAGTCTGATTGGCAGTTTAGATAGTGAATCTAGGGCCGCTCTGGCTATGCACACCTGACGCGATGATGAATGTCGCCTGTTAAAAAGCCTTCTCCAAAACGTCACTTGCATAAATAGGGATTCCTTTGATCGCTGGTATCTGGCAAAGAGTCAAGCTGTCAGGCACTGACCGGACCTGCTGGACACGTCTTGCAAAAGCTCACCTGGGGTAAAACGGCATAATTCAATTGCTGTGGTGATGCCCATCACCGAAAAGCAATTCCGCCCTCAGCAGACCCCTCCCCTGCTTACTTTACATCACCCATTATAGTGATTTTTCTTTAACTTGGTAACTACCTGGAGGGATATAAAAGCTGTTTTGGCTCGATTTTTACAACCTATCAATCATCCTTTGGGATGATTGATAGGTTAAATCTCGCAGGTTTGACTGGGGCATCACTCGTCGCCCTGTTAACCTTGCAAAAAAACAAGGTGTGTTGGTGTTCCGGTTTAACCCTACTTGCAATAGTTCGTTGGCCTTGTTCGGAGTCTTTTGCCTGGCGTTTGTTGCCCAACCAGTGTCAGCGCAAACTTCAAGCAGCAGTTCATTCGCCCCAATTACACTGCGCAGCGGACTGCAACTAGCGCAAGCGCCTCCACGTGAGGCTGTGCCCAATCCGACCATCATCCCTACCGATGTCACGCCAATAGGCATTGGGCAGGAGCGTGAAATGCTGCGCCCTGGTTATTCTTATTACCTGTTGCAAAAATTGCCGCCCAAATTGTGGCTTAACGCTTCGGTCGAAGCCTCTCAACGTCTTGAGACCAATGTCTTTTTCACCAGGGACAATCACAAACAGGATTATGTTTTTCGAGCCCAACCCAATATCACGCTCGGCTACAAAATCCTTCCGCGCACCAGTATCTATGCCAACTGGTTTCTCATCAAAGACGTTTTTGCTGACCACGGCAATTTAACCTATCCTACCTTCCAGTCCGTCTCGGGCGGCTTGCAGCACGACATACCGATCAAGTCTCGCACCAACCTTCAGCTCAATTATCAAATTCGCGAACTCTGGCAGGATGCTGGATTACGGCAGGCCGATATGATTCCAGGCGCGACATTGACACACGCATTTTCGCCAAAATTCATCGGCTTCGCCAACCTGCAATTGCAGATGCGCAGCCGCAACATATTTCAGGGGCCGACCAGAGAAATCGACCCGTTTTACACGATCGGTGCACTCTATCGATGGAAGTCCTGGACTTTCGTTGCCACAGATACTTTTGTAAGCAACTACCGGCAACCTGATGCCATTCCTTCGCAAAGCAATTTAGCCATGATTGCCGACTTTGAAGTGGCGCGCCCGATCACAAAAAAAATTCCGTCGCTGGTTGCCTTTGTTCGTGCCGAGCCAATCTGGAACTGGAACTCAAACAGCGTGCCCGGGCTTAGCGGTTTTGACTTTCGTCTGTTCTCCGGTCTTCGATGGACAGTATCAAAGAACCCCTATGATAACAATCTGAGCAAAATGAAGCGTATGCTGCAAGAAGGTGGACCGACAGGCTCGAATTCAGATCCTGCCATCCGGAAAAGAAAAACAAACACACCTGCAAACACAAATCAAGCGCCGGCAACCAATGAGCCGGCTGCACCGGCTGCAAATCGCCCTGCAAATAACTCTTCAGATGATTCGAACCTTCGCAAGCCCGAGAAACAAAATGCCGATGATATGGAAAACACGAACAATTCTCCGGTGCAGCCTTAGTTTTTTCGATCGGCCTTTGATCCGTAAAGCCCATTTCTGCCCCCTCTTTACGGCCGGTTGCCTGGTTCTTTCCGGACCATTATTTGCCGCCAACCCAGGCGCAGAGCACAGAGAAAAGGCAGAGTTCTACTTCTTTCATGGCGATACCATGCGGGCCATCGACGAGTATGAAGAGTCGTTGAAGCTTGAACCGCAGAATTGGCAAGCCCATCTTTCCGTGGCCAGTTTGTATTTGCGTAAAGAGGAAAGCCAGAAAGCCAGAGAGCATTTATTGGAAGTTGTAAAAATCCGTCCAAAGGACCGCGATGCCAGAATTTTGCTTGCTCAAGTTTTCACCAGGACAGGTGACGACATTGGTGCCGCTCAACAACTGGAAGCGGCATTGGCACTGGGTTGTGAGTCAGAATTACTGCACACTCTTCTGGGGTTTGCTTTCCTGCGCAGCGGAAACTTGCCAAAGGCCGAAGAGCAGTTTCGCTTGTCTATCGGTAAAGAAAGCAAAGACAATTCCAGTGCCACCACAGGATTGGCATTGGTGTTAATGAGACAGGAAAAGCTAAGCGAGGCACTGGCGGCGATCGATCAAACCTTAGCTAATAACACTGCCGACCCGGACGCTCACAAAATAAAAGGAGACATCTTGACCCTTTTAAAACGGAACGACGAGGCCATACTTGAATACAAGTCGGCCGTCCAGCTTCGTCCGGATTTTTCTGAGGCATTCCTTGCTCACGGCAATGTCTATTTCGCCAGCGGAGACATGGAACATGCAATCGATCTATTCAAAAAAGCAACAAGCTGCAAGACAAACGGACCACAGTGTTATTATGCGCTGGCTCTGGCTTTTGAAAAATCAGGGAAACTGAGCGACGCCGCTGGCGAGTACGCCAACGGTGCATTTCTGGAAAAGGACAAAAGCCTGGCCGCGAAGATTCAGGCTCATGCTCAGAGATTGCGCACAATTTCTCAAATGGGTAAATCAGGTCCGCAAGATGTAATGTCCGCACAATACGAGAGCGAAAAGCTGGGCGTGCTCAAGCACTTGACTCCAGAAGAGGTCTTCGGCATCAACTACGCAATGCTGATCGGTCGCCCGCCTGCATCTGATCAATCCAAATCTGAAGCACTTCCGGCCCTGAGGCGTCAAAGTAGCCAAAGAGCTAAGCCTGCAAACAAGTAATGGTGACGCGGGACTGTCAAGCCCTTTTGTCAGCTGTGCCAGGTCGATGAGGGTGGCTGAAAAGGTCAGAGCCGTACCGGCTTCGCGTGCCAAAGGGTAAGCGAAGTTACGCCATTTCTGATGACGATTGGCTTCCATATGAAAGTGCGCGTTGAATTTCGCAAGTTTGACCAATTCAAAAAATAGTGCCCGATCTACTTCAGTGAATCTCTCCTGAAGAGATGATGATGGCTTGTCGGAGTTTTGGCTGAAATCTTCGGCTTGTGCATCGTTTTTTGCCAAACCACCGAGAATCAGCAATATACACAGAACAAGCCGCCGCCTGATGTAGCTGCGTCTCGGTAAAAAGCGAATCACGTCCCGCATTAATGCTCTTCACAGGCTCAGTAGCTTCAGCATAACATGGTGACGCAATAATGAAGTTCCGTGATCCCTGGATTAGACTTCGTGACGAGTCGAAAAGGCTGGTGATAAACTCTGGGAATTTCGCACAGGCATCCCAATCAAGCACAGATGCAAAGGTACTGTCATGACAATCAAATCACATGTAATCGACTATAAGATCATCGGCGACGATATGCAAGCGGTGGAAATTGAGCTCGATCCCGGCGAGACGGTAATCGCGGAAGCCGGAGCCATGAATTACATGGAAGAAGGCATCGTTTTCGAGGCGAAAATGGGCGACGGCACCGAAGCAGATCAAGGCATGATGGGCAAACTCTTTGGCGCCGGCAAGCGGCTTTTGGCGGGTGAATCCTTGATGATCACCCACTTCACGAATCAAGGGCACGGCAAGCAAAAGGTGGCATTTGCAGCACCATATCCAGGCAAGATAATTCCGATGAACCTGGGAGAAATGGGCGGTGAAGTGCTGGTGCAACGGGACGGCTTTCTTTGCGCTGCACTCGGAACGAAGTTGAACATTGCTTTCACACAAAAGCTGGGAGCGGGCTTTTTTGGTGGCGAGGGCTTTGTACTGCAGAGCTTGAAAGGTGACGGTCTTGCATTTGTTCATGCTTGCGGAGCAATCATAAAACGTGAGTTGCGCGGTGAGACGCTCAGAGTGGACACCGGTTGTCTTGTGGCATTCACACCCGGCATCGATTATTCCATTCAGCGCGCCGGCAATTTGAAATCAATGGTCTTTGGGGGCGAGGGATTGTTCCTCACGACATTGAGAGGAACAGGAACTGTGTGGATGCAGAGCCTGCCGTTTTCCCGACTGGCCAATAGAATTCTCGAACACGCTCCCCAGTCGGGCGGTAGCAGCGTCGAGCAAGGCGGCATGTTGGGCGGCATCGGCAGGATGTTCGAGTCCGAATAGCGGCGCAATCTAGCGATCTTCTCGAAACGAAACGAGAAAGGCAATGGAATACAAACCACAGGCGATTAAGACCAGAAATCTAATGCCCGTGTAATTAGCAGCGTATTCCAGAAGCCCGCCTAAGACTGCGCCGAAAAGATTAAATGCTAATGCACGGCTGGGGTTTTCTACCTTCTTGAATGCGCTTGAAAAAATCAGGCTGGCGGCAAACAGAGGCAGTAAAGATACAACTGTTATTGCGGCATTGTGAATCAGGGGCGGCAGACCGGCATGGAGCGCATTAGTGGCAGTGAAATAATTGGCAGCAAGCAAAAGGAAGAGAAATGGGTAGAGCACAGTTTGTTTCATTAACCGCGATTCGCCTAATCGCGAAACAATGAAATTTGCAGCCAGCACCATAAGCAGTATTACGTCTATAACAATAGAAGAAGTAAGCCACGTGCTTCCGTACAGAAGCGACAATTGAGATATCGATTTTAGCTCCAGTAAAAGAAAACCGGCGCCAAGGAAAAACATTTGCCAAAATTGATTGCCGTTTTTCTTCACCACAAGTGGTGCTGCGGAGAAAGCGGCAATCAATAAGACAATAGACATGACAAACCAATACGGACCATCGAAAGCAACCGGGGTTACATACATATATGGCCAATCGTCAGTGACCACGCGCTCGGACATTGCGCCGAATATCTTTTCAGAGTACGGCTGTCCCGGTGCAGTCAACGTTCCATTCTTTACCGCTGCACCAAGCACGAACGTGTCCCAGAAGACCGTCATGTTTGGTGTATTGTCAAAGAACACACGAGGAGCATAGCCGGCGGCTGCGCTCATAGTGGCGAATACTCTTTCACCCAGCCAGTCCAGGGTGTCATATGAGGTGAGCATCAAGAGACCGTCGGGCTTGAGCAGTCCCAATGCGCGCTCGATGCTGTCCTTTGTGTGCACATAGGTATCGACGCGCACGGACGAACCCTGCCCGACCACTGTCTGTGAATTGAGTCCTCCCAATATCACCATGTCATAGTTTTTTGAGCAATTGTTGAAAAAATGACGAGCGTCATCGCAGGTGACTGTGACTTTGTCGCTAGCGTACGGATGTTCAGGGTGCTTCCGTTTGCCGATATCAATAATCACAGGATCAAGCTCGACAGCGTCAACGTGATTTGCACCGTTTCGCAATGCCGCCGCTACGTCATTTCCTGTGCCGGAGCCTACTATCAAAATGTCGCCGGGCGATTTCATTTTGTATGGCAGCTGATATCTACGCAACTCCATATTAAGGCGCATACTAAAAGGCTTGCTTGTCGCTACGGCATCGAGTGCCTCTGGTGTCAGATCGACCGAAGAAAGATAAGGACCAAGATTGAGCAACATCACGTAGCATCGGTCTACGACGCCCAGCGCCGCTTTCTGTTTTTCAGGATCTTTGCTCGTCCACAATGCTGTCTTTTTCGTGTTTGACCATTCCGGCGCGAAATATTGTTTAAACGGATGCAAGGTCAATTGCTGGTAAGGAGACCAATATGTCTCTGTTTGAGGCTGATCGACAGGCCATGCCATTGTTATTACTGCAGCTACTATTGGAAGCAAGCCCAGAGTCACGTTCACCTTATCGCGAAAAATAAAATAACAAAGCGGTATGATCGCCGGAATGATGAGAGTCCATGGCTGCAAACCGACGAAAGACACCAGAGCGAAGACGATACTGCCGGCGATGGCACCGGCTACGTCTATGGAATAAGCAGTTAGAGGTCTGAACTTGTTGAACAGCTCTCCCAGCTTTGCGCCGATGCACGTCATCACAGCGAAGGGTCCAGCGAGCATGAGCATTACGCACTCGGTGCACAATAGAATATTGGGCAGATTGATCGCGCTCATATCTTGCCATGAGTAAATTCCGGCGGAGGGAAACATTTGAAAGCGTATGCCAGTAACAGCAAGAATTTTTTCAAAGAGGACGGTGGCAAGAAGCGCGATTCCACACATGCGGAAAACCTTCGGCTTCGCCAATGCGCAGCCCAAGCCAAGTCCGACAAAGCAGGCGACCAGAGGAAACGTGCGGAATACAGTGAAAAACCTGATGTCTCCCGAAAGCCAGCGAATTATCAAAAGCTCGAAATACAGCGAAACGAAGCTGATTAGAAATAGCTCTATGCGGAGTTTTTTCGTCAATGTTTCGCTACTATCGCTCACTGATTTCAAATTCCAGTGGACAAAATATGTGTCAAGCCACTATTTCCCGATGCTCTTGCCGAAGGTCGGATCGCTGAGCGGAAAATCGATCAATCGATCGATCACATACTTTTCATCTGAGCCGACAACGTGGCAGCTGTCTCGAAAATCGCAATCGAGAAAATCCGGGTCTTTCTGAAGTCGAAGCAGGCGCGTTGAGTATTTACAGCAAAGCGCCAGCAGATTGGGATTTTGGTCAGCAACTGTGGTTTGCGGCAAAGTACATCTCAGCTCTGGAATTGACTCAAGAATCAGGCAAAAGCTCTCAACAGCTCACCGGCAAAGGCTAAAGGCAGGTTGTCACTGCCGTGAGGATACTAGCATTTACCCCCTCGCCAAAAACGGCGTGGTATTAAACGTTTGCTCATAGAAAACCGCATAAGTGTATAAGTGAAATCCTGTGCCCGACCCGGCTATCTTAAGATATTCTCCTTTTCGCCTGGAGCTGCTTACACGGTGGGGCGCAAAGAGAAGAGCGCAACCTCGCAACGCTATGTACCGGGGGCGGCAAAGACTCAAGAGGGCGTTGTTTTGCGTGTTTGTGTGACCGATGCACTGAAGAGCGGTGGATATTGAATTTCATCATCACGCAGTATTTTCAGTTGACTCGGGTCTTAGTGCGACACTTACATAGAGCTTTTGAATGCACCTCTGACTCGGGCAACGCCTTTGCCAATATCTGGATCCCTCGCTGCGTGATGTTAGACTTCTGCAATTCGAGATCTACAAGACCGGACAGGCCAGAAAGAGCGGGGACCGAAGCATCCGAAACCGCATGCAATTCACGCAGCCACAACTTGCGCAAATGCTTGAGATTTGCCAGATGCGCCACGCCAAGGTCGGTAACTTTTGTTCCACTCAAATTCAGCTCTTCGAGATTTTTCAATTTAGCAAGCACGTCACGGACTCCAGCATCACTGATTGCAGTTCCTGACAGGTCCAATTTACGAATCGATGGCATACCCAGCAAATTAGGTAATCCTCTATCCGTTACTTTTGTTTTGGCAAGATTCAAAACCGATAGAGACCTGACATTCGACAAAACTCGCAAAGCATCATCATTTATGGCAGTCGTCTTGAGATCTATCTCGGCAAGAGCCTGATTCTGTGCAAGATGTGTAAGACCTTTTGCTGTTATTGCGTCCTTTTGAAAAGACAGCGATCTTATCGATCGCATCTTCGCGATGCTTGCCATCGCCCTGTCGGTAACTTTCGTATAACTAAGATTGAGCGACTGAAGCGACGGCATCCTTGTCGATATGTATTGCACATCTCGATCGTCTGCATCAGTGCCGTCAAGAGTCAGTGTCTTCAGTCCGGTCAGGCGAGCTATATGTTTGAAACTGTCATGTGTCAAAATCGAACCGTCGACATCCAGGCTTTGAATATCAGCCGGTCTCATAAAACGAAATTCGGCAATACAGTCCCCTGTGCACCAGTATGTCTCCACTGCCACACTGGCATCAGCCGGCACAACAACACGCCCCTTCGCTAACTTTCTAACTGCAATTTCCGGCCATTGGGCAAGGAAAGGCTTTTCTCCCCCTTCGATGTAGTACTTGCCTACACCTTTGGCCGGGAAATTGATTATGCGAGTGGAGAACGTCTTGCCTGTGACCGCGCCGGTTTGCGGCGCGGTCAATAAGAAGCAAAGCACAAGCAGTGCGTGAAGAAAAGCTCTCACCGGTCTCCTTTCTAGCTATTTCACAAGGACGCCTGCAGTAGCACCGACATTGGTGAAATTAGAGCCTGTAGTCGGATCCATTACGACAACCCCGGGAATATTCTCGGCATGCCCTACGAATTGAATTTGCATTTCGCCAAATACTCCCTGACCGTTCTGCCAGCTGTTTGGCACGAAAGGTCCTGTCAGTTTGACGAGATAGATGCTGGTCACAGGTGAGGGATTGCTTCCTGTAGTGACAGGCAGTAGAACAACATCTCCATTTGTCCAGATAGCCTGATTGTTCCATGGTCTGGATACCGCCGAGTTGTAAGAGCCGTGATTGGCATTGATTTGAGAACCGTTTATGACAATAGGGTTGACAGTGTTGCAAGAACCACTGTCACAATAACCACGGCACTGAAGCACTTTCTTCACGCCTACAGGATTCGGCTGAGCATTAGACAGATTGCTTATCCCCATGTCGACCCAGTAAGTTGGAAGGATTGGCGGTGTTTTTTTTACAGCCTTCGAATTAGGGGGGCTAGTCATTGTGCTATTAGCAAAAGTAACATAAGCATTGGTGGGGAAGGTTGTGGGAGGCGCCGGCGCGGGGGATGGTAACGGAGCTGGGGCGCTAGGACCACCCTGTACCGAGGTATTGAGGAACCAGGGCGGAGCGGGAGCCGTCATAATCGGTAGTTGCTCGGCTGTAGCTGATACTCCGACAACCGTGCTCAGGTTGCCGATGAAAGGTGCAAACATGTTTAACATCGGAGGATTGATCCTCACCGTGATGGCGTTATTTGTGCCACCATTGAGCGATGAGAATACGACGTTCACGCTGCCTGCTGGTATGGTGCTGCCACCTGGGCTGTAGCGGTCAGCAAATGAATTCTGCGCCATGAATCTTGCATCCGCATCGGCAGCCGCAGTATTGGCTCCTGTGGAGTTCCACTGCAAATTGTATACACCCATGAGAGCGGCTGCGTCTGCCGCGCTCTGTAGCTCCGCATTGGCCGAGACGAAGTGAGAAATATCTATCGCGATTATCGCGAATAAAAGCAAAATGAAAATTCCGAACAAGAAGAGCAGAGTTCCCAGTGCTCCTCGCTGAGATCGATAACCTCTACGTTTGCGATTCGATTTGCAACTCATAACCAAGACCTCGTACTTCGATCAAGTTAGATTTCTGCCCATTCTGCACTGTGTTTACGTAGGCTCGAAGCTACGGTTCGATATCAACGCAGTAAATTCCCGCGATAGTCATATTGGTAGGCGCCAGTGTCGCGCCGAAAAACTTGAGCGGTGGATTCGGCCAGCTGGGCAGCCCGGAGCTGCCCGGATAGACAACTTTCACCGCCACGACACCTTTTCCACTGGCAGCGGTACTGCACTGCCCTGCCAGCAAGAGCGCCGGAGCACTGGCGACGAAGTTTCCGGCACTGTCTACAGTGCCATTTGTAAATTGTGCATTAGAGACAACACAATTGGCTACGCGTATATTGCTGTTCTTCCAGTTGGCATAGTTTCCATTGCTGTTTCCGTTTTGCTGAGCCAAGAAATTGTAGTTAATCGCCAGCCATCGCGCGTGAGTTTTCGCGGCGGCGTCCACGCCTGTCTTGAGGTACATGTACATGGAGATTTCGTAAGCCAGGTAAATTATGCACAGGAAAAGAGGAATAACTAATATGATGGCTGCGGCAAATTCAGGAATTTGCGCACCTCTAGCACTTCGCATACGACAAACGACCTTCACTGTCTTGTCTCCTTTTATGAATGCGGTATCGGCCATGTGCATGAAGACCTGATCACAACTCCTGTAGTGTCAAACCTTAGAAATCCAGTCTGCAGGGGGTTCCATGGGAATCTCGGCAAATTTGGACCATTCTGGTAAGTCACTGTCGCAGTAACATAACTGCGGGCAAGGCTCGGAGAATTGGGGATGGTGAATCTCACTTGAAATTGCGAGCTGGAATTTGCATTGATCACACCAGGCACCGATATGTCATTCAGTATGTTTTGATAATTTGAATCACCCGTTGCTGCAGCTCCGGAAGCAACACCGCCACTGTTCATCGACGTGTACTTCATGGTGCCATAACCGTAAGCTATCTCACGGGCAGCCTGGCGAGCCACATAGGCTAGCTGCTGTTTGATTACAAAATACTGGCTGACCTGGGTAATCGCCCAGATCATAATAAGCACGACCGGAAC
>JADZFV010000242.1 GCA_020854255.1 Candidatus Melainabacteria bacterium | reverse complement strand
GCGCGGCACCTGGAGACCTGGTCGTCATCTATCTTTCCACTCACGGTTCTCCTGCCGGAGCGGATATTCGTGGTGTCAATTATGTGGTGGCGAATGATTCGAGAGTCAACAAATTGTTTGCCACGGGTATTGAAATGCGCCAGCTGCTTAGGACTGTCAAGGAGCGTGTTCACACCAATCGTGTTCTGCTTGTTCTCGATACATGCTATAGCGGTGCCGGGACGGAAGGTTCTCAAAAAGCCTTATTTCGCAGAAACGTCGATACTGAGGCTCTTGCCGCCGCATCCGGCAGTGTCGTCATTTCATCGAGCACTCCCGATCAGCAGTCATGGGAAGCCGACGCAATCAAGAACAGCTATTTCACTAAGTATTTGATTGAGTCTTTGCGCGATCCGGAGGTTGGAAACGATCTCGAGCGCGCTTTTAATAGCATGAAAGGGCGGGTGCAAGCGGAGGTTTTGCGAGATAAAGGAGCCATTCAAACACCGGTAATGGGTGGCGCGGTCAATGCCAGAGGGCTGGCGCTGGGCGCACTGCCGGCGCTGCGACGGCAAGCACCGGTAATAGCATTTTCTGCGCCGGTTTCCGGCAGCACAACAGCAATTAGTGACGGTCCGCGCGGCTCGGCGCCGGTCGACCTTTCCGATTACGGGCAACGCATGCGCAATGCCTATAATTTCCGCAATTCTCACAAGAGCTGGGATGCAATTCACGAGTTGCAAGCTGCCCAGAAGATCAACCCCAGTTCGATTGAAGCATTCATGCAGGCTACGGACATTCTTGATGAACAGGGTCGCTACGCGGAGTCACTCGAGTCTGCCAAGAAGGCTGTGTTGAATTCTGAGAATTCATCCGAAGCGCACTTCCGACTGGGCCGGGCCAACTTGCGCATGGGCAACAAAGAAGAGGCTCTGCGTCAGGTACGACTGGCACTGAGTTTGGATCCCGGCAATGCGATGGCATACACCTGGTTGGGTTTTATCAACCAAAATGATTTACAAAGAATCGATGAGGCGGAGCAGAACTACAGAAAAGCGCTTGAGCTCGACCCTCTGAATGCAAGAGCCATGGTCAATCTCGGACTCTTATTGCAAAATGATTCGAAGAAAACCGCGGAAGCGGAAAAGCTGTTTCGTCGGGCTCTCGAAGCCGATTCTGAAGATTGGCAAGCGCGGATGTCGCTCGGTTATCTGCTTTTTTACCTGAAGGGCGACAAGGTTGCCGGTACAAAAGAATTGCGCAAAGCTATCGAACTTGACCCCGCCAACTCCCGATTGCATTCTCAACTGGCTGAGATGCTCTCTGAGAGCCCAGAAGAGTTGACCGCAAGTGAGATCGAGTTTCGCAAAGGCATCGAGCTATCTCCCCGGTCCGGTGTCGCACATTACAAACTTGCAGAGTTTCTTGCACTAAAAACAAATCGATCAGACGAAGCCGAGAAAGAGTACAGGGAAGCGATTCAGCTGGATCCATCAGTGGATTCGGCGCGCGTCGGATATGCAAATCTCTTGATCGATCAAAGGCATGTATACGATCAATCCTACGAGCAGTATAAGCAGGCAATCAAGATCAACCAGCGAAATGCTAGAGCTTATCTGGGTCTTGGTCGCATTCAAATGGAGTTGTACAAAAATTATCCTGCTGCAGAAACGGAATTGAAGAAGGCTCTGGCCATCGACCCCAATTTCGCGCAAGCCTATGATGTTTATGGCGTGCTCCTGGCGGCGTGTATGAACAGATACAGTGAAGCCAAAGCCGCATTTGATAAGGCGATAGCTGCAGATCCTAAAGATAGCCAGCCCCTCTATCATTACGCTCAGATGCTGATCACCCAAGGCAAAGATTTCGATCATGCAAACAAATTGCTTGAGAGCGCCATCGCGTTGAATCCGAAGCAATCGAGCTACAAAACAGCACTTGCCTACCTGCAAATTTCGCACTACAAACAATTCAAATCAGCCGAGCAACTGTTGAGACAGGCTCTGGAAACTAATCTTGGTGATTCGCAAGCTCATTACCGTCTGGGAATGTTGCTCATCGAAAAGCTGGGTCTGAGGAAGGAAGGAGAATCGGAATTGAAGACAGCCTTAAGTCAGGACCCGGAAAATCGCGAAATCAAGACCGCCGTGGAGCGATTTACACGCTAGCTGCTTGGCTGTATCTGCAATAATACCGGTGATGAATGGAGCCCAATCACATTCCGCAAAACTGACCGCAGCTGCTGCTTTGCAGTCAGTGCTCTTCGGGTTGTGGCCGCTGCTTCTCATTTACACGATTACATTGGGTGACTATCCTCTCGACCAATTGCTGGAGCCGGCTGCGCTTGTAGCTATTGTGAATTTGTCTCTCTGGTCTCTTTTGTGGCGTCTCTATAAAGACGCGGCCCGGGCTGCTTTCATCGTGTCGATTTTATCCATGGCAAACTTTTTCTATCTGCCTCTGGCAGATCTGCTCACTATAGCGGCAAAGTATGTCTCGATTTCACTTTCCACTCAGCTGGTGTTAGCTGTCTATCTCCTGATTCTTGCTATTATTCTTTGCTTTGCGCATTTCGGGAAAGCCGCTTTCGGCAAGAGGTTGCTTTCGATCAAATTCGAGCCCCTGGTGTTGCCGGCAGTGGCGATTGTGCTAACGCTTTGCGCAGTAAATGTTTTCAACATAGTCGGTTTTGAAAATAAAGAGAAGAGCATTCTCCGGGAATTTCTCGCCGATCAAATCGCTGCAAATCAAGAGTTGAAAATAGACGATAAAACCGAAAAGCCTGATGTTTACTACGTCGTGATTGATGGATTCGCAAATTCTTCCACACTCAAGGACATGCTTGATTATGATAATTCGGCTTTCATAGAGTACTTAAAAGAGAAAGGATTTTACGTTGCTCTGGGTAGCTTCAGCAATTACGACCGCACTATACTTAGTGTCACATCGTCCCTGAATATGCAACACATGACCTCGATTGCCGATAGACTCGGTGCCGACAGCGTCGACGCCAATGTGCCTTTGAGGCTGCTGCAGGACAACAGTGTCATGAAGCTGTTCAAAAAAGCCGGCTATCGTATCGTCAATGTCAGCTCGGGCTTCTCTCCAACCGACCACGTTCCGCAAGCGGATTTGAACATTCGCTCCGGATGGGGGACTGGCTTCAATATGGCGCTTCTGCATCTAACCCTGGTCGGTGCTTTTGAGCCGTATCTGCATCTTGTCGAGAACGAATATGCCAATGTTCGCCTGGCGCCGATTCGAAGAGCTGCTGAAATAGCCGGTTTGCCAGGACCGAAATTCGTTCTCATTCACTGTTTGCTTACACACCCGCCCATGATTTTCGATAGTGAGGGCAATCATTTACCTCTCACCAGGCAGCTTTTGTCTGCGCCGTATGTGAAGAAAACATATATCGATCAATTGAAATTCACCGAAAAAAAACTCAAAGAGCTCATAGACGTCTTGCGCTCAAGCGCAGGCGGAAAGTCTATCGTTATACTGCAAAGCGATCACGGCTCTGCTTGTACAGATTGGCACCAGGAAAGAAGGTTTACCCTGGAGCGCATGCGAATATTGAACGCCTATCGAGTGCCTGAGCGAATGCAGCTTCAGCTGACGCAGACAACTACGCCCGTCAACAGTTTTCGTCTTTTGTTTCGAGAATTGTTCGGCGCGGATGTGCCGCCAATCACAGACGAGTCATTCATTGCCATTCCGCCTGATGAGCTTTATCGATTTAAGTCTGTGTCGAAAATTTTGAGTCAGTAGGCAACTGCCAAAACCCCGGTGCCCTTTGTATTGAACCCTGCGCATGCACTACGAAAAATTTTGTTTTTCGGAGTGCCTGGTGACTGTGCATTTGTGTCCATGCATCAGGCAAAATTACAATTTTCAAGCAACACATAATGCACAGCGCCACTACGATTTTGGGCGCATGAAATGCCTCACTGCTGCGTCTCGCGCAACTTCATCAGATAAATGACGCGACCTGAAGCTTCCAGTGGTTTTACTTCCACGATTTCGAAAAATTTGTGGAATTCTTCTTCGAAATGATCTTGCGTATAAGCTTTGAAAATGTCTTTGCGGCTGGCTAAAAGCCTCTTTACCTGCACATCTGATTTGGGGACGAATTCGATGATCAAATTCTTGCAAAGCAGAGAGAAAAATTCAGCTATGCGCGCAAATGGTACGTTGTTCGCGATGGCCAGGTGATGCACCAGCGCCAGTGCAAGTCCAGTGTCGCATGGTCCGCGTTCTATTAAGCTGGAGCGCTCGTTGTTCGACCAGCCTATGCTGGGCGTCGGAGCTGTCAGGTCGATGACCAGGGGGAGAATGCGATTGTCGTGATGGGACGCCGCGTCGAGAAAATTCTTTTGCACGCAAAGCGGATCCATGTCAAGTGAAACCGTCATCGCTCCCAGATCGGCGGCCACTCTGCTGTAGCGCCCGCAGTTGGCGCCGAAGTCAAACACTGTTTTCGGTTTGGTTTTGATCAGCATGTCGCGCACTGTCACTAATTTCTTTTCGGTGGTTTCGGCACTATAGCTGTTGCAGTCATAGTATGCGGACCAGTTTGACTGGCACCGCGGCAAATGAATGCTGAGTATGGCTGCTTCAAGTGAGTCGATCAGACCGAGTAGCGCTTTTCTGGGAAACAATCTTTTCTTGTCATTTTCTGCCGTGCCCTCGAATTTGTTTTGCATACTCGAATGCAGGTAGAGGTGCATCAGCAAGTTGGCGTTCAACATCGCTCTTCTGGGAAGCAATTTGCAGGCCAGATCTAGAGGTATGCCATCGATGTGATTTTGGATCAAAGCGCTCAAGCGTAAATCGACATAAGCCATGAGCGCCAGAGGGGCCAGGAAATGCTGGCAAAACTGCCGATATGCGGACCAGGGTGTACCCGGTTCATAAATTTCAAACGACAAAGTGTCGATCAATGAGGGCGTGATGCCAAAAAATTGAATGTTATATGCGCTGGCATCTTTTAGCGTCATGCCGCTTTCGATGGAGTACTTCTGGATTTGCAGGGTGGCGAGCGCGGCGGATTTGAGTTGACTGAAACTCCATTCGTAAGGATATGAAATGAATGGAACACGAGCAGGCTTCAGGATCTTGAAAGTGCTGCCGGTGCGGTTGACTTCAATATCTGAGTCTTCGTGAGCAACTAAAAGGCCTTTGCCTACCAGTGTCACGTACAGCCCCGAATGAATCAGTTGTTTGTAATTTTCGCTGTATGAGACACGCACCTTGCGGTACAAATGTCCCCCTTCCTCGAAAACAAATCCATTGGGATCGCGAAATGAGGATGAAAGAGGCTGAGGAGTAGTCATTTCTAGTCTTTCCTCTCATTTCGTCTGGACGAAAAGCGCCTGAAGAAGGCTTTGATTGAGAAAAGAGCACCAAAGAGGAAACCCATACCCAGCTGGAGCATATAGCTGCCTGTGGAGGGGTCGACGTAGGCTGAGGCGGGTTGGATGAAGACAATAGATACTAAAACCACCATCGGCAGAAATTCTCCGACGATATTGGCGGTGAGGGCAGGGTAGTAAGGCATTCTGAACATTCTCCTTTTTTATGAATACTCGCACCTTCTGGAGGCTCCTGATGTCCAACCTATCGCAGATAGCGTCTTTCGCCTATTCTACGTAGAGTCTTATCGATTGTGATTATGGAACCGGCTATAGAAATCTATAGGGTAGAAAGGACAAATAAGTACCTTCTTCCTCAAATGCAATTCGAAAGCCCCGATCTGGATTACGATTGGGGGTGATGGTCACCCTGGATTCAGTTAAAACCCTTTCGCGGGGAATTTTTGCAATTCCCTCATCTTAGGGAATTTTTCCGGGGGGAATTGCCCTATTAATAGTCGCTGGCGGCCTTTTCGTTTTTACCTGTTTCAGATTGCGAGCATCCGTACTTCAAGGCGGCGTTGCCCGTCGTCAAAGCGCGGCGATAGAGTTCGAGCATTATAAGAACAAAGACGATGGCTATAGCAAAATTCTTGTTGGTCATCATGATGACGCCATAAATGTTGGCGACGAGCCAGGTCGCATATGTGAGCGAACGAATACGCCAATCAAGGTACTCCGGCCAGGCGAAGGCTGAGGCAAGGAAGCCGGCAGCGACGAAGATCGTAAAATCGTAGAAAAAGACATGCGGCACAATCATCGGTGTTGCAAACACGCAGATGATCGCGGCCAGAGATATTTTGAAAGAATCCGTAAGATGTGAGCGCACCAGGCGGCTGGCGAAATAAAGTCCGATGCCGCCCAGGATAGCTGAGAGGGCATACACAAGCGGTTTGAATACGGCGTGCTGTGCCACAGGCAGCAAAAGAATAATCGATCTCGGCAGGCTGGTTGCGAGGTGTTGAGCGACTCCAAACTTGACGTCGGAATAAACAGCTTCAGCGAGTTTGAGTGTTGTCAGCCATTCATTGAAAAGAGCCGGTGAGAACATCACCAGGTTGATACCG
>JADZFV010000241.1 GCA_020854255.1 Candidatus Melainabacteria bacterium | reverse complement strand
TTTCTTTTGCTTCATCAATTTCGCCTTTTTGCCTCAGTGCAGCACCAAGATTGAACAATGATTCCACCGAGTTCGGGTCTTTCGATTCAACGATGCGAAACTGCTCAATTGCTTGATCGAAAAGACCAATATGCTGCATGCAGATGCCGAGATTGCCGCGCGAAGCCAGATCGGCTGGTTGGGCATCAACTACTTGCTTTAGCTGACCGCCTGCCTCATCGTAGCTGCCGCGCTTCATGAAAATCACAGCCATCTCTTTTCTGGCATCAAGCAAGCTGGGGTCATGATTGAGCGCTTCCAGAAATTCGCTAACCGCTTTGTCTTCGTTACCGAGCCTGGCCAGGCAGCGGGCATACTCGAAATGATTGATTCCCGATTGAGGGTTCTTCTCAACTGCTTGCTGAAACATTTCACAAGCAGGGTTGAACTGACCGGCGAAAAACAGCTGGCGTCCGTTTTCGATGAGCCTTTCGGTTTCGGCAGGTTTGTTCCTGGTAGTGAAAAACTCCGGCTTGCTGAAAAACTGCGGTTTGCCAAGGGCCGGCTCAACGAAAGGTGATAAACAAGTCAATCCTGCGCATGCCGATAGTATAGAAAGAGTGGATATCGCACATATAAAATGTTTGCTTTTGGAAGCGCTAAAAGATTTCATATGTATATGTTTGGCTGTCCTGTTTTCTTGAAGCGCTGATGAAAGCTGCTATTTAAGACTTGTGAAGTCGCCATTATATGAGGGTGCGATAAGGCAAAACTGCTTTCAGGCGCAAAGAAATCAGAGACCGGGCGCGTAAATGCCGCCCAGGTTCCGATTTGCCAGGTATAAATCGCTATAACCTTGCCCAAACTAGTAAACTTGCGTTTGTACTCGTTACTAAAGCTGCTTTACAGCCCTGTTGTGGGTATTTCAATTTCGCAAGTAAAAACAAGAATTTCTACCCTTTTCGAAAAGGTAACCCCTCTAAGGTATCAAAAGGCATCAAGCTAAAGTTTTTATGGACTTTTCCATTTACATCAGTCGGCTCTTCGGCAGTGAATCAGCCATTCTTTGGAAAGTGGCGATGCCGCCTGTTCTCTATGGTTTGCACGGATGGATTGCCACTCGAATGGCTGTGGCGGCGCTTTTTCATCCGTATCAAACCTGGTATTGGCCCGGCACGAAAGTCGCCATGCCTCTGACCCCGGGTATCTTCCCGAAGCGCAAAGCCAAGCTTGCCGAGTCGGTGGCAAAGACAGTCACCGAAACACTGCTTACACCTGATGATATCAGCGTGAAAGTGGAAAGCCTCGTCACCCAAGAAAATCTCTTCCTGGCCTCAGACGCATTCGTCGATGCCGTTCTCAAAGAATTTCGCGATACGACCAAGCTGCACAGATTGGCTTCCGAACTGGCCGAGCTCAGTCCAGCCATGCTTGAGCATCTGGTTGATTCGTCGATAGAAGGTCTGGAAAAAGGGCGTGACAGAAACGTTCAAGTAATTGTCGAAAAAATATTCGACCATATGATTTTACCCATGCGCATCTCGCTTGAGCAGGCCACAGAAATTTCCTCTCGCATCATGGAAGCCTTCATCACTCCGGAAAAAGTCCGCACTCATCTGATCACGCTGCTTTCCCCGCAGAATATCAATGCTCTCGATGAGTCGATTCAGGCGCACGCCGGCGGACCGTACAAACTCCTGGCTAGAATTATCGGTGTAAAGCGTGTCTGCTACGAGTGGCGCAATTTCATGGAAAAGGAGCCGGAAGAGAGCACGCGAGTGATCGGCGATTTAATCAAGCGCTTCGGCATTCGCGATCAAATGGCCATTCAAATCGCCAATTTCGATTTGCGCTCCATGCCGCTGCAAAACATCGCCAAATTAAAAGCTAACGTGGTCAGTTTTGTGGAGAATTTCTTGCTCCACAATCGCGATTCGATCATGGAGGCTGTCAAGGTAGGGGAGGGGGCAGCCATGAGCACGGTACGCTCCGCAATTATTCGTTTCAATCCGGAATCCATCCCCGAGAAGTGGCTGGAGCGGACCAAACAGAATGTTTCGACCTTCGCCTATTCCTACCTGCACAGCGAGTTGCGCGTTCTTCTGGGGAGGTTGATTCCGCAGTTGGGAATAAAAGATTTGATAACCACCAAAATTTCGATGTTCTCATCAGAAAAAATGGAGGAGCTGGTAAAGAACATTTGTGCCAAAGAGCTTATAGCCCTGGAGTATTTCGGCGGAGCGATCGGTGTAGTACTGGGATTTGTGCAGATAGTCATTAACGCAATAGCTCCCTGATGGGGTTTGGGATAGCGATTGGTGCCACCATATATGATGCCAGGCAGTGCGCGATATGCAAGAGCTTTAGGGGCGAAAGCCGGTATGCACGCGCCCGTCCGTCCCGGCTACTTTCAGATAAGAATTCCCTCCCACTTTCGCGATATGCTGGTCGGCCATTGGCTTCAGGGCATCGGCCGCTATTACGTTTTGCAGACTCTGGGCACCGGCGGCATGAGTGTGGTTTATGCTGCTAAACATCTGGAGAGCAAAAAAATCTATGCCGTAAAAACTTTGCGCATGCAGGCGGCTGGTGATGAATTAACGGTAAAACGATTTCAGAGGGAGGCCGAAACCCTCACTTATCTGAATCACCCCAATATTGTTCGCATTCATGACTACGGCAAGACCAGCAAAAAGCAGCCGTTTTTCATCATGGATTTTCTTACAGGCGAAAGCCTCAATGATGTCCTCAAAAAAGAAAAATTGCTCAGCTACGAGAGAGTGCAGACAATATTCATGCAGGTTTTGGCTGCGGTGGCCCATGCGCACAAGCAGGGTCTGGTGCACAGAGACCTAAAACCGGGCAATATTATGCTGCTCAAAACGCGCCAGCAGAGCGATTTTGCTAAAGTGGTAGATTTTGGCATCGCCAAATTTGAGGAAGAAGCACAAAAGTTGACGCGTATGGGTGAGGTCTGGGGAAGCCCGATATACATGAGTCCCGAGCAGTGCATGGGCAGTCAGCTGGATCAGCGCGCTGACATTTATTCTCTGGGCATCGTCATGTACGAGGCCTTGACTGGCGAAGTGCCTTTTTTTGGAAAGAACTATGTAGAGACAATGTCCAAGCAGATTGGTGAGCCGGCCCGGCCGCCGTCTAAGATGAATCCCAACGTGAAGATTCCGGAGAAATTGGAGCGCGTCATTATGCGGGCTCTTGAGAAAGAGCCGAACAAGCGCTATCAGCGGGTTGAAGAGATGCTCGACGATTTGCACAAATCTGTGGAGATGCCCAAGAAAAAAACGACCCGGGCAGAGGAATACAAAGAATCGCCAAATTCGCGCGAACTGCCTCGCTCGAGAGAGCTGGCGAATCCGGCTCTGCCGCCCGCTGCCGTGCCCAAGAGAGAACCGCCAGCCTCGGTGGGGACATCGGGTGAATGGCAGACTTTCGACCCCCGCCAGGACGCCAATATCGATTTGCGCGCGCCGCGCCGCTCTCAAGACGGCATGCAACCTGCTCAGCTCAGCGATTCAGTGCAAATCGATAAAGAGTTCACTCGTGACTCGATGCGCACATCCCACACTCGTGCCCGCGCTTACGGCATGGGCGACCCACGCGTCAGCGGTTCGCGCTATTCGAGAATCAGATATGAAGAAAAGCCTACATTTACGGGGCTGGTGGTGAAGGCGCTCTTGATTGCTCTTTTTCTGGGACTTTGCTTCGGTGTGGTGACGATGGGTCTGCGTTATTACACGGCTGTCAATTCCGCACATCCCAGTCTGCCACCCATCATTGATGACGACACAGTGCATCTGCGAAACGATTTGAAGCAAGAGGGCGAAAAGGGCGCTCCCGGCTCGAAGGGAAAATAGTTATTGCTTCTCTTTGTCTAATCTTTACGGGTGCGCTCGCGCAAATGGCGAGCCGGGATGATTCGGGCTATCATTCTTAGTCTGGATTATCTGAGTAAAGAACTGAGGCGCACAAGGCTGTGTGCGCCGAATCGAAAGGGTTTCGAGGCATCATGGCTACCAACGGCACAAAAACGGGCAAGCTGGCACAAAATACAAAAAAGGCGAAAACCGCAAAAGCGGCTGAGAATCCGAAACCAGTTGAGGAGAACGCAAAGGGCGCAGGCAAGAATTCAGGCGTCGCCGTCCAGAAGGATATTGCAGGTAAAAACGCTATCCCTGGCCAAGTCAGTACCGCCCTCAAAGACAAAACCGGGCTCAAGGGCTCAGACAACCTTAAAAAGCTCACTTGCAGTATATACAGTGAAGACGCTACATTCACTGAGAGCGATAACACTGGTCCTTGCGGTGAAAAACGTAAAGTCGATATGAGCGACAAAATTGTGGTGCGGGGCGCCAGGCAGCATAATCTGAAAAATATCGGGATTGAAATACCGAAAAACAAGCTCGTTGTGGTTACAGGCGTGAGCGGCTCGGGCAAGTCTTCTCTGGCCTTTGACACTATTTTTGCCGAAGGGCAAAGAAGATATGTCGAGTCTCTGTCGGCATACGCGCGCCAGTTTCTCGGACAATTGGACAAACCGGACGTCGATGCGATTGAAGGCTTGTCACCGGCCATATCCATCGATCAGAAATCGGGCAGCCATAACCCCAGATCGACAGTCGGCACGGTCACCGAGATCTACGACTACATGCGTCTGCTTTATGCGCGCGCTGGCATTCCGCATTGTCCTGAGTGCGACAGTTTGATCAATCCGCAGACGATCGACCAAATTGTCGATCAAGTTCTGGCTTTGCCCGAGTCAACCAGGATTCAAATTCTTGCTCCCATTGTCTCAGGCAGAAAAGGCGAGTATCAGTCGCTTTTCGAAGATCTGCGCAAAGAAGGCTTCGTGCGTATTCGCGTAGACGGCGAGATTTTGCAGCTGGAAGACGAAATAAAACTGGACAAAAACAAAAAGCATTCAATCGAACTGGTTATCGACCGTCTGGTCGTGCGTCCGACTATTCAATCAAGACTGGCTGATTCTCTGGCTCTTGCCCTCAAGTGGGGTAAGTCGATCGCGCTTGTCGACATGGGTGAAAAGCAATTGCTTTTTTCTGAAAATCTGGCATGTGCGAATTGCAATGTCAGTTTTCAGGAAATTTCACCCCGCATCTTTTCGTTCAACAGCCCTTATGGAGCCTGCGGCGACTGCCATGGTCTGGGCTCTACCTTCGAAGTAAATCCGAGGCTGGTTGTGCCCGATCCTAAAAAGACTTTGCGCGAAGGGGCGGTTTATCCCTGGTCCAAGACCAGCAATCCTTATTACGAGCAGATCTTGGAGTCGGTAGCTAAACATTTCAAGTTTTCCATGACTATGCCATTTGCGGAATTGAGCAAAGCCCATCAAGAAGTAATTCTTTACGGCACAGGCGAAGAGCGCATCAAACTCAGGCATGAATCTTATGATGCCAAAGAGATGTGGGAATACAAAAAACCATTCGAGGGGATTATCAATAATCTCAAACGCCGTCACGAAGAGTCGCAGTCGGACCGTGTTCGCCAGGAAATCGAAAATTACATGACGCAATTACCTTGCACCAAATGCGATGGTGCCCGATTGCGCAAAGAAAGTTTGTCGGTAAAAGTTGGTGGGCTTTCAATTGCCACTGTTTGCCGTTTGTCGGTGGCCAAGGCGATAGTCTTCTTTAGCGAGCTGCCCGCCAAGATGTCGGACAGAGAAAGAACGATCGCTCATCAAGTACTAATTGAAATCGGCTCTAGGTTGAGATTTTTATCCAATGTCGGGCTCGACTACTTGACTCTTGAAAGACAGGCCAATACGCTGTCGGGCGGTGAAGCCCAGCGCATCAGACTGGCTACTCAGATTGGCTCGGGTCTGTCGGGAGTTCTCTATGTTCTCGATGAACCGTCGGTCGGGCTGCATCAAAGAGACAACAATCGTTTGATAACAACGCTTCAGCAATTGCGCGATCTGGGCAACACTTTGCTCGTTGTCGAGCATGATGAAGACACTATCCGACAGGCGGATTGGATTATCGATATCGGTCCCGGTGCCGGAGTGCACGGCGGATATCTGGTTGCAGAAGGCGAAATGGATGCGATTTGCAGCGCCGAGGCATCGCAAACCGGAGCCTACCTTTCCGGGCGCAAGCGTATTGAAGTGCCGCGCAAACGCAGGTCGGGTAACGGCAATACGATGAAGATAGTGGGCGCCCGCCAGAACAATTTAAAAAACGTCGCGGTCGATATCCCTCTTGGTAAATTCGTTGTCGTAACGGGTGTTTCGGGTTCAGGTAAATCTACTCTGGTCAACGACTTGCTCTATGAATACATGCGCCACTATTTGCATGGCACTGTGGCAAAACCGGCCGGTATTACGAAAATCGATGGGCTCGATCCAATCGACAAGGTCATCGATATCGACCAGTCGCCGATCGGTCGCACTCCGCGCTCTAACCCGGCCACCTACACCGGATTATTCGACGTGATACGTGAAGTTTTCTCCATGACCAATGAAGCGAAAGCCCGAGGCTATTTGCCCGGTCGCTTCTCTTTCAACGTGAAAGGCGGTCGCTGCGAAGCATGCGGCGGAGAAGGGATGAACGAGATTGAAATGAACTTCTTGCCTTCGGTTTTTGTCACTTGCGATGTTTGCAAGGGCGCGCGCTACAACCGCGAAACCCTGGAAGTGAAATTCAAATCCCGCTCCATTGCAGATGTTCTGGAGATGACAGTTGAAGAAGGTCTGGAGTTTTTCTCCAATATCCCTAAGGCGGTCTCCAAACTGAGCACAATGATGGATGTCGGTCTGGAATACATCAAACTCGGTCAGCCCGCCACAACGCTTTCCGGCGGAGAAGCGCAGCGAGTCAAATTGGCCGAGCAACTCTCCAAGCGCTCGACAGGGCGAACCCTCTATATCCTGGATGAGCCGACCACCGGCCTTTCCTTTTCCGATGTGGACAAACTTTTGCATGTGCTCAATCGGCTTGTCGATGGCGGCAACACTGTGCTCATCATCGAACATAATCTTGACGTCATAAAGCAGGCGGACTGGATTATCGACCTGGGACCGGAGGGTGGAGAAGAAGGCGGCACGGTAATCGCCGAGGGCACGCCGGAGGATGTCGCTGAGGTGAAAGACTCATACACAGGACAGTATTTACGAAAAATGCTGAAATCGCACAGAGCGTTGGCCTGAGGCTTGCTACGCTTTGCCTGGGAAAATTGGCGTAATACCTACTTCTTAAGTTCTCACAAGAATGTTATTCTTGCCAATTAAGTCGCCTGAGTGTCCTTTTGAGCATTCTCGATTTGGGAAAGTTGTGAGCGAAGAAGCTAAACAATCCGGCCCGGCTGATCCGGTTTTTGAGAGCCTGCGCAAGCGTGGTCATCGCATCACGACGCAGCGGGAAACCATATTGCAGATTTTTCGCGAACAGGCGCATGGCCATCACCTGTCGGCAGAAGAGCTGCACATGCTGCTTTTGGAGAAAGGCTCAAACGTCTCTTTAGCCACCGCCTATCGCACGCTCAAACTTTTGTCTTCGCTTGGACTCTTGCGCGAGCTGGACTTTGCCGAAGGGCACAAACACTATGAGCTGAAGCAAGACACTCTGCCGCATCAGCACATCATTTGCATTGGTTGCAATATGACAATTGAATTCGAGGATCATTTCCTTGAGGAAGCTGGTCAAAAGATAGGCGCCCGGCATAATTTCGAGGTTATAGACGCGCAGTTCAAGATTTTTGGGCTCTGCCCGGTTTGCCGGGAAGCCCAGAAAAAATCGGGGCAAATGCCTTCCAGGATGCAGTCGGAAAGGGAAAGGCTGAAAGCCGGCCGGCGTTCCAAAGACGACTCCGGCGACAAAGCTTGAGGGACGGCGATTTGGCTACCGGAACACTGACTTTGTCCGACGCCAAGCAGGGGCAGAAGCTGATGGTTGTGAAAACCATAGGCGAAGAGATAACCATGCAGGCGCTGCGTTTTGGTATCTCGCAGGGAGCCGAATTGACGGTTGAGAAGAGCATAAAAGGCGGACCGGTGATTGTTGTGCGTAATCACCTGGAAATCGCGATCGGACGCGCTCTGGCTGAAGCAATTGAAGTCGAATATGTCTGACGTCGAAAAGCCACTATTGAAGAAAGAAATCGCCTGCCCCCATTGCAACCTGGCTGTTGAAATGCCACCAGGCGGGATTCTCAGCCGTTTTTGCCCGCGCTGCAATGGATTGTTGCCGGAAACGGACAACTGCTCAGCGAGCTGCTCCAGCTGCTTGAAAGCCATGGGAGCTTCCGGCACTGCCTGCCGTCAAGAAGAAGCTGAGAGCCTCTTGAATAGTAAGAAAAGCTCGTTAAATGTGGTACAGAGAATTTGGGATTACGTCTTTCGGCGCACGGGGGCGTGATGCCGCAATGCCTGCAAAGCTCCGTTGGGCGCGGTTGTCCTGTAAGATAAGACTTGAAACCTCTCGTCGCAGCAGAGAGCGCGGTGAACAAAGAAAAGGCGGCGAGCGCGATGGAAAGAAAGCGCCTTACGCAAGAAAAGGAAGCAAAGGCTCTCAATGAGCAAGCCACTCAATCCCTGGAAACTCTCTGGATATAAGCCCGGTCAAAACGTGGTCTGCAGGATCATGAATGCTGAGCCGGGTGGCTACGCTGTGCTCATTCCCAAGGACAATTTGCCAGGATTTCTGCCGACACAAGAGCGCCTTCGCCTGGGAGACGAGGTTTTAGCGACTTTTGTTTGTGTTCACAACAATCGAATTCTTCTGTCGGCGCGCTTCTCTACCAGCAATCAGGCTGTTCAGGGTGCGCCTTCGACGCAGACAGTCAAGTGGGAAGATCAACTCGACAGTATCAACCAGGCTCCGGATCCGGCCGCCCCTGCCCAAAGCGGTCCCGATGCCGATCAGGCATTCAGTATCTGGGCCTCTCAACAACCGACCCGTAAATTCCATTTGAAACGCGCAATTGATTTGATTTTGCCGCCCATTCACGTGGATAGCCTCAATCAATTCAAAATTGCCGATTATGACCTGGAATGGCTGATTACGGACCTGGAAGGCGGGATGCGCACGGGTTGCGTCAAAGCTTCCTCGGAAGATCGCCTGTCTAGAGCGGCGATGCTGCTTTATCGTGGGCGGGCTGTCGGTTGTATATACGGCTGTAAATCCATGCCTGATACTTTGCCGACTGAGCAGTCGCTGCAAACCATGCTTACTGATTTGTCTTTACCCGAAACAAAAGTGATGATTTACGATTTGCCGGAAAATGTGACTCTGGCGATGTCGGCACTTTTCCTCGGCTATCCTGTGACCCGCTCTGACGACTATGATGCACGCTCCTACATGGACTATATTTGCAGCTGGTTTGAAAGTAAGGGACAAACAGCGTGTCTGGCGATTTCATTGAAACAAACAATGGCAACATGTCTGGTCTTCATATACAAAGGTCAATTCTGCGGCGCCTTTTACGTGGAAGATCAAAAATTCACTCAAGATAAGCAATTCGTCTATGAGTTGCTGCGCGGCGATCCAAGCTCGAGTGTCGAAGCAAGTATCCTGCCTCCGGAGATGACATCATCGGCGGTGCGCTTTGGATTCAGCTTGAGTATGGCAAGAAAAGCCTAGGCTTCCTGGAATTTCCGATCTGTACTTCAAATAGATGTTTTTCAGGCAGGGAGAAAAACGTGTGACTTTCTCCCCACCAGTTTTGTGTTTTTTGTTGGCAGCACAAGAAATTTCTGCTCAAGAGGCACAGCGAAATTCACAGGAATTTCGCTGTGCTTGCATGTCGCAAGATGCCGGTAAACTGGGGCTTGTTGTTTTTACCTGCTTTCACAACCATGGCTAATTGCTCAAATCCCTTACTGGCGCCGAAAGTATAGAGCACCAGGTACAGCGAAAAACTTGTGAATTTCGCTGTGCCTGAAGCACTGAAAAATGAGCGCACACCAGTAATTAAGATTCTAAATCGCGCGTTTTTCTTGCCAGTGCGATTTAGATTTCTTGTCAGAAGATACCGACTTCTTGTCGGCAATACTCATTTCCCGTCAGAAGATAGCGAAGCAAACGGGCGCATCTCTGCGCCCGTTTGAATGTTTTTGATGGGATGCAATACCAGCTCTTACTACTAGTCTTGATCCGATTTGTCTTGCTCGTAGTGCGATTCTTCTGAAGCAGGTACTGTCAGGGTCAGCTGCGTGTACTGATCTTCTGTGCTTTCGCCTTCGTGGCTTTCTTGTTCTGCTTCTTGAGCAAAAGAAGATTCGAACGGTTTTTCGTAGTTGAAGGAGCTGTTTGTGAAGGCGCTCTGAAAGGCGCTGTCTTCACTGCCGTTATTGTGCTCAGAGGCATGCGAGTCTCTGTAGCTGTGCTCGGCTTCTTCGTGTTGTTCGTCTTCTTGCTTTGCTTTCGGCTTCAAGCGATAGATACCGGTAATCGGATCAATTTCTGTAGCTGGCTCTTCTTCCACTTCCGGTTCTGCTTCTTCCTCATGGTCAGCGTCATGGGAAGAGACATGGCTTGATTCCTGAGCTTCGTAGGGCTCCTCGGTCAATGAATCCGAGTGCTCTGTCAGTACGGGTCTTTCGGCATCAGTGTCGATAACGATGATGGTTTCGGTCTCATCTTCGT
>JADZFV010000240.1 GCA_020854255.1 Candidatus Melainabacteria bacterium | reverse complement strand
TTCTCATTTGCTCTCTTTTCAGGTTGCTGCGCGGACATTATTTCGACATGTTGATCTTGTTCAATCATTGGAACAGATCGGCAATTGTAAAGTGCCTTCCTTTGAAGACAGAATTTTTTACTAACCATAGCTTTCGGCGCTATGCCGAAGCAGATTTTACAGCGGGGTATTTCCATATGTCAGAACGTGCTTCAGAAGCGGACGTCCGTATGATTCATGACAGTGCTGCGCGTGGACAAAATACCGCTCCGATTTTACTCTTTGCGGAGTTTAGTTGATTCGAACTTTCATTCTCGCCATGCCCGGTCTTCTTTGACCCAAGTCAGTTGTGAATTGTTTGATGCGCGAAGGGTGAAAGAGGTTGCTTCAGCCAGCGGTCTCTTTTACCTTTCATATTTTGTTACGGCAATTGCTCTGATGGAACTCCAGTCTATTCAACGATTGCACAAATGAAGAAAATGGTTTGCCCGCAATTTGCCCGTACCGATACCTAAAATACAGCCATGGAAAGTGAACGGCGCAGTCAAACAGCCTTTTGGCGCTGACACTTCCAAGTTACTACGGAGTGTGAAGTCATGGTTCAAACGGCAGCATACGAAAGCTCTGATTACACAGCGGGCGGTTCTGCGCGTACGGAGACCTTTGCGGACAGATTCAGTTCCGAAGTCAGTCTCAGTGATATGAAGCAGTACTACGATAATCAGCGTGCCAGCCAAGCAGACGCGACTCAGACAGATCCTATTTATGCTGCAATTCTCGGTGATATGGAGATAGTCGATGAAGGTGCTGCTTCGACTATTGAGAGCAATGGTAAAGGAGATACCTATTTCAAGTCCGGCAGCGGAAGCCAGCTCTCAGCTGCAGACCACCTGTCCCGCTCTGGCTGGCAAGATTCAGGGGATGCGGGGCGCTACTTTAGAACCAGTGACTCAAGTGGAAAGGTTAGTCATGAAGAGCTTCAGATGGCCAGCAACAGCGGAGATGTTGTTGCCAAAGATCCTAGACCAGGACAAAACAGAGATGAGGTAAGGCGTCAGGCTTACGAACGTCTCCAGCGTCAAGCGGGTGCCGGGGGCAACAGCGACGAAAACCGCGAAAAGGCTACTGTCATTGGAAAGAAACTGCTGGATGGCAAGGATATTTCCAAGGAGATGAACGATCTCCCTCCTGCTCAAAGACAAGCCGTAATGCGGGAATTGAAGCGGCAACTAACAGAAATGCCTGGTGTCACAGTCGATGTCAAAGAAAATCCAGGTAAGCCGGGTGATCCGTCCACGGCGTCGAAATATACAAAGTTTCAAACTAAAGACGGAACCATAATTGCAATTGAGGAGGGCGCCATTTCCGGAGAGCCCAGGCAAATTCAGGTGAACGGCACTGGTCTTACATACAAAATCACCGGCGCTCGTGAAGTCTACAACGCCAATGGACAGTCCAAACCGGATGGTTCTTCTGGCTACAACCCCGTAATGCGCCTTCGCGAATGGGCTGTTCCTTTTACACATGAAGAGATTGAACGCGCTCTAGAAAGAAAACGGCAGAGCGGCGAAAAATAGCGAGATTCAGTTTTGGAGAAGGGGTTGCTGCCGCAGTCGCACTATTAGTGCCGCTGCGGCAGTAACGTTGAAGAGTTTTTCCTGCTGATCACGGATTCAATTCCTTCTCGATCGTGGTCACTCGCTTGAAGAGCCGGCGGGGCGATTTTGGAAAAGGAGTAAAGCAGTACTGTGTGTAAAAACCCATAGGGGCCCGTGCTCTTGCGAAACAGCCGAACCAGAATCTATTGCACTGAAACAGCTTTGCCCTTAATTTGCCTGCCTTGGCGCGTATATTTGAATTGCAAAACTACTCTTGCCAAACCAGCCAGTTCGCCACTTTCCGGTCTAGTGGCTGGTAGCACGTATGGCCAGATTGTTGAATTCGCAAGTTTGCAACTTTACTAAATTTCTATTCTCTTACCAAATGAGGTCTTGTTATGACGTATGAATCTGGAGGCGACAATACTTTCGGTGGTCAGCAAGACCGTTCCGAGCAAACTTACACAGCGCTTCACTCGGACGCATTCAGCCCTGGTCAAGGCAGCGGGACTTCCTACGATCAACCCACTACAGCCGTCGACAATGCGATACTTCCAACCCTCTCGCTGTCAGACTCTGGAAATTCGACCTCTAGCAGTGACTCCACAAGTAGTGTCTCCGATTCCGGAAATTCCGATACACAGGTGCACACTACGGTGAACAGCACTCAACCCATCGATATCCATATCGATTTTAACCCGGTGATTACTAACACCAACACAGTCGATGGAAGTGAAAATTACACCGGTGATCGTGATTATCATGGTGGCAGAGGTGGTGGACATGGTCATCACGGTCGTCACGGCCACGATCATCATCATGACTGGGACGATCATGAAGGCTGGGGTGGCAGAGACAGACACGATGGACGTGATGGGCGCGATGGACGCGACGGACGCGATGGACGCGATGATCGCGACGGACGAGACGGACGCGATGATCGCGACCGTTGGATGTGGCCCGGAGGTACACCGGACTTTGATGAAACAACTGGACGCTATCGCGACGGACGTGATGGTCGTGACGGCAGCGATGGACGCGATGGACGCGATGGTAGAGACGGTAGGGATGGAAGGGACGGAAGAGACGGCGACGACGATCAAGATGATCGAGAGCTGATTGAAGAACTCCATGACTTCCAGCTTCGACTCACGCAAATGTTCCTCGATGTTATGCAGCAGTTTCTAGAGAGGCTCCCGCAAAACATTCCTCCGCGTCAACCAGAACCGCCACAGACTCCTCCAGGCGGCAGAACGCCGACTACCGGGGATCCGGCCCCACCTGAGACGCAGCCGGACACAGGGCAACCGAATCCGCCGGAAACGCAGCCGGATGAAGGGCAGCAAGGTGGATCGGATCAGCGAGATGACGAGCCCATTCTCGAGATACGCGATCCGTTCGATATATTGCCTCCAATCACTGTCGGCGGAGATTCAAGCGGCTCAGATGACAACGATGAAGATGACTTGATCACAGCAAGAGATCCGTTGGAGATCCTGCCGGATATTCACTTTCCTAACCCGTTCCGCGGATGGTTTGGAGGAGGAGGAGGCGGCGGCGGCAGTACAGAACCAGTACAGCAAGTCCCAGAGCAGCGCCCCAACACCACCGAAGGTGCCGACGCCGCAGTTTCAGGTGGGAACGACGGGGGCGGAACAGGCACAGGTGGGACCGGTAGTAGTAGCGCCCCGAGTGGCCCTGGCACCAATGGTGACGACGGCGGTGGCGTTGGTGCCCCCCCGAGTTCCGCCGCGGCCGGTGAGGGCCCCGGTTGGTAATTGCACCAAGCGAAACACCTGGCTTTAGTGACCATGGAGCCTCGGGAGAAACTCCCGGCGACAATGCTGCTGGGGTTGAAGGTGGACCTTAGTTCATTGAGTGCCAACCAAGAAAATATAAACCTGACATGCCTGGGCCAGGCATGAAAACTGAAAGGGGGATCTTGCGTGAGGAGCAGGCTCCCCTTTCAGTCGTATTGCTAGTAGAGCGACACAGGGGAAATGATCGGTTGAGTTATCGTGGTGGCTCGTTGCACGCGCCCGGGCGATGCCCGCTACCCCAAAACCCGGTGATCCCGCCATTTTTCATCAGTTAGTGGTCGCTCGGACGCTACGCCACATCGCGATCCGCAACCGTGATCGTGATCTGCTTCCCTAACTTTGCCAGCCATTTCATTAGCATGTCGACTGTGAATCGTTCCATCTTGCCTTTGTAGAGATCTGACAGCCGGGGCTGACCTACTCCGAGCAGTTTGGCAGCCGCCGTCTGGGTCAACCCACGCTCTTCGATGGCCTTCTCGATCTCCATCATCAAGTTCGCACGCGCCAGAAGATTTACAGCTTCTGTCTCCGGGAAACCAAGATCGCGAAAAATATTGTCTGACCCTTCTAGAAAGGTGACACCGTTAACCGTTTTTTGCTTCATGCTTTTTGATTTCGGCATATGCAGCCCTCGCTATATTCAAGTCTTTCTGCGGCGTTTTCTGTGTCTTCTTCTCAAACGCATGCAGCACGTACACTGCATGTTCAAACTTCATTACGTAGATAACCCGGAGTTCATTAGGTTCGTGAATGCGTATCTCTACCGCACCCGGTCCGACACTTTGCATTGGTTTCCAGTCCGCCGGCTCCTCCCCTCGCTGTACCTTACCCAATTGATAGCCAGCCTGCCGAATAGCGCTTTTCGGAAACTCAAGCAATCGCCGGTAACTGTTGCCCAGCCACCTGATTTTTTTTCATTAGCACATTATAGCAAATTTTCTATGCCGGCTGGACCTTCCGCATCTTCCATTGAACCCAGCCTTTCGACTCAACTGGCATTTTGCTGGCATACGCCCAGCGGAGTAAGCCCTTTTCACTTCTTTACGGCGCTGCACGGCACCCAGGTTCCGCGCGGGCATCAATCACATGGTCGTCTGTCGCTTTCACCAGAGACATGCCTGGTCAATCAGAGCAGTGCGGCTTCGTAAAAATGCTGTAGGGTTGCGTCGCGACGCACCCGAGGGCGGCTCGTTAGCAGCCCCCACGCCAGGTGTTACGACACTCGACTGCGCCTATTAGATACGCATGACCAGAAAGCCCTGTCGTTTCGCCTGGTGTGCTGCCGCCGGACTGGGTCGGCGATGGCGCGCCAGGCGTATTGCCCGTTCCATCTCACTTGTTTGCGTTGCTAATCCTAATAAACGAGGAAAACTGCACACAGGGTTCATCGTAGGTTTTCACAGTCCTGTAGAGCGCGGCAGCGTAAACCAGAAAGTGCTGCCATCTGCAGCGTTCGACGCGGCGCCGATTTTGCCGCCGTGGCTTTCTATGATTGCTTTGCAGATGGTAAGACCAAGACCGGCTCCCTGTCCTTGCCTGCTGTCGCCGGCTTCCACTTGCGAAAAGCGCTCAAAGATGGAATTCAATTTGTCTGCCGGTATTCCCCGACCCTGGTCGATGACTTTTACTGTGATTGAGTCAAAGCCAGTCTCGACTTTCACGCGGATGGCGGTCTGGGGAGGCGAGAATTTCAGTGAGTTGCTTAGTAAGTTGATCAGGACTTGAACGATGCGCTCTTCATCAAAATACGCGCTTTGTGTTTCATCAACATCTTCGACTATGTAAATTCCGCGCTGGTTGTACATTGCTGCCAGCGCATCGATGGCGCGATTTATTGCCTTCTTGACGGACGCTTGTTCCGGCACCATGGCCAGCGCGCCGGCATCGATTCTTTCTATGTCGAGCAGGTTGTTGACCAATGCCATAAGCCTTAGCGCGTTGTCCTTTGCTATCGATAAGCTCCTCTTGCAGGGCTGAGAAAGAGCTTCTCCACCGTCTGCCTCAATGAGAGAGAGGACCAGCTGGATATTGCCGAGTGGTGCTCTTAAATCGTGGCTAACCATGGCCAGGAAATCGCGTTTTACCTGCTCGATTTGTTTGCGGTGTGTAATATCCTGTACAACTGCGTAAATTGCATTTTCCTTTGGCACGGCAGAGACGGACCAGGATACCGAAATAAGCTCTCCATTAGACTTCCTGAGCGTCGATTCGAAGTGCGATCTACCTGCAGTGCTGAATGCAGACTGCAGGTGATTTCGCACCTGGTCCTTCTCCTCATCAATTACTAGATCTACAGCGGACTTAAGCATCAGCATCTCGGGATAATAACCGAGAAGCTTGGTCGATGCGGCATTCGCGTCAGTGAATCTGAGATTTCTATCCAGCGAGCAAATCAGGTCGGCTGCATTTTCAACGATAGCTCTCTCTTTTTTCTTGAAAAGACCCAGCGCCTCGCACATCTTGCGAAGTGATTGATCGATGAAGCTGAGCTCTGGGCGCCATGGATTCTTTGGCGCAGGTCTTGCTGCAACTAGTGTCTGAGCGTTAATTGCACTGTTAGAAGATTTTATGTCAAGCCTTTCCAGAAGTCTCTTGCTTTCCTCTTTATCTAAAGCAATTCGGTTTGTGCCGTCGAAAAAATAGGGAGTTGCAGTTGAGTTGTTCATGCCGCTGACTCCAAGGATCGGGGGAGGGACAGTCATTCCGCTGCGGAATCGCTGGGGGAAAGAAGAGTGGGGAATGACAGCCGATTGTTGCCAAGTCTATTTTTAATCCATCGCTGTGTCGCAAAGATGTCGAACTG
>JADZFV010000239.1 GCA_020854255.1 Candidatus Melainabacteria bacterium | reverse complement strand
TGGCTTGATGCGAAGTCAAAGGTACCGTCCTTAATGCAACTGACCGGCGAGCTATCCAAAGTCTCACTGCCAAATCTTTTACAGCTGGTGCGCAATGGCGCATTGACGGGAAAGTTCAGCCTTTTGCAAGGCGCCAAAACGGCAACTGTATTAATCGAAGACGGCTCGATAGTGCACGCTGAAGCAGATGCGCTTCTGGGTACAGAGGCTTTGCTTGACCTGTTTCTGTGGCTTTCAGGCACTTTCTCATTCATTGAAATCGATGCCGTAGAAGATCACGAGCGTTCAATCTTTCCGGAAAAGCCGGACGAAGCCACTGACAAGCTGATCAGAGAAGGTCAGCATTATGTAGAACAAAAGCGTTTCCTCGATCAATTGAGAATTTCAGGTCAATCGGTTTTGAGTCCGGTCAAAGACTCCCGTTCTCAAAAAATGAATGACAGCACCCGCCAGCTGCTCGCCTCTTTCGATGGAAGACAGCCACTCAGTGCAGTTCTGGCGCGCCTGTCCTTAACTCGCCGCCAGCAAATTCAGTCTCTGGCCACCCTGCTTTCTGAAGGACTATGCGTCGTCGTCGAGCCGCAAGAACCGGAAAGCATGGAACAAACCCATCTGCCTGACTGGGTTGTGGCCCGACTCAGACAGGACAATCCTGATATCGCTCAAGCAATTGTAGATATGGTTGTCTGGACCGATCGCGTCAAATGCTGGATGTTTCAAGCCGATGCTGATTTTGAGCGGATCAAGACTCTGCTCGAAAAAAATCCCAAAACCAGATTGGAAGATGATGATTTCTATAAAGAACCCAAGCTGGACAGCGCTCAGGGCGAAGATTTTGACGGTCAGCTCTACGGAGAAATGAAAGTATCTCCTCCGGCTAGTGATAAATCAAGCGGGCGCAATCAGGCGCGCAGACCGGCAAAAGACAGCGATGGAACACCGTCGATCGAATTTTGACAGGGCAAAACTGTGTGCCCTGGTTGAATACGCAAATTTCGGACCGGGCGACGCATGGCATCGCTGCTCTCGCCTTTAGGCGCGGATTGAGCCAGCGTGCGAGCTAGCAACTGATTCAACAGCTGCGCGACAGACAATTGCTAGTCTTTAGGCGCGGATTGAGCCAGCGTGCGAACACGTTCTACATCGACAGGGTTTTCAACCTGGCCTTGCCGCTTCAACGATGAACCTACAATTACTCCATCGGCAACCGACAGAATTTCTTTGATGTTGGCATTCGTGCAGCCGCTGCCACAGAAGAGTGGAGTATCAGGCAAGGCCTCGCGCACGGCTCTGAAGTCGGCCATATCGGGCGCCGAACCTGTGGCTGTGCCGCTTACGATTACACCATCTGCCAGTCCGCGTTTGACCGTATCTTTAGCGATTAGCCTGATATCGGTGTCGACAGTGAGCGGGCTGGCATGTTTGACGAGCACGTCGGCAAGAATGCGCACATCTTTGTTAGCCATCAACTGGCGGCGGTAGAGATGGAGCGCGTGCGCCTCTCCTTCGATGATGCCCTGGTCTGTAAGCATCGCTCCGGTCAGCACATTGACTCGAATGAAACGGGCTCCGGTTGTAGCTGCGACCGCAAGGGCGGTGAGAGCATCATTGCGCAATACATTGACGCCGACCGGCAGATCGCTTATGGACATTACACGCTTTACCACCAGAGACATCGCGCACGCTGTGGCCGTATCCACTCTTCCCCTGGTAAAAGGAGCGTCGAAAAAGTTCTCCACGATAATGGCATTGACACCACCTGTGGTGAGGGCGGCGGCTTCCTGTTCGGCCCGCAGCATGACCTGCTCCAGATGCCCGTCGAAGCGCGATGAGCCCGGCAAGGGTAGTAAGTGAATCACACCAATAAGCGGCTTGGTTGTGCCGAAAAGCTCATCGAGCATAGGTTATCCCCTGGTAAAAAAGCAGCAAGTAAATCGAACAACATGGCAGAAAGGAATCGCATGGGCGAACTGTGAAAAACCTGTTTCTCAACTGCCGAGTTTCTCAATTACCTGCCTGATCAATTGCCTACTTTAACAGGTGTGCTTTTTCCTTCAGACACCACCACTTTTCAACCAAGGGTCAAGGCAAAAATCCGCTCAGACAGAAAACGCCACAGAGCCGGTTGTCATTAGACGAGCAAGACAGCAAAAACAGCAGCAAGCGCTGTTTTCAAAATCATAGCGCGAGCGCGTTCGATTGTAACCACCGGACCTGGCCAGGCGCGATTTTTGCCATCCACTTGAAATCCAGCTTGTTAAGCTGGATTCAAAAGTTTTGCGAAGTGTAATTGTGCACGCCCTGCAATCTGTTTCGTATGCGAACTTCGCTATGTGTCATGCAGCTCAAAACCTTTGTCCGTCAGGGCTTTCGAGTCAACTATTGACAACCAGAACTCGTTTTCGTTTTTAGAGAACCGCACAGGTTGGGGCTCCCAAGCTTCTGACAACCGGGGCTCATAAAGAGCTTTCTCTTTGAGACAGGAAATCGTCTTTCTCTGTTAAAAGCTGTGAACCCGCGCGTTCTTGAACAGCACCTTGCTCTTTTTCTACTTTTTACTTCTGCCCTTCCTTCCAACCCTCGTGAGACCCTAGACACCCCGAGCAACCGCTCCACCCCTCTGTGAGTTCATCAAGAAATTCGCCTTCTGTGCGAGCTTCTTGCTCATAGTCTAGATATCACTTGATTCTAAGCTGAAGCGTATCGAACAACTCGATGCGTTTCTACTTCGGTCACCACCCCCGCCATTTCGTGCAACCGTACTTTCGCGCGAATTAAACCCAGTCTCAGCTTTTCGGAAGGCAGAGAGACTGTTACTTGCCACGCTCGTCGCCAGGTCCTTTTTCGGCTGATTTTGCAGTCGACGGTGACGCGTAGCTGGGTGGGAATCGGCACTGTCCCAGGCTCGGACAGTTCCTATCGAAGCGTTCGCCATTGGTGGCGACGCCACTTCTTAACCAGCACTGCCGGTGGTGTCGGCTCTTCTCTGGAGGCACTCATGCATCCGCTAAGAGACGCACTGCGTTCCAAACATCGGTAGCTGCAAACCTCAGCATGAAAGAGGAGCAAAAAAATGGAAATCAACAGCATCCAGAAGCTCAAGGGCTTCACAATCAGAGCACTGAAGTGCTACATCAAGGCACTCGAACTTGGCGAGGGCGTGCGTGTTTCTCAGCGCGCGTTCCGGTACGAGTTGTCCGCCGACGGTCTCACGGCTCGCGTCATCCGCACTCAGGACGGCAGCGAAGTCGAGGGCACCAAGCGTTCGATCGAAGAGTGGGCGAAGGTCGGCAAGCCGGCTCGGCTCGGACTCATCGGTCTCAAGGCCAAGAAGCGGGATCTGCGTGAGCAGGGCGCCCGGGTGATGTTCGATCTGAACGTCATCACCGGAGAAGCCGGTCTCACCCGCGACGGCGAGCGCATCAGCCAGTTGCCCGTCTCGGGCACAGACGAGCTGATCGACGCTCCCACGACCATCGAAGGCTGGGCCGAACTCGGTCGCTCCGTCGAGAAGCCGCTTTTCGAGCAGCTCAAGGCTGCCCGGGAGTGGGGTCTCAAGGACGCCGAGAAGAAGGTCTGGGACGAAATGGTCGAGCTTGGAATCGTCCGCGAGAAGGGCGAATCCGACGGCTCCGTCCAGGCGTAACCCTGTTAACTCAGTTCACCACCATTCCGCTCAACAGCTGGAAAGACTTATGACCTCGCATGGATTCTGGCTTTGCGTGTCGCTCTTCGGACGGCATGAGGAGACGATATCTACGCGCAGCTGAGAGTCTAGTTCCGGTTCTAAGAGCCCCACAGTTTGCAGAAGTTGGACTTCTGCTCAATACAACGAGGCTACCTATGGACAAAAAGTCCTTCAAGTGGTTCGGTTGGATTGCCTTTGGGTTGCTGGTCGTCTTTGCGTTCACGTCGTTGAACAACGGCGCCAGTTCGCAGGGCGATCAGACCAAGCCGGCAGTCCCCACCACAATCACGTTTTTGGATGCTCAGACGCAGATCCGCGACTCCGCGGCTACGATCAAGAGCGTCACCCTCATCAAGTCTCCACAGGGGACTGTTAGCGAGGCCATCATCGAGCGCACGGACGGCAGCCGCCAGCAGGTGGTTGTTCCGGGCGAAGCAGGTTCCGAACGCCTGCTGAATGTGCTCAGCAATTCCAACGTTCAGCATGTGGCCGAGGAGCCCAAGGCGGCATCCGGCTGGTCTTCGGTCGGCGGTACGCTGCTCAGTATCGGCATGATGATCCTGCCGCTCATCTTCATCTTCTGGCTGTTCAGCCGGATGCAGGGTGGGGGCGGAATTCAGCGCCAGATTGGGCAGTCCGGCGCCAAGAAGATCGAACCGTCCGCTGACACCAAGACGTTTGCCGACGTCGCCGGCGCGGAAGAGGCCAAGCGGGAGTTGATGGAAATCGTCGACTACCTGCGCGACCCGTCCGAACTGCGCGAGCTCGGTGGCAAGCCGCCCCGCGGCGTGCTTTTGATCGGCGAGCCCGGCAACGGCAAGACCCTTGTCGCCAAGGCTGTGGCCGGTGAAGCGAAGGTTCCTTTCTTCGCAATTTCCGGTTCGCAGTTCGTCGAGATGTTCGTCGGCGTGGGCGCGTCCCGCGTGCGCGAATTCTTCGACACCGCCCGCAAGCACTCGCCTGCGGTTCTGTTCATCGACGAAATCGACGCTGTCGGTCGCCAGCGCGGCTCCGGCATCGGCGGTGGCAACGACGAGCGCGAACAGACGCTCAACCAGTTGCTGGTCGAGATGGACGGCTTCACGCCGAACACCTCGCTGGTGATCATGGCCGCCACCAACCGTCCGGACGTTCTCGATCCGGCGCTTCTGCGTCCGGGTCGTTTCGACCTGCAGGTGCTTGTGGATCACCCCGACGTTGTCGGGCGTGAAGAGATCCTCAAGATCCACACCCGCAAGAAGAAGCTGCATCCGGAAGTCGACCTCAAGGTGCTGGCCACCTTGACCCCGGGCTTCTCCGGTGCGCAGCTGGAAGGTGTCACCGACCAGGGCGCGCTCATGGCCAACCGCCGTATTCGCCTCGCCCGGGCCGAACTGCGCAAGCAGGGCATCCCCGAGCCTGAGGTGAAGAAGCAGACGCCGATGCTCATCACCATGGCGGACCTTGCCGAAGGCATCGACCGCGTCCAGATGGGTCCGGCCAAGGAAGGCCGCGCTGCGCGTATGTCCAAGAAGGACATGCGCAACACCGCTTATCACGAAGTCGGGCACGCCTGGATCTCCCAGGTGATGTGCGATCTCGACAAGGGCGGTGATCCGGTCACCAAGATCACCATCGTTCCGCGCGCTCGCGCGCTGGGTTACACGCAGTCGCTCCCCAAGGGTGACCGCTACAACTACACGCGCGACGAACTCCTGGCGCGAATCATGATGGCGATGGGTGGCCGCGTTGCTCAGGAGATCTTCCTGAACACGGTCGACACCGGCGCTCAGAACGACTTCGTGCAGGCGAAGAACATCGCCTACAAGATGGTCGTGGAATTCGGCATGTCGGAGCTGGGTCCGATCTCCGTTTCCGAAGGCGGTCAGTCGCCGTTCCTCGGTCGCCAGATGGCGGTCGGCGGTGACATCGGTCCGGCTCTGCGCGACAAGATCGACCTCGAGTGGACGAAGATCGTCAACGAGTGCTACAAGGCGACCCACGAGATCATCTCGCGGGACCGTGAGGCGTTCATCCGCGTCTCCGAGATGCTCCTCAAGAAGGAGACTCTGCTCGGTGACGAGTGGCTGGCGCTGTACTCGGGCTCCGAGTGCGCCACTTGCGGCGACAAGGTCGTCGAGAAGGCGATGGAGAACTGCATCACTGGCGATTGCAGCGACACTTCCGCTCCGGTGACGGCAGCGGAAATCGCCAAGCATGAAGGTGGAGCGGTTGTTGTCCAGCCGGACGCTGACGGTACGGATGGCGGCGCTGCCGTCACCAAGCCGGAAGCCGATGCCACGGACGGCGCTGCCGCTGCCGGCCCGGACGGCGACGCGAAGTAAGTTTTTGCGGCTCCGCCTGCAAAAGCAAACTCGTCTCAGGTGAGTACCGCACCGAATATGGTGCGGCACTTTCCTGCTCGGTCG
>JADZFV010000238.1 GCA_020854255.1 Candidatus Melainabacteria bacterium | reverse complement strand
GTTTCGCGATCGGCTACCACTTCCTTGTACATCTTTTCCGCCTCGGCTGTTTTGCCGGCCGCGTTGTACAAGTTGCCCAGAGCACTTTTTTCAGAACTCAGGTCAAGCTTCAGATCCTGCCTTTCCGCCATGACCTTTCGAATGACTGCTTCCGCTTCGTCCCACTTCTTTTGAGACTTAAGCTTGTCCACTTGCCTCATTTGCGCCATCCAGTCGCCGCTTTTTATGCGAATCTTCTCATGGACCTCAATGTCATCGGCCCAGCAAGCACTCGACAACATGACAATCGAGCTCAGGGCTATAACAACTGTGGCATTGGCGTAGCGCGCTGTCAGCTCTTGAATTTCCACTCTGTCGTCGCTTTTCATACATGCACCAATATCTGCAATTTCCCAATAGAATTATGACCGGTGAGGTGCAAAAATTTCCCCATGGCAAGATAAAACCGTTAGCGCTTTGATGTCTGTCGCACACGCCTGAACTTTTCGCTGTTTTCCAGCAAACGTTGCTTTGGTCCTTCAAGTGTTTGTCTCAGAGACGGAACGGCCAACCATGCCACTACAAAAGCAGCGATCGGCAGGGTCATCACCATGAGCAGTGCATAAATCACTTAGTCGTCTCCTCCACAAAAAATGCTTGCACATAGCGTGAGAGTTTGTCCCGCTCCTGCTCAGATAATTGGTCTTTCCATGGTGGCATGCTTGTCCCCGGAATACCCTCTTCAATCGCCTTTAACAAATCATCCGGCTCAGGTTGTACTTCTTTGAAATTCGTCGGTCTGCGGTCGAGAGTTGCAGCGGCAGGCCCGTTGCCATCACCATCAATACCATGGCAAGAGACACACTTTTGCTCGTAGATTTTCTTGCCGCCCTGCACTTCCTTACTTGCGAGTTCTTCTTTTGACGTTACATAAACAGGGCGCTCAGCCAAAGTCTTAAGATGAGCTATTAAGGCTGCAACATTATCCTGCGGCATGTCTCTCCATGCCGGCATGGCTGTCCCCGGTATGCCATTCATCAGCACTGCGGCAAGATGCTTGATCGTGTAATTCGCTTCAATCAGGCTGGCCGGCTTAGGAAACAATCCTTCCGCTGCTGGACCTTGACCATCCCCCATCTCTCCATGACAGCCCTGACAATTCCTGGCAAAAATCACTGCACCCTTGCGTTGCAATTCGGCTAATTTCGCCGGGTCCTGTGGCAAGCGCACTTCCTTTGCCGCAACCCCTGCACTTCGCGTAGCACTGCTGGCATCTAACGGAACCGGAGTGGTTTCAATTTTTTTGACTTCATCAGGACATTGGCAATTCGGGGAAAGCGACCACTGTTTTGAATCGTTACCTGCCAGCTGACGCGCCTTTCCTAGAGACTTTATGTAAGCAAGCAAGTCTTCTGCTTCTTTCTTTGGTTTTGCCGGTGAGCCGTCAAACAGCCAGGGAAAAGCAGGCATTACCGAATCCTGAACGATCAGCCGCGGATTGTAAAAATGTGTCAATTGCCAATCATCGGATCGAATACTTGTCTCGCGCGACAGATCAGGGCCAACTCTACGTGTGCCCCACAAGTGCGGATAATCATAACGATTTTCCCAGGCGCGCGTTGGCGCACCAAAACGCTGCACATCTTGCGGAACCGTACGAATCTGCTGGGTATGGCAGTATGCGCAGCCTTCTCTTGCATAGACAATCCGACCTCTTTGCTCTTGATCTGTTGGTGCAAGCATGGTGGCAGGTTTTGTGCGAGCGATCTCACTTTGCAGTGCAAAACCCGGTATTACGGCAAGAAGTCCAAAAGACAAGACGAAAAATCCGATGCCACCAATTCCAGCCGCAGCGTATGCCATTCCCAGACGCTTCGGCACTTTCACTGTCGGGGATTGACCAGAACTTGATTCGCTGGCTTCAGTACTTGTTGCAGTTTTGGTTTCAATACTGGGTTCAGAAACAGGGCCAACACTTTCCGCGTTGACTGCGCCTGTAAAAAATGATGCAAACAAGGCTATGAAACCACCGCCGATCAGTACTGCGCTGAACGTGCGCATCATCCAGTAGTCTTTTGCCGCTCGAACAGACTCTATCCAGGGCAGCGACGTTTGCCAGATATTCGCTTCAATCAATCCTGCTGCGGTGAGCAAAGAAACCATCAAAATCATTCCTATCAGCAAAAGCCAATAAGCATAGTTAAGTAACTGCTTGTTGAAACGCGCGTTAGGCATTCTCTGCCAAACATAAGTCATGCCACCAATAGCGGTGAAGGTGGCAAAACCAAGCATTGCCAGATGTGAATGTCCAATTACCCAATCACTGAAGTGAACGAGGCGATTGAAAGGCATAAGAGCCTGCATTGATCCCTGCAAGCTAACAATCAGGTACAGAATAGTCCCCATCCAGACGAAGCGCAAAGACAAGTCTTCTTTCAGCAGCTTCGAACATCCATGCATCGATAAAAGAAGATTGGCAACAACTAGAATTACATCCATACCCAGATAGACGGATGCGACGATAGCTCCCTTTTGGGCATCCATTGGGATAGCTGAAAAGACATAGTGGTGCGTGCCGTTAAGCGGATAAACAAAAAACAGAAGCCAGAAGCCGAGCATTGAAAGAAAGTGGCTGTAAATTGGTTTTTTCGTCACCAGAGGTACGACAAAAAATGCTATGGACAGAGCAAGCGGCGTCACGTACAAGCCAATTGCATCGTGAATCCAGAGACCGCTAAAAGCGGCCCCTTGAGCGCCGGGCAAGAGCTGTGGAACAATATTTCCAATTGGGTATGCAAAGAGCGTAAATATTAATGCTCCAAGAATGTACCAGCCTGAAACATACAGCGAAGACAATTTGGTCTTCAAAAGTGGAACTGCAAACTGCGCCACAGAAGCGAGAAAAGCAAGGACGACGAATAAATCGACAATAAGTGGAAATTCTCCCCACTCTAAAGACTGGCTGACACCGGCAAGCACGAGCATCCAACCGGGCAAGACGACCGCAAAATTCCAGAGCGCAAACAGCACCCAGCCCAATTTGCCATTGAGCACCGGCCGCATCGAAAGCATTGGCACCGCGTAATAGAGAAACATCAAGAAGGCGTTGCCGAGCCAGCCGAAGAAGATGCCCTGGGTATGGTTGTATCGCAACCGTCCCCAGGTGAGAAAGGGGTCTGCGCCGGCGAAATCCGGCATATGCAACTTGAAAGATACCAAGGCTCCAAAGCTCACCGAAATCAGCAATGTGACCATTGCTGCAATCGCGTGCGCTTTTATCAATCCGAATTCAACTCTTGGTACATCGAAATTGGAAGAATCAGTTGATTGTTGAGATTCACTCATCTTTCTCTTCCTCATCTTTTGAATTGTTGAAAATCCAAAATGCGACTGCTCGTCGCTCTTCTTCCGTCATAGACAATTGAGGACCCCGGTCATATGCATCCCAAACATTGCTTGGATGGGTGGTTGCAAAACTGATTGCGCTGAGCACTGTGCTGCTGATTTGATCCGTAACACCCGGTGCCGGGCTTCCAGGAATCTCTACAGATTCTCCGTACTTCCGGCAAATCTCAGAATAAGAAGGACCAATCAGTTTTGAGTCAATGGCGTGACAGCCGGCACAACGTTCTTGATGCAACCTGGCACCAGCCTTCAGAAGTCGGTCTTCCTCTTCCCTGTCGGCAGGCGGCGCCACCGCAGCAGGGGCTGGCTGCGCAGCTTGAGGGGAAGGAATTCCGGCGGTCAGTCCGCTTGTATTTACTCCCCAGATAGAAATCCCGGCAGCTACGACAGCTACCACCATAGCCATAATGATCGGCGCTTTCTTGGAGCTGCCTTTATCTGAATATTGAATGTCAGGAGGGGTGATTGTCATTTAGTGTTTGTCCGCGCCTGGTTTTCCTTTGATCGAACTGAGATACTCGACTATCGCCTCAGCTTCCTTTTTATCGATATGAGCGCCGTACGTCTTGATCATTTTGTCGACTTCCCTGGCCCAAGTCTTTTTCGGAAAGTCTGGTTGCATGGTCACGTAGCGAAGCGAGTGGCAAACACCACAACGTGAGACGAAAAGATCCCTGTGCTCCCCTGGCGGGAAAACAGGCTGGTAATGAGGCAGCTCGATTGATTTGCCGGTACTCTGACGATCTGATTTGCTTTCTGCTGTACCCCATGCTTTACTTGCTGATTTTTCCGCAGCATTGCTCGCAGCTTTACCAGCAGCATTTTTGCCTTCAGCGCTTGCCGGCAGGGTTTGGCTGGAGCAAGACACCAAATAAGGTATTGCCAATAGTATCAAGCCCGCGAAGACCGGCATCCTTGTAATTTTCATAGCGCTACACTACCAGAACCTCAACGTGCTCTATTCCGTTTCTCATATAGCCGCTCTTATTCCAGTATTGCGCGCCCTGAGTCTTTCCATCGCTGCCGGTGCCACGTGACATAATTTGATAGGTGCCGGTAGAAGCTGGTGTCCATGGCAATCTCCAGCGTCTAAAGGAGAATTTGCCATTATCC
>JADZFV010000237.1 GCA_020854255.1 Candidatus Melainabacteria bacterium | reverse complement strand
TGTGAATGTGCTGTGTTGCCGTTTTGGTGGCGCATGCATACTTTCGAATTTTGGAGGCGCATGCAATGCGCCACTACATCTGGTTTGTCGGAGACGCATTGCCCAGGGCGACGCATGGCGTCGCCCTACTAGCACATTTTTAGTGGTGATCGTCGTCGTCATCATCGTCAGGAAGCGGTTGCGTGAATTTTTGACCGTTTACTTCCAGAGTGAAGCTGTGGACACCTTCCGGTACTTTGAATTCGAGAATGGCGGGCAATCGCGATTCATAGCGAGCCAGTATCCGTCCTTTGTCATCGGTGATTGTTCCGCCTGAGGCAACCGTCATGCTCTCGTCCACCAAAACGGCGACCAGCTCGGCCATTTGATTGACTTCCTCGGCAATGCGGTGGCACCACAAGTGTCCGAAGCCTTCGTACTCTTCGTGGCATATGTCTTCCATCTGCTCTTCGTCAACGTCTTTGCCGACGCCGACCAGAATGAAGTTCATGCGAGGCAGCTTGCCTTTTTTCGTTAGCTTGACGAGATATTCGCAGTACGTTTTTACTTGAGCCGCGTCATGAATTACGCCGTCGGTGATGAAGACTGCGCAGCCCTGGCGCGCGCCGTGTTGCATTTGCTCTTCCAGGTATTCAACATAGTCTTCTATCGCCGGTTTGAGATTTGTTTGATTGCCGAATTTCTTTGGACCGGGGAATTTGTAGTTGTGAACGTCTTTTCCTTGCAGTTCACCAATTTGTTCAATCGAGCCGGCCGTGCCGGTTGCCCAGTAAGCTACACGCAGCAAACCATTGCGGTCTTTTGTGGCCAGGTATTCGAGAATCCAGCGAGCTTGCGGTTCGACAATATTGTCCTTTTCGACTGTTTTCCTTCCAAACAGCCAATCCATGAAGGTCTCTGAATGTTTCGTATTTTCGTACTCGTCGCTCATACTGCCGGAGCCGTCCAGGTAAAGGGCCATGTCCAGTCCTTCCACCGTCGGATCGTGCAACAGAGTTGCTCTCACTTCCCCGTGTTCGAAGTGAATATCGGAAAAGGGTTCTACGGGTCTTTCATGAACTTTAGTCATCGGCTGTTTTACCTGTTGGTTGTACGTAAACGGGCTTCCTCAAATGAGTTATGCGTTACTCAAAATCTTTCATCCAGTCTGAACTTTGCTTTGATGTTTCTCTTTTTTTCTCTTTTTTTTCTTCCAGTACTTCCGGTTTGATATTCTCTCTGCCCACTGGCTGACCATCAAAATCGCTCATCCAGTCGGGTTTAGCTTTTAATTTCGTTTCTGGTTTTGCTGGCGATTTCGCCTGTGCCTGAGGGCTCGATCCGGCTAATCCCGACATGGTCGTCAGGCGAGTTTCTCCGGCTCCCTTACCGCGATGCTTGGAGATGAAGTCCTGCATCCAGTCAACCTTTTTGGCTGGAGGGGCATTGCCTATTTGGGGTGGAAACGCCTGCCCTGCTGGGATACGAACGGATTGGGGCGGAGCAGATTTGGCTCGCGAGCCCTGAGCGCGGGCTTCGGTGGAGACTGCACGCACACGGTTGCGCAGCGCTTTCAGTCTGGTGGGCGGAAAGCCGGGAAGGTGCTTGATAGTGTTTTCTGCGATGGCGATGTATTCGTTGATGTTGCCTTGCGGCGGCAGCGTTGTCTTGTCTTTGATCAAATGACCGAGCGCATAGGAAAGCATTTTGGGAATGCCTGCATCGCTGCCCGGCAGTCGCGTTGCCACATTGCCTTTGATTTGATAACCGTTTGATTCGAGCTGTTGTTCGAGCCAGGCTCGATTGGGAACTGGCAAGGTGGTGTTGCGCAGAGGGTGATTGACCTTTTCCTTTTCGAGATCTTCCTTGAGCGCCGAAAGAATGTCGAAAATCAGCCCGCAGACAACAATTTCATTCCAGGGTTCGCCCATCACGACCTCTGCGGGCATGAGCGGATACGCCATCACAAGCCCTTTGCCCTGGGCGATTTCTTCCTCTCTGTCGCCGGGCAGAAGCAAGTTGAAACAGCGCTGGGTTTCGCTGGCGGAAATTACCGATTGATAGTTGAAAGCAAATTTCGCCGAATCGACGATGCCGGCAAGCAAGTCAATGCGATTGATGGTGAGCTGACCGTCAATGCCTCGCGCGCTGTCACTCGAGGATGACGGATAGGGTCCGTAGAGGGTGCCGTAAAGATAGACTGGGTCATTGAGTCCCGGGGTTTCAGGTGGTTGTTCGAGCGCTTCCAGGTAAAAGAGGTAAACGTGCGAACTGTCCAGCGTGCGATTGGCGGCGCTTCCGATCACCTCATTGAATGCCAGGTCCTGTTGCACCTCGGACGGCAGCGACCCGAGCTTTTCACCGTCTGTAGCTTTCAAATAGCCGGCTGAGTCGATGGTCACCACCCACTCGCGCTCGACCATGTGCCTGCCGCCGATGAAAAAGCTGTCGATGGCATGGCAGGGAGCAAGCGTGCTTATGCAATCGGCAAACGAATCATCGTTTTGCCGGCTGACAAAATATCGTGGCAGGGGTCTCTGAGACATGATCAGGAGTATTTACATGATCTGACAACCGATCACATTAAGCGTTGCCACGTGGCTGTTCGGGTTTTTAGCGGTTTGCTTGCTAACTGAGCGCGTTTGCTTAATAACGGAATTCATCCGGCAACACAGTGTTCGACTTTCATCGCTCTGCTAGATAGCGCCGGTTGCAATGAAGTCGCCAAGCGCTTGAAAGGTAAGCCTTTGGAGGGCTCGGGCCGGGTGTTATGGGATGTTCGTTGTGGCAGCTTCACCAATTATTTTTTGTTGCCAGTTGCATACAAAAACTAAGCACTTGGTAAAACTAATAAAAACTGAGAAAGGTCTTTTGAC
>JADZFV010000236.1 GCA_020854255.1 Candidatus Melainabacteria bacterium | reverse complement strand
GTGTCCGTCCGATCCTCCACGTGGTAGCGAAGAAAATGACAATATGATTTCCTAAGAAGGTCACTAGTTGAGGACGTTCGGTCCTAAAGGTGGCGACCAATTCTGGGGAAGAAGTTGTTGAAGTTCGTTGGTTTTCAATCCATTGATGCGCGCCAGAACGTCGGCGTACCAATCTACCGGATTTATACCGTTGCGTTTGGCGGTGGAAATGAAAGAGAGATGGACGGCAATAGCTTTTGCACCTTCATCAGAGCCTGCAAACAAGGAATTTTTCCGCACGAGCACCCAGGTCTTGATGGCTCTTTCCGCCTCGTTATTGTCAATCGCAATATCGGGATTTTTCAAAAATCTGGTCAGAGCGCGCCAGTGTTTGAGCGTGTACTTTATTGCTTTCATCAACTCATGGCTCGGATTGAGTTTCTCTTTTGCTCGCACAATGATTTTTCGCAGAAGCTTCACCAGCGGTTTCGATTTCTTGCGCCGCATGGCCAGCCTGAAAGCAGGCGGTTTGTCCTTTATGTCCCGTTCGATTTTGTACAAGTCTCTGTATATATCCAGAACGGCATTGCAAATGTCCTTTTCGGTGAATTCTATTTCAAAGTATTTGCGCCTGGAATGAGCGCTGCAACCGGCTTCAGTCTTTTGACCATCCTCGAACAAAGCGTCGAAACCGCCGGCGGCGTCAGCCTGGACGATGCCTTTGAAATCTTTGAGGAATTCGAGGTTTTTGTCAAAAGTCAGATCCGGCGAGCAGTCGAACATGTTGACTGGATGTTTGGAGTCACCAATGTAGGTGGTAACTTTGCCTTTGCGAATGTTGTCTTTGTGCTTGCGGTCCTGGATCTTGATCGAAGAGTCGTCGGTTTTGATGATGGCGGACTTGAGCAGCTCTTGTTTTTGCAGCTCATACAACAGGGAAAGAGTATTGGCGGTGGTTTGCATCCAATCACTTTGAGTAGAGCGAGGAATGGTCACGTTTTGTCGTCCGAAGATTTTCTGCTGGCGATTGTTGGGAAGTCCATCGTCAAGTTTGCCGACAATTACTTCTCCAAGGAGTCGTGGACCGGCGTAGCTGCCTGGAATTGGAGAGCAGGGTTTTTCTGCTGTGACAATGTATTGTTTGCATATGGGGCAGGCGCGAGTTTCTTGATGATGCTCAAGGATTTTCAAGCTGGCGCTGACCATCTCAAGTTGATGAGTGAGCAAGCTACTAACGAAAACTGTTTCGATAGTGCAATCCGGACAGAGAGAGTCTTCCGGTTTGACAGAATGTGTAATTGGTTCATGCGGAAGATTCTTGGCGTTTTCCAGAATATGTTTGATGCCTGTCGATTTCTCAAAATCAGCCGCGGAATTGGATTTTCCAGCCGGTTTTGTTTTAGGCTTGACCTCGGCCGGACGGGGGTTATGCTTTTCCGTCTTTTTTCCGTAGTCTTTCTTGTTGCGTTTTTTCGACTGTGCAATCAACACGTCGAGTTTTGCTTGCAAGTCTTTGAGCAATTCGCGCAGCTCTTCGTTGCCGTCGAGCGATTGTTTGAGCTGCCGCTGCAAGTCTTCATTCTGTTGGAGAAGGCGATGAATTTCTGCATTCAGCCGTGTAACTTCGTCGCTCAAGAGGCACCGCTCGTGGTATCAGTTAAATGATACACTATATGTTCTAGTGGAAACCAACAAAAGCAGAATTGCCACCATATTTAATGTCAGCATTAAAAGCGGCGAGTGTCTCAAAAAGTACTATTATGTTTCATCGCCTGATTTATGAAAGCAGCACGGGCTCATGCTCTCCTGGTTTTATGATTTCCTTTGGCATCTTTTGGGGTGCCTTTTCGGTTTGATCTCGGCTGTCATGGCGGTAGCGTTTTAAGCGCTTAACAGAGCTCGTGTCTATACCTTCCAGCAGCATTGCAAATCGGCGCCGCTCAATCTCGACTGGAGCGTACTCGCCATTGACGAATCGGACGTCTGGAAAGTGAAACGTGCCCACCTCCAGTCGCTTGGCGAAAATCGCCCAGCCATCGCCATCCCACCAAAGTACTTTGATGAAGTTGCCACTCTTGCTTCGGAAGAGAAACAGTGCGCCAGAGAAAGGATCTTGCCCGATCAACGATTGGACCAGCCCGAATAGTCCATCAAAGCTACGCCGCATGTCCACGGGCTTTGTGCATACGAATATCTTTACTGACGGTGATAGGTTAAACATCAGCGCTTCTCCAAATCTGAGATGAGAGAACACAAAAAGTTTGATGTGCAGCGATCCAGCCGTACGACAATTCCGCTAGGAAGAGAAAGTTCTACGTCCTGGCGCTCGCTGACGACAAGTGGTTTTGCTCGTGCGTGTTTGTTCTCCGTCAATATGACTTCTGCAAATTCGACAGAAGTTTCTCCATTCTTTCGCCCAGCATGGGTGTGCTTCATCTTTGCGCTTTCTTTCTCCTGGTGCTTTAAAGCGTTTTGAGATGCACGCTCAAGCTTTGCATCAAGCTTTCCAATTTTCTGGCGCCACTGCGCGAAATGCCAGTAGATGATCTGCTTGCGACGACAATACTCAGCGGCTGTGAGTCCGCTGCTTCGCCACTCGGCCAGAATTCCTCGCCAGTTCTCCTCTACTAGAGCCTTTTCCGATGGCTCCTGTTGTTCAGCTTCTTCAAGCTCAACGTTCCTCTTGCGAATCTCGATCCGCCAGTCACGAAATTGGCTGTAAACAATCCCCTTCTTTCGACAGTACTCCGCGCCGTTGAGTCCGCTTGCGTCCCAATCCTTGAGCACGTTGCGCCAATGCCACTCTGACTCTAAATCGCGCCGCCCTCGGATCTGCACGATGCACCTTGTCTTGTTGTACTTCCAATTGGCGAGTCCGTTTGTGGCTTCGAGCCAGCCGCCCGCTGTTGCTAACAATCAAAGCATCCACTCGCCAAATCAGCAATGACGTGTTCCATCGGACGGACACGATCAGAGCTTGGCATGTGATTCCGCGAAGGCAAACAGTGATACCGGAACACAAACTACCGGCGTGGTATCAAGCCGTGATCTCACACAGGGACACGAAAGTCAGAGACTACCTGCTCTTTCTTTTGTTCACCGGACTGAGAAGAACAGAAGCTGCAACGCTGAAGTGGGAAGATGTTGATCTCGAAGGAAAAGTTCTGACGATCAGATCCGAAGTTGCGAAGAATCACCATGAGCATCGCTTGCCATTGAGCGAATTTCTCTGCGCACTGCTAAGGCAGCGAAAAGGCAAAACACAAGACTCAGAGTATGTCTTTCCTGGTCGTGGCAACAAACATCACATGGTTGACTCTGACCATGTCTATCACGGAATGGTGGCAAGCAGCGGAATCAAATTCACGCCGCACGATCTGCGCCGGACTTTTTTGACGACGGCAGAGATGCTTGAAGTTCCACATTATGCGCTCAAGAAATTAGCCAATCATGTTTCGCGCCAAGACGTGACGAGCGGATACATCGTCGTGACTGTCGAAAGAATACGCATCTATATGGATAGAATCTCCGATCATTTTCTCAAGGTACTCGGCGTTGACGTAACGGGCCTTCTTTCCTGACTTTTTTCAACTCCAGCGCCGGGAGTGGCCGGCGCCCTTACCAAAGATTACGTCCAGAAACATCGCTCCAGCGAGGCTCTTGACTATTTGTTAGAAATATTGATATACTTATCTAACAATCTTAGGAAACTCCCATGACTACAGCAAATGCGGTTAGAGAAGCTATTGTAGCTATGCCGGAAGGAAAACCCTTCCCGGCAAAGGATTTGCTGCAATTTGGCACCCGGGCCGCCGTTGACCAGGTGCTATACAGAATGGCAAAGGACAATGAAATTCAGCGTATCGCGCGCGGTATTTATGCTCGTCCAAAATGGAACAAGTATGTGAATGCACCGGTCATGCCCGAGCCCATCGAAGTAGCGGAATTGGTAGCCAAAACCAGAGGCGCAAAAATCGGACTGACCGGAGCTGAAGCAGTCCACAAACTTGGGCTCTCAACGCAGATGCCAACTCAACCGGTTTATGCGACCACCGGCCGCACAGGCGAGGTGAAAGTCGGCAAAAATACGATTCGCTTTCGCCATGTTTCTCCTCGCAAGATGCAATTTGCAGGCACACCAGTCGGTACGGCAATCGCAGCCTTGCGCTATCTAGGCAAGAAACAGGTGACACCACATGTACTTGCTAAACTGGAGCAAGTGCTCACAAAGGAAGATTTCCAAACGCTTAGACATGCGACAACAGCACTTCCAAGCTGGGCAATGGACAAGTTCTATGAATATGAGGTCCGCCGTGGCAGACGAATTCCTTAAGCTGTCCAAAGAGGATCAACGAGAGGTCATCATCGCCGCCGCTCCGGATCTAAAACTTCTTCCAGCCGTCGTTGAAAAGGATGTTTGGGTATGTTTTACCCTAAACATCCTTTTTGCAATTCCTAAGCACAGACCAATGGTCTTTAAGGGCGGAACGTCTTTGTCAAAAGTGTTCAACTTGATCGAGCGATTTTCGGAAGACATCGACATCTCCGTCAACTTTCTAAAAGACTATGGAGACTCGATCACAAAGACCCAGGCGAGTAAATACAGGGACGACATTGAAGCCAACCTTCAGGCTTACAAGGCTGACGTACTTTTTCCAGAGCTTTCTGAACGTTCAAAAGTCCACGACCTGACAGTTGAACCAGGAGATACTGATTGGGAAATTCACCTGACATACAAATCCGTTCTAGCGAGCGCAGAGGACTACATCAAGAGCCGAGTAAAATTTGAGCTGAGCGGACGCAATGAGACAGAGCCAAGTGAGCAGCACACAGTAAAACCTTATTTAGCAGAAATGGCGAAAGGTCTTGTTTTTCCCGAAGCAACCATTGACGCTCTTTTGGCAGAGCGCACCTTCTGGGAAAAAGTGACACTCATTCACGCTGGACTCCATAGCAGCAACATCGAAAACACTCCGGCGCGGATGTCCCGACACTGGTCTGACTTGTCGGCATTGCTAAGGACTGAAACTGGGGAGCGCGCGATTAACGATCACGACCTGTGTCTCAGAGTCGTCAATCACAAAGATGCCTTTTGGCGCGACGGCAAAGCAAGATATGATGATTGCAGAAACAAGAAGTTTCGACTCGTACCAACCGGTGATACTCTGACAAAGTTGAAAGATGACTATGAAGCAATGCTTGAAGCCGGAATGTTTTTCAGTGAAAGACCAGCGACATTTGACGAGATAATGAAAGATATTGCTGCGATTGAATCTCGACTCAATTCAAAATAGAAAAACTCAGATAACTTCAGATAATACCGTATATGGTGACACAAGCTAAGACAACAAATTGTACCGCGGCCTACACTCGGTATACACGGGCGCGTCAAATCAATTCTTTCGGCCGGCGCAGAAGTCTCAAAAGGCGCCACGGGTCTCAGTCTTCGACTAAGTTTCTGCACTCGCGCAAAATTGTTTCCATAGAGATTGATTACCCCGCGGCTACAAATAAACCTGAATTCGTGTTCGACTGTCCGGTCCAATGCGCAAAGATAACAGACAACTAAAACCCTGAGGAATGAATACGAATGCAAACTCAAATAAACCGGCAGGTCAAACTGATTTCGATGCGATCAAATAAACAAGATATTTTCCGCCTACAAAACATCGATTGATCGAATCAGAAGGCTTATGGAAGAAAAACCAGCAACTAATTGATAAAGTGTCTCAGCTTGAGGTCGAGCACAGTGAATGTAAGCGTGTTGTCTTTGGGTGGAAAAGTAAAAACAAACTTGCGCGCTGCAAAGAGAGCTTGAATCGTGACCTCTCGATTGAGTCAAGACTCTTCCCTTTTTCGAAGTTCCTCTTCATAATCCCACCAGGTGGTAATCATATCGAGTGGAGAAAGACTTCGTCGCAAGTTGAATGGAAATCAGAGGATGAGATTTCAATACATACCCTGATGCCACCCTTGATGATAAGCATGTCATGGAAAGCACGGATTTCAAGTATGTATGGACTGGTTCAGATTAAATGGCTACCTTCATCTCATGAAGATATGCAGAAATTCACGACCAGGAATTGTGATTTCGTACCAGAGAATCTAGCAAGGCAAATATTGGCGTGGATTACTTCAGCGTATCGATGATTGCAGGTACTCTTCTGCCAACAAGGGGCTCGGAGACAGGTCCATTCAGTGCCTCAAGCATATCTGTTAGATCAAGGTAATCAATTCGCCCTATAATTAGGCGTAATGCCTGTTACGGACAGGCTTACAGATGCGCCACTAAAGGGCCGTTTTTTGGGACTGGGCACAATGATTCATCAAGCCAAGGGGTGGTTCTTCTACCTCTTTGGTCAGTATGACTCGGCAGTCAAGGAATTCTCAGAAGTAATCAAAAGCTCGCCTGAGAATGCGGCCAGCTGGAAGGGGCGGGGCCTTTCACATTTCAAGGCGCGCAATTTCGATCAAGCTCT
>JADZFV010000235.1 GCA_020854255.1 Candidatus Melainabacteria bacterium | reverse complement strand
AGGTCGGCACCTTTCCTTCATAAATCGACAATCTATAAAGCTCTACAAAACGTGCAAAGGGGTGGTACGCATAGAACCACCGGAAATCCTGAGGAATCATGGCAATGGGATAGATAATCGGAATCGTGTAAAAAACAGCTCCGAGGCCGACTCTCAAGATATGTGCGAAGTCCCGGAAATAAACGGTGGCAATTGAGCAGAAGAGTGCACAAGAATATGCAAAAGCAAAGAGCAAAGCACTTATTGGTACAACCAATATGCACGTCCACTTGTACTGAAATCCGGCAATTGCAGCCAGTATGAGCAAGGCAACAATGCTAAAGCCGAAGTTAGCGGCCTCTGTTGTGACTGTGACCAGAGGAAAAAACAACTTGGGGATATACACCTTTTTGAGAAAGCTTTCCGCACCGGCAATGGACCCGCTGCCCGCGACGACTGATTCGCAGAAAAAAGTCCAGGGCAATAGTCCCGTAAAGATGTAAACGCTAAAAGTCCTCGGGCTTTGCTGAAACAAGACCGAAAAAACGCACGTCATCACGCACATTGTCAAAAGTGGATTCAAAAGGCTCCAGGCAAAACCCAGAACCGATCGGCGGTAACGCCTGCGCAGGTTATTGACGACAAAGCTGGCCAGGGCAAACTTAATGTTTGTCATCTCCAAAAGCGAACGCTTAAGGAAATGAAAAAACGTCTCAGTTGCGTCAATGTCGTTGAGTTGATCAAGACGACCAGCGAATTCCGCCAGCGTGTTCTCATTAGACTCGAGAACGCTGGCCACCTTTGGTATAACGGCAACAGAATTAGCTTTGGTTGGGGTCTCGATACCTTTGCTCATTCAAATGATGTTTCCAAAAAAAACAAGAGCTGGCAGTGATTGCGATACGCAAGACATGACAACGCCGGTTTGTCCAACCTACTGAAACCTTTACTTACCGACTGACAATTATAGTCAACAGAAAGGCAACTAATCGCCGGCTGCGCCTGAAGCTATGTTCACGTAGCAGTGAAGCTTAATTCATGTTCCAAAAACGCCAGCCTGAAAGGCGTTCGAAAGGCAACCAGTAGACAGACAATGCCTGTAATAGTTTTAACTACCAGCCGATCGATTGCCAAGAGACTCATCGCTAAGCAACTCTCGATAATCCTCGAACCTTTTTCGACCCTTTCCTGGACCTTTGCCATTAGCGCACCATTCGTGTTGCCAAGAGGGAAATTCCAATCCGACTTTTTGCCTGGCGACCCGAAATGTTACCCAGGGAGCGCTTATGGATATCTGTTGCTTTTATGTGACCGGGCATTTTTTCCTTAGATCTATTCGTATATCTGGTTCTTTAGTATGAGTTCGGGGAATTACAACTTATAAGTAAGAAAACTCTGCTGTGTGACCGATAACGTTCCTTACTAGGATAGAGAGAAAAACTCGCATGTTTGGCGCTAATAAACCACAACCTCCACCCAGTCGAGGCAGAATCAATCTGCCGAATATAAAAGACATCCCGACAAAGGATGTTTACCAGGCCATGTATGAACAAGCTCAAGCTAATCAACCGCGCGACGTCGAGCAACTTTTTGTGGCGCCCAATACCAATTTGACATACAGCTTGAGCATCAAATTCGAGAGCGGCAAGCATAATCCTTTATGGACCTTACTGGAAGACGACGGCAACGAAGCGCAAATGCTCTGGCAGCAGGAGTCGGGTGACTTCGAGCTGATCAACGATATGGTTTGCATGTCGGCCCAGAGTACCCGGGCGATGGACCGCTCCAAAACCGGCATGAAGGCAATGGTAGATCCGGCAGCAGTTTCGGGACAAACAGCTGGATATCAACAGCCGTCCAGCGGATTTGCGGGCGGATACGGAGGCGCAACAGCAGGACAATCCGCCGGATTCAATCCTGCAGACCTTCAAGGTCAACCAAGCAGTGCTACAGCCTCCGCCTCTGGCACCTTCAACGCCACGGCCTCCTCGGGAAGCCTTCTTCAGCACCCGCAGTCCGGTGGAGTCGACTACCTCGGCGACAAGATGCCCTCGCAATCGCAGCATGGTCCGCGCTTCTCCGAGCACGGCGGTCCTCAACTGGAAACCAAATCATTCGAAGGCTCTGTCGAAAGCACACATGTCTCCACTCTGCTCAACACTCTGGCCGCCGATGGATTGACCGGACGTCTTGAAATTCTGGGAGACGAAAGCGTAGGAGAGATTTATCTGCTCAACGGCACGGCCATGTACGCGCACGTCGCCGGTATTCTGGGCGACAATGCCGTGCGCGAGCTGATCACCTGGCGAAAAGGCAGTTTTGCATTTTTCCCCGATGAGAAGACAGAAGTACGCAACGTAATGAAGCCTCTCATGGAAACAGTCATGGAGGGCATCGCCCTTCTAGACAAAAAGAAGCACCTGGAGCGCATGGGATTGACCTCTGATGCTTATCTGGTCAAGAAAGGTCGCAATCTGGGCGATACCGAAGTTCGCTTGATGTTATCCAAAGGCGAGCCCATCAACATGGATCTTCAGCTTCAAGTGTTCAAAATTATTGGGCACAAATACTCGCTCAACGATCTGCTGCGCGACAAACCAATGGAATCAGCCGATTGGATTCCAATCGTGTTCAACTTT
>JADZFV010000234.1 GCA_020854255.1 Candidatus Melainabacteria bacterium | reverse complement strand
CTTTGGTGCGGTTCTCTATGATGGCCACGAACTCACCCCCTTCGGCGACAAGCTCGTGGCTGCGCCTATCTCCTGCCTCTGGAGTTGAGCTTAGGTACGCCAGCAGCATTGGGAAAATCCGGATAGTGATCCGGCATAGGAAAGTCAGGATACTCGGTAGTCTTTCGAGACGAGATTATGTGAGCAGTGTGATAAACACCATGTCGCCAATTCCCACCGACTCCCGACCCTGCTTCAAATTGATCGTAAGCGATGCCCTTCTTTTTGAGAGCACGCGCGGCGCTTATGCCTACCGGACCCGCTCCGATTACTGCAATTTTTTCGCTCGTTGCAATGCTCGTCACCGAAGTTTCAAACCTTCATCGCCTGATTCTTATCGCTCAAACTTTCACCGAGTTCAAGGCTGCCACCATTTGTTTCAAATAGCTGCTCAATTCTGATTCCATTTTTGACGGCTCAGCTTTCGAGACCAGATCGACTATTTTCGATCCGGTGATGACACCATCAGCGCCGAATGCCATCATCTTCTCCGCATGCGCCGGAGTGGAAATGCCGAAACCAGCCAGAACCGGTAATGACGTAACCTTTTTTATTGACGCAATCAGGGCAGCCAACCGGCTATCGCGATCTGCATTGCGCTCGTCTACTCCTGTCACTCCCAGCCGGGAAACGAGATAAATGAATCCACTTGCATGTTCAACGATTTTCGCAAGACGTTCTTCACGAGTCAGTGGGGAGACTATGAAAATCGTGCTGATTCCTTTTGCAGTAGCGGTGCTCAATACTTCATCGGATGACTCGGCAGGCAGGTCTGCAACAAGCACGCCGTCTACGCCACACGCCGAGGCCTTTTCCAAAAACTTTTCGACACCCATTGCCATGATGTGATTGTAATAGACCAATAATCCCACGGGGATGTCGGCATCGTATTTTCGCGCCATCGCCACCAGATCGAGAGCCTGAATTACTGTGTATCCGTTCTCAATTACCTTGTGCGCAGCCGCTTGAATAATCGGACCATCTGCTACAGGATCGCTGAAGGCAATTCCTAGCTCCAACGCAGAGGCGCCACTATCAATCATCGTCTTGATGATACTGAATGATGTTTCCTCATCAGGCCAGCCGAGCACGGTAAAGGGCATTAAAGCGCCTTGCTTTGCTTCCTTAAGCCTTCTGAAACGTGCGGCATATCTGTCTCTACTTAACATGCTTCATGACCTCGTGCAAATCTTTGTCACCGCGACCGGAGAGGTTAATCACGATGGACTTACCAGCGGCTTCACCCTGTGCGAGTCTTTTCCCGATGAATAGTGCGTGAGAACTCTCCAGGGCTGGAATGATTCCTTCCTCGCGGCAAAGCTCATGGAAAGCGGAAAGGGCTTCCTCATCGGTGGCACTCTCGTAGCGCGCCCTGCCTGTGTCTTTGAGAAACGCATGCTCTGGTCCAACCGAAGGGTAATCGAGGCCAGCCGAGATGCTGTGAGCTTCTTGAATTTGTCCTTCTTTCGTTTGCAAGACCAGGCTCTTCATTCCATGGACGCAACCAAACGAACCTAGTGCCAAAACAGCGCCATGCTTATCTGTGTCCAATCCTTTTCCGGCGGGCTCGACGCCTACTAGTTGAACTGAAGGTTTGTCGATAAACTCTGCGAAAATACCGATAGCATTAGAGCCTCCGCCTACGCAGGCGACGACATAATCCGGCTGCCGTGCAGTCTTTTCCTGAATCTGCGCGCTTGCTTCTTCGCCGATGATCTTCTGAAAGTATTTAACCATGCTGGGAAACGGATGTGGTCCGGCCACTGTACCCAGCAAATAATGTGTATTCTCGAGATTGGCAATCCAGTCTCTGAGAGCTTCATTGATGGCATCCTTGAGAGTTCTGCTGCCGGTCTTAACTGGATGCACCGTAGTACCCAAAAGCTGCATGCGGTAGACATTGGGCTTTTGCCGCTCCATGTCCACTTCGCCCATGTAGACCTCGGTCTTCAAACCCAGAAGTGCGCCGGACATTGCACATGCCACACCGTGCTGTCCTGCTCCCGTCTCGGCAATGATGCGCTCCTTGCCCATCATTTTACTGAGCAGAGCCTGCCCAAGAGCGTTGTTGGTTTTGTGCGCACCGCCGTGCAGCAAATCTTCCCTCTTCAAAAAGACCTGCGCTCCCCACTTCCTGGACAAGTTTTCGGCATGATACAAGGGAGTCGGACGACCGGCATAGTCCGTGAGCAGCGAAGCCAGGCGCGTTTTAAACTCTTCTCCCGGCACTATGGTGGCAAAAGCCTCCTCCAACTCTTCAAGTGCCGGCATGAGAGTTTCCGGCACATATACGCCGCCGTATCTGCCGAATTTACCTAGGGTTCGCATGCCGATACTCCTCCGCAGCCACGTTTTACCGCCCTGCAAAAATCATTCATTTTAACAACGTCTTTCTTTCCTGGAGCGCTTTCTATTGAAGATGCAACATCTACGCCAAAAGGCTCCAGAGCATCGACCACCTCACCCACATTCTCAGCACTCAATCCACCGGCGAAGAAGAATGGCAAGGGCAGCGGTTTTATAGCAATTAGTTGTTGCACTGCACGCTGATACCAATTCGGATCAAACAGCGACTTAGGACGATCGAATAACATCATTGCGGCGTCGCCCTGCCACATATCAATAAGTTCCTTAGACTCGCTAAGTTGCACGGTTTGCTCCTGGTTCGAGTCATCAGCATCGAGCCCCGTTAACTCAATAGTTCGAATTACTCTTGCCGGCAGCTCTCGAACATAATCAATTGATTCCGCGCCATGACACTGAATAAAATCAAGCGCTAATAGTTGAGCAAGATCTGCGACATAATCGAGCTCTTGATCCTTGAAGACACCGACAACTTTTGCGCGCCCTTCAACAGCCGCAATGATTTCCTTTGCAGCAGCTTTTTCCACTCGGCGCGGCGAGCCTTCTGCAAAAATCAAACCGACGTAATCAGCGCCGGCATCGAGTGCTGCCAGAGCGTCATCAAGTGAAGTAATACCGCAGATTTTGATATTAGTACCCATCTTCTTTACATTTACTCCGCCTGATGAGGCAGTTTCTCAACCTCGCGGTCAACATCCAAACTGATTCCGTCTAATGCGGTCGCTAACTCCTTGAGCTTTTCCTCGACATTCTCGGACTTCATCAAGCTCGATCCAATTAGAAAATTGTTCGACAAAGAGGCGAGTTTTTTGATGTCCTGAGCGTTTTCGATGCCACTCGCCACCACCTTTACTACCGTATCCGGTATCAAAGGCATTAATCTCTCGCATGTCGAGAGATCTATCTCCAGACTATCGAGATTGCGGTTGTTTACTAAGATTAGCTCAGGCTCCAGTTCTACACAACGCTCAATCTCTGCTTCATTTTGCACTTCAACAACAGCCGTCATCCCCAATTCGGCGCAGTCTTCATAGAGTCCTGCTAGTTCCACATCAGTCAAAGCTTTGACAATCAGGAGTATGGCATCCGCCTGCGCTGCTCTTGCCTCGTAAACCTGATAGCGAGATATTATAAAGTCTTTGCACAAGAAGGGCAGTTCAGAAAGCTTTTTAACTTCAGAAAGAAGACTGAGGCTGCCACCAAAATATTTTTCGTCGGTTAAGACTGAAATTGCACGCGCGTACTTATTGTAAGAAGAAAGCACTGCAGCAAGATCAAAACCTTTCGACGCATCACCCATTGAAGGCGAGCGAGGCTTGACCTCAGCAATTATGTTGGCAGAGGTTTTGTTGGCAAACGACGAAAGAAAGCAATTGTCGCCCGGAACAACCGATTTCTCAAATGAAGAAAGAGGGCGGTCGGCCTGGCGCCGTGCCACTTCCTCTCGCTTATTTTCGACTATCTCATGCAGCACACTTTTCATACACGCGCCTGACTTCGTCAACCTTTTCTTTCACACGTCCACCACAGATCAAATCTCGGGCGACAATGATACCGTCATCAATACTGCTGACAGTACCAGTAACAAAAAAACCGGCTCCCGCATTCAAGCACACAAGATCGAGCCAGGGCTGTACATCAGTATTTGGGCGAGTATCCATCAATTGATTGAAAACACTGACATTGTGCGCCAAATCGAGATCAATTCGTTTTGCACTGTCACCATCAAAGAGAGGCCCCCCCTGGACTGAAAAGGACAGATCCTGCACAGTGCCACCACTTACATACGAAGCCGTGTTTAAAGAACCGGGCACCAATTCATCAATGCCGAATTGCGAGCGCACCACAAGAGATTGTCCCGAATTCGACTCTTGCAGATATTGAACTATCAGCGGATATACGTGCTCCGAGGCAATACCAAGCAAGCGAAACTCCGGACTGATTGGATTTAGCAAAGGACCGATATGATTGAAGACCGTCGGCTGCCCGGCAGCTTTACGCGCAGGGGCAAGGCGCTTCAATCCCGGGTAGTAGTGAGGCGCAAACAAGAAGGCCACACCGGCTCTCGCAATCACGTCGGCTACTCTTGCTGCTGGTAGATCGAGCGGAATTCCAAGCGCTTCCAGAAGATCAGCGCTGCCGGCGCCACTGCGCGAAGCACGATTTCCGAATTTCGCCACCTTGACACCACCGGCTGCCAGCACGAAAGCGCAGAATGTTGAAGTATTAAAGTGGGCAATGCCGCTGCCGCCTGTTCCGCTTACGTCTATTAGACCCGTGCCTGCAGGTAAATCGTTTTTTCCCTCAGCGGTAGCGCGCGTTTCCTCAATGAACATTCGCAAAACCTCAAGCGTAACAGCGCCTGTGGACAGCTGTTTCAATGCTTCGACCAACTCCTCATCCGTCAGTCGCGCATTGACAATATCGGTGACTTGCTCACGAGAAATCATATGGCAAGGAAATTCTCCATTATCAGAGAACCTTTCTCCGTCCCTATGGACTCAGGGTGAAACTGAACACCGTATATAGGTTCGCTCTTGTGCTCGAGCGCCATTATCAAACCAAGCTTATGCTCTCTGGCGGTCACTTTTAGCTCGGATGGAAATGTCTCTTCTTTCGCCACCAGTGAGTGATATCGCATTGCCTCGAAGCTATTGCCGATACCGGAAAATATGCGCGAATCATTTTCGACGAAAATTTCACTGGTCTTTCCATGAACTATTTCCGGCGCTCTGACTACCTCTCCGCCCAGATGCGCGACAATTCCTTGATGTCCGAGGCAGACGCCCATAAGGGCTGCGCCTACCTTCTTATGAGAAAGAATGATGTCCTTGCAAACACCGAAGTCACGTGCAACTGAGGGATGCCCGGGTCCTGGAGAAAGGACGATGTGTGTCGGCTTCATCTCGAGAATTTCTTCCAGACTAACTGCATCGTTGCGAAAAACTTCCACATCGGCCGCTTCGTTTTTCTCCAACTTTCTCACCAGGGGCACCAGCATCTGATAGAGATTGAAAGTAAATGAATCATAGTTGTCGATAATGATAGTGCGCATTTATCTCGACCCCGTCAGTTGGTGAGCGATGCGGACCGCTTGAATGACGCTCAACGCTTTGCTGCGGGTCTCTTCGTACTCCATATCCGGATCGGAATCATAGACGATGCCGGCACCGGCATTTATATGAGCCATACCGTCTTTGATCAGCACAGACCGAATGGCGATCGCACCATCCATGTTGCCGCGAGTATCGAAATATCCCACTGCCCCTGAATATATCCCACGTTGCTCCGGCTCGAGCTCCGCAAGTATCTCCATGGCTCTTACCTTAGGCGCCCCAGATACGGTGCCTGCCGGAAAACAACTTTCAAACGCATGGAAAACATCTTTGCCGGGCGCAAGCGAGCCTGTCACTTCGGTAGCCAAATGCATTACGTGTGTGTAGCGCGTCATGCACGCCAGCTCGCCAATCTTGACAGTGCCTGGCGCGCAAATTCTTCCCAAGTCGTTGCGTCCTAAATCGACGAGCATGCGATGCTCTGCGATTTCTTTTTCGCTCTGCTTCAATTCCAGCTCCAACGCAACGTCTTCGAGACGATCTTTTCCGCGCGGACGGGTGCCTGCAATGGCACGCAACAACAACACCTGCCCTTCAGTACTTCTGACGAATGTTTCAGGAGACGAGCCTAAATATGAGAATCCAGGGCACTTTAAGAAGTAAGCATACGGGCTGGGATTGGTCGCCTGCAATGCGCGATAGACATCGATGGGCGGAGCCGAAATGGGCAGCGAAAATCGCTGCGAGACTACAATTTGGAAAACTTCTCCTTCAAGTACTTTTCCTTTTGCTGCAAGGACGGCATTGATGAAACTCTCGCGAGTGAATGGTCCAGTGACATTTTTGAAAAGCTCGTCTTTGCTCAGTTTTGGCATGTCCAGTCGAAATGGCGGCAATTGCGAATGAAGAAGAGAGCGATGGACAAGCTCGTTGATATGCTGTTCGCCACGAGCGGAGAAAAAAGTAACCCGCCGATACTGATGGTCGAATAGCACAAATGAATCGTAGAGTCCGTAGCGTCCGATTGGCACACGCGAAACTGAGCTACTTTGTTGGGAAATGTGTTCGGTAAAACTTGTCGCTCCATATCCCAGATATCCGACCAAACCGCCGGCAAAAGGTGCTTCGGCAATAAGTGGGTGACTGGGAACAGGATTGTTCTTGAGCAGATTTCTGAGAAAGTCGATCGGGCTATCAATCGAAAAACTCACGCGAGCATTGTCTAAATTGTCGGCATGACATTCAACATGCGCGTGCGTTTCGTCAAATTCAACTACTAGCAAAGGATCGACACCGAGAAACGAATACCGCGCCAGTCTTCCGTCGCCTTCCGTGCTCTCAAATAGAAAAGCATCTCTGGAACTTCTCGAAAGTCTATCGAACAGCGCTACAGGCGTTGTGAAGTCAGCAGAATACGAAATTGCGCTACTTTTGTCGCCGGTAACACGATTTATCGCAAATTCGGTATCAGGGCTCTTCTTCATTTCATGTCTCACATCGTTTCTGGCATCGCGTTCTAAACCGTTTTCTAAGTCGATTACTGGCTTATTCATCTCTATTTCCTTATGCCATCGAGGCAAAACAAAACCGCAGGTACCTTACGGGTAAGCCTGCGGTTGAGATGCTTTTAGCCTATTCGGCTCTAATTTATGCGCGCATCACAGCGGGTCGCAAACGACTTACCCGGTAAATGAAACCAGCGCCACCAGCCAGATTTAGAATTAGAGAATTGGCGCGTCAGCAAAATAGATACTTCCATAAGGAAATCGGCCGCGGACAGACCAGGCAATACTAACACAGCCCGCTTCAAAATCAACCCAAAACCACAAAATGCAAGCAAACGTGAACCGGCGCAGTTACTTCCCGCTTCGAATGGTGACAATTGCGTCCTGCGAGCCCGTCGCTTCTGCCGGAAATGTGTTGGAGCTGCTTGTAGAACGTTCTGTTTTTGGCGTCAATACAATGAGCAAAGCCTTCTCCTCATCAAGTCTTATAGGCGCGCTGTTTCTGTCTGCGCCTTTGATGATCACAACCGACGCACGATTTGAACTGGCACCAGGGTCATCACTGGGCGCACCGGCCAGCAGGAAAGTATGCACAGAACCAGGCAAGAAAGGCGGTTCGTTGGTCCACAAATTTCCCGCTTCGAAGGAGGTCTCGAATGTGGACTTTTCTTCGGGATCAGTGGGAGACCAACCTTGATCGCCTCGATAGATTTGAATGATCGGAGCCTCAAGCTTGCCGCTGACCGGGTTTTTATAAGTGATTTGAGCTTGGGCCAACTCGTCGGCATTCTGCGGAAAGCTGCCGCGCAACAGATAGGAATTGCGGAATGCCCTGGCCACGGACTGCATGGCATTGCGGGTTTTCAACTCCGGTGAATCGTCAGCATACAAAAAGTTGCCGGCATCATCCATGATGCCAGTTTGAGATTCAACAAAAGTCAACTTGAGAGGGTTTTTCACTTGCAGCGAGCCTGCCTTCCAGACATCGTCTCCCTGAAAAACATGCGCAGTGATTTTGGTTGGTCCAAATTCAACGACGCCTGTGTTTCCAGTTGAGATTTTCAATTTGCGCTTACCATCCAGCGAAGAATACGATTTGACAAAATCAGTAATTTCACGTTTCTCTTCTTTAATCACGGGACTGGGCGCCACCGCGGTGGTACGTTTAAAGAATTGCTGAAAGCCCACATAGACAAGCCCTGCGACAACAAAGAGCAGCGCAATGCTCGTCCACATTTGCATGGACTCCGAAGAATTGTTGTATAGAGTCGCTTTTTCGCGTAAATCCTTGTATCCCGGAGCGGTGTGACGCTCCTGATGTTGCGGGGCATCTTTCTGGGTCACATCGACCTCTCCGTCCTCATCAAACTCCTGATTATCTCGGTCTCCGGCGCTTCGATCCTTGCCAGAACGGAAGGAGTCCATGATTTCTACCACTTTCTCTCTACGTTTTTTCGTGCGTGAGACCAAGTGTGCATAACCGTCGGCGATGGTATCGCGCAGAGGGTGCCCGGCGGAAAGATGGCGTTTTGCTAGCTCGTCAGCCAGTTTGAAATATGGCTGGCACTCGTCAAGAAGGCTCAAACTCTCATATGTACGCGCCAACTTATAGACAATCGAAATATAAACCTGATTCTCCTGGCTATAGATACGCTCGGAAAGGTCCATTGCCCTTTTGTAGAATCCGCCAGCCAACTCATAGCGCTCCAACCCGGTCAGGGCATCGCCCATGAATTCCAGTGCCATAGCCTTACTGGGGTGCTCGAGAGCGGAGGCTTTGTCCAGAACACCCAGCGCCTGCACGCAAAAATCTTCTGCATCCTTAAACCGCTGCAGCTTAAGAGCTGTGGCCGCTTCCTTTAGAAGTTCGCCGACCCCTCTTGCCTTATCTTCGTCGTGCTGTGGTTCGTAAGACATGTCTGAGCGCTGCCATGCCGCTATATGCTGCGGTCAACCACCCTCAACATACCCAGAATTGCGATTTTGCCCCTATTTGTCGGCATCTTGCCGATTTATCAGCAACCGGGCAAGCCGCCGGAAGGCGCCCAATCCGGCTCCTCTGGGCTCTTGCGAGAGAATCCCAAATCGCCGTCCAGGAAAGCAAAATCAGGTTCTATTTTCGAATTGGCGTGGTATGAAACTAAAACATGGCATACCTTATAAAAGGCGTCCAGATCTCATGACTAACCTCTATGAAACCACAGCGGACATGAACGTAATTAATGTTCTGCTTCTTCCTGGCGGCAACCTGGATTCCGGAAAAGTCAGACAGGTTCTAGAAAAAGGGCGAACGGTTCCGGTTTTTATAGATTGTGCCAATACTCTGCCGGATGCCCTGCAGACCCTCACCAGGGGGAAAACCGATGTAATCTTGATTGAGGCGCACTGTCAGCCCACCGAAACCCTAGATGCCGTGCTCAAACTCCAGGTACAGGCGCCCGGTGTGCCCATCATCACCCTCTGTGCTCCCGAAAACGAGCACATCGGCATCGACAGCCTCAATTGGGGTGCGCAGCAATTTTTAGTATGGCAAAACCTTGATGGTGACTTGCTTTTCGATGCCCTGAACGGCTGTGTCGAGCGCCGGCGCCTTCAGAAATACGAGCAAAAACAGCTGGAAAGCGAGCGAGAGACCGTCCAACAAATTCTAGAGTGCGCTCCGGTCGGCATCGTCCGCATCAGCCGCGAACTGAAAGTGAAAGATGCCAATCCCGCCTTTTGCAACTTGTTTGGGCTTAAGCACGAAAAAATAGCAAACAAGCATATCTGTGTACTGGTATCGGCGCTTACACCAGGGCAGTTTCACGAAGCCATCGCCGAGGACCACCCTATTGAAATCAACGGCTACCATCTCGGACCGACCCCTTCGCACCAGGAATCCGGACTCTACTGCGACTT
>JADZFV010000233.1 GCA_020854255.1 Candidatus Melainabacteria bacterium | reverse complement strand
TTTAAACGGGCGCATACAATGCGCCCCTACCTTGATCGCGACGAAGCGTACAGTGCTTCTATCGCAGCCCACCGCTCCATATTCGCTTACCACATTGACTGCCTCACGCACGTCACTGAATATGTTCGGATGACGATGCATGTACGACGGGCGGTAGTAGCAAGGGGCGAAAAAAGCGAACGGCGAAGATTCCCGAAGGAATTTCACCGCTCGCAGTCGCCGGTGTTGATGAACCCTTTTGAGGGGCGCATCAGGCGGACAGAAGGCGCTTAGAGCTGTCCCAGCTCGCCGACGGCCTTCTGAATCTTGGATTGAAGGTCACCCAGCTCCTTTTCGCGGTTCGCCTCGATGCCCGCCGCTTCCTCCTGGAAGGGCTTCATCACGGCAGCACCGCGTTGCTGGATGTCCCTGGTCGCGTCGGCAGCTTTCTTCTGCAGAGCGGCCATCTCTTGCTGGAACGGCTGAGACTTTTGCATGATCTCGATCTGGATCTTGAGGGCCTCGGCCTGGTCCTTCGCGTTCTTCAGCTGTTCGGGCAGATCACCGAGCGCCGTCTGGGCGCGCTCCTGGATCTCCTTGGCCTGCTGCTTGAACGGCGCCAGCGCTGCCTCGAGCTCCGCCTGGATGGGGGCAAGAGCGGTCTGGGCGCGCTTTTCGACGTCAGCGATCTGGTCGTCGAACGGCTTGTTCTTGGCGACGAATTCCTTGCGCAGAACTTCGATTTCGCCAATCTTCGCCACGAGCGCGTCGATGTTGCCGGCGTTGAACTGCGTTTTCTGGTAGATGGGGTCGGGAACTCCGGGCAGCATCACCAGTACCATCGGCAGTGCTTGATCGGGGGCACCGACAACCGCCGACGGGATCTGCATGAACTTCACGGTGGAGTCCTTCTCACCCTTTGCCTTGAGCTTCTGGGCGACGTCCTTGCACGTGCCGCAATTGCCGCTGGTGACGAGCAGAACGACCGGACGGTCGGAGTTGATGACTTCGGCTTCGACGTTGGTCTGAGTGACTTCGGGCAGGATCGACCGGTTGAGCAGAGCGGGGGTCACGAGTACGAGACCGACAAGCAGAATGCCGCCGATGATGACCGCCAAATTTCTTTTGGACATGATTGTTTCCTCGGATTACTGTCTATCCAGCGGCGAAGAGGCCGCTAGATGTTTGAAGAAGGCTGAACTCGGCACCACGCCGAGCCCAATCAGCGATTCCACTGCAAGCGATTGCGGTGGTGAAATTCGTTCAATCTCGGCAAACTTGAGCCACAGCAGTTTCTTTCCATCAACACCTGGGTGTTGAAAGAAAGAAAGTTAAATTGGCTGGGTTTGGGTTTTGGGTGGCTGGGAGCCGAAGAAGTGAACGAAGAGATGTAATAGAGCCTAAACATATCCTGCATAGTTCCAGCAAGGAGTATGGGTCACAATTACCTTTCAGACTTCTCATGTTAGCTTCGTAAGGTTGCGCAGCTGACATGAAGAACTGGAAAACGTTTTTTCTGAACTCCGTCTTAAGCTCGCATTCGTTTCCGTGCAGTCGCAGGTTTCGAAACGTCACCGATAACATAGTCGGCCTGGCCGCCTGCCTGCGAGATTGCCTCGCAGACCAGCTTCAAGTCGGCTTCTGTGCGGCCCACGACAAGCACGGCTGTTTCCTGGGCCATGCGCATGGCGATCGACCAGCCGATGCCGCGTCCGCCGCCGGTGATGATCGTTGCGGCCAGAGGCGCCGCCGTAGAGATTTCATTCGACTTGGACATTGAAATATCCTCAATTTGAGAATGGCTCCGGGACCGACAAGGTCAACCTAAACCGTTCTTTCGTAACGAGTAAACCGGCTCGGCTCAGCGATTGCCGTCCCGTGTCAGCGATCGATCGACTGGCGCCAGCGCTTGATTGCCTCGACGTGGCTCGAGAAAGCCATGTCGTCAGGCAGCTCGTCGAGCTGGAAGACGCGCGCTTGCTGTGCATCGCTGCCTGGAGTCGGAGTCTGATCGATTTCCCTGGCTACGAAGAACATAAGTACCTGCGGCAGCTGCGGCGGCGCGAAGGTGTAAATCAGGCGCTCGATCTCGATGTCGATCGTCGCTTCCTCCGCCGCTTCGCGCTTTGCGCCCTGCTCAGGTGTTTCTCCCACCTCCATGAAACCGGCAGGCAGACACCACTTGCCCATGCGTGGCTCGACGCCGCGTTTGACAAGGACGATGCCGCCCGACTTGTGCGGGACGATGGATGCGGCAACCGGCAGCGGATTGTTCCAGTGCACATACGTGCAGTACGTGCAGGCAAGCCGCTTCTTTTCGTCGACTTCACGCTCTTCCAGCTTGCTGGTGCAGCTAGGGCAATGGCGGAACTGGGGGCGCTCGGTCTTGAGCTTCGCCCAGTCTGCCTTTTTCTTCAGCGCCTTCTGGCGCTTGTCGGCCAGCGTGATGCCGAATCCGAAGATCATGGACAGCCCGAACAAATTGAACATATCGAAGCCGTTGTAGGTAGGCACAATCAGTGCCAGCGCACCGGTTGCGAACATGAGGGCAAGACCGATCCAGCCGGTCTTGTCCGTTGCGCGTTGCAGTACATAGCCCAGAGCTAGCGCTGCAACAAAGCTGATGAGAAGTATGGGACCACTCATTTCGGTAACTCCTTCTGCCCTGCAGGGCACCGAATATGGTGCCCTGCTTGCTTGAATTAATAGATGTGACTTGCTTCACGGGCTTGTCAGCGCACCGGATCTCGCTTGCAGAGAGCGGCGCTGTCAACCAGCCCGGGTACGCATCTTCGCCTCGCAGGCGATGCTGCAGCCGAAAGCGAATGCGAAGGTGACGATAAGTCAGTCGGCCTGCGTAGCGGCGATAGCCCTGGCCTCTTCCAACTCGCGACGCATGAGCGCCGAATAATTGGGTTTGGACGTGTACCACCTGGGCTCCAGTGACAGAGCCTCTTCGATGAGGGGAATTGCGGATCTGCCATCACCCTTTTTCATGCGCGCCCGGGCAAGCCCGTTGAGCGATTCGGACAGCTGCAGCGCATCTTCCGAGATGCGGGCCCGGGAAAGGGCCTGGCCGAATTTCCACTGGGCGTCGTCGACGTTGCCGCAAGATTCGGCAAGATAAGCCTGTGGAAGCAGCTTTTCGCACTGATCGAAGGCGTCGCGCTGGGCGCGATTTGGACGTTGCCTGCCGGAGGCGGCACGCGACAATGACGACAGCAGCCAGATGGCGCCTATCGAGAGAAGAACAGTAATAATCGAGACTACGATTGAGGACAACATGGTGTGATTCCGTTGTTGGTTGCAGGCAGCGTGCTTACGCTTACTGCCTGCTAAGAAACAGGCGGTCAAACCCCGCCCTTAAGGGCGGGGTGCTTGAAAGGAAACTCAAGAAACGTCGGCGGGGCTGCCGCACAGCCGTCTGAGATCTTCCCAGTTGATATAGACCTGACCGCCGCCTTCAATGTGACGTTTTTCCCACTGGCTGAAGAGTTCCAGACAGGCGTGGTCGATGAAGACGAGATCGCTCACGTCCACAATTACCCGGCTGACCGCGGGCAGAGATTCCAGAGCCTCGGCCAATTTCGGCAGACCCAGGAAGGTAGCGGTGCCTTTCACGTCGATTACGGTTGCGCCTTCGGCGGCATCCTGACGGGTTTCGATGTTGAGATCGACCATCGTCAGAATCAGCCGAATAAGCGAGAGCGTGAAGCCTACGAAAACACCGATGAGCAGGTCGGTCGAGACAATGAAGCCAATGGTGACCAGGTAAATCGTCGCCTGGTTGTGACCGTAGGCGCGCAGACCTTTGAAGACTGCCGTGTCGACCAGCTTGAAACCGGTGAAGACGAGCAGGCCGGCCAGCGCAGCGATCGGGATCATTTTGAGCACGAAGGGGATGAGCGCGACAGCGATGAGAATCAGCAGTCCGTGCATAATGGTCGCCCAGCGTGTGCGTGCACCCGCCTGGACGTTGACGGTACTTCTGGCTACTACACCTGTCATCGGCAGCCCCCCGAAAAGCCCGCACAGCATGTTACCGAAACCCTGTGCCATGAGCTCGCGGTCGTACTTCGCCCGCGGTCCCTTCTGGATCTGGTCGACGGCCGTGGCGCTAAGGAGCGTTTCGGCGCTGGCTATCAGTGCCACAGACAGGGCGGACAGCAACACCGGCGCATGAATCAACTGCCCGAGATTGCTTAGTCCAGCGAAACTGATGGCATCGATCAAGCTGTCGGGCACCGGGACATAATGCACCGGCAAGCTGAATGACTGAGCGATTATGGTGGCGCCGGCGATGGCGGGAAGATGACCGGGAACATGCAGGCGTTTGTCGAGCCCGAAGCGTTTCCAGATCAGCAGAACTGCCAGAGTGAACACTCCCAGTCCGAGGGCGAAGAGAGAGCCGGCTCCACCTGTGAGAGTGAAGGTTTCCCAGATTGCCTGAGGCATCGAAAGGAGGTTGGGCAGTCCGGAACTCTGCGGTGTTTTGTCCAGCATGACATGGAACTGTCCGGCGCACAGAAGAATGCCAATGCCGGCCAGCATGCCGTGAATTACCGCTGGTGATACCGCCCGAAACCAGCGACCTAACTTGAAGGCGCCGGCCAGAAGCTGAATAGCTCCTGCTGCCATGACTATTAGTGCCAGCGTTGCCAAACCGTGCCTCTGTACGATGTCGAAAACAAGCACGGTCAGACCGGCGGCGGGGCCACTGACGAGAAGCGGAGCACCTGAAAATAAGCCGACGATGATGCCGCCAACGATACCAGTGATCAGCCCTTGTGCCGGAGGCACGCCGCAGGCGATGGCGATGCCCATGCAGAGTGGCAGCGCGACGAGGAAAACCACTATGGAAGCGAGGAAGTCGTGCTTCAAGTGGTCGGATGATACAGAAGTTCCAAACAGTTTCATAGATAGACTCCATGTTTCGGAGCGCACACAGTGCGTTCCTGCATTTGGCAGCGCACTTTGTGCGTTCCATCGCTGCGACCACAGTTAGCTCTGTCGTCGGATTTCGTTTTAGTTGAAACAGCGGTCTCAGGCGCTGCACAAGGCGTGCCGGCGAATGATGTTGGCGCTGAATAACAACTGGTTTGGTTGAGCTTTTGGCTCTGAATAAAAAGAAAAAGAGATGAACTGCAAGGTAAACAATCGAAACAGCTAAAAACAACGATTCAAGACAGGTTAACAAGATGTTCTTTTGGCGCAGCTCTGTTAACGGGCGCGCGAGGATGACAAGCGCTGCGCGAGTGGAGGTAAGTGTTGCGCCAGAGATGACAAGTGAATTGCCTCCGCATGTGGTCTTCTCGATTCTGATACCAGTTCGTTCTAAAGTTGCTTGCGGTAAGGGTTTTGTGACGCTTGGCAAGTGGCATTCGGGAAGTCCCGGCGGTATCACTTGTCGAGCTGCGCTAACTGCTGAGCTCTCTTGAAAACCGAGATGTCATGCGGGTTTGCGAGCACTGATCGAGTGTTAACCATAGTTCTGAAAACTATTGCCGGATAAGCGTTTTGAAAAACTAATCAAGATAATAGCGAAGATGTGCGTGTCTGCTGACGTTCGGGCGCGCGCGCTGAAACCCTGGAAGATATAGTTCTTTTCAACAAGTAGCAGTTGATTACCAAGTTCTTGGCCGTTTATGTTTTTTCAGTTCGTTTTTCTCATTTCTCTGACTCAGAGCCTCTAAGCACTAAATACAGGTTCGCACCAGCTCGTGTCGCATTTTCTCTTCTCGTTCAGCGAGATGGAAACCGGACCGGTGGTGTTGTATTTGGTGCGCGCCTGCAGGCCGAGCCATCGCATTAATCGCTTCAAGTTTCCTCGTTCTCTAATTCGGAGCGCAATGTTGCGTTCCACTGCTGATTTTACAGCAGTTCTAATAACCCTCTAAAGGAGGTCTAACATGGCACGACATCCTGTGCTCGGCCCCGATGAGGTCAACAAAGCTGCGCGTGCGCGGCTTCTGTGGACCTGGGCCAAAACAATCTTTGGCTACCTGATGATGGGCGGTCTCGTTCTGGCTGCTCTGGTGGCTGTCAATTTCCAATACACGGTCGGTTTCGGCATGCTCTGGTGCTTGCTACCGGTCGTGATGTGGTGGTTCAGTGCGGACATCGCGCTGAAACTTCAGAAGGCGGTTCCCGTTGACCCGTCCAAGCCGGACGATCAGCGCCTGATCGCCATTGTCGACAAGGTGTTCCCCAAGAGCGGCTTGAAGTACAAGCCCAAGGTGTACATCGCCGACAACCCGCTGCCCAACGCGTTCGCTACCGGCCCGATTCACCGCAAGGCGGTCGTGGCTGCGACCAAGGGGCTCTTCAATTGCGGCATGACCGACGACGAAATCGAAGCCGTCTTCGCGCACGAACTCGGGCACGTGAAGAATTACGACGTGGGCATCAATTCGCTCATTTCGGTTCTCTCGTCGCTCTTCTTCCTGATTTCGGACCAGGCTGTTCGGGCTCTGCTCGGCACCATCCGGATCTTCAAGAAGGACTTCGGCTTCCAGACCGGTCGCAAGAAGTCTTTCCTGACCGGTGTTCTTGAGTGGATCGTCATGTACGCCATCTTCTGGCTGACAGGTCAGATCACTCGCGTCGTCCAGCTCTTTGTCGTGCGCTCGCGTGAATCCGGCGCCGACGCTACCGGGTCGCTCATGACCTTGAAGCCGTGCGATCTCTCGATGGCGCTCCAGAAGCTGGTGGCGTTCGTCGAGAAGAACCGGCCCAAGGGTCGCGATGCCGAGGTCTTCCGGGTGTTCCGCCCGATGATGACCATCGACCCGCTCTTCGACGCTCTGGCGCCGGACCCGAAGCCTGTGGGCATCTGGGGCCGCATCAAGGCGTTCTGGAAGTATCTGCAGCTCACGCACCCGCCCGTCAGCGAGCGGATTGCCGAGCTGGAGAAGATGGCGGGCGGCGCTTGCCCCCGTCTCTAACTCTCGAAAACGGGCAATGATGCCCGTTACCTCATAGCCGACGGCTCAGGTTTTGCAGGGGCGACGGCGCCGCCCCTTTCTGAACAGAGAAAGCGGTGAAGCAGCATCGAACCTGCTCTTCGCCGCAGAGAATCGTAGCGCACCCACAGTGCGCTACGCGTAAAACGAACAGATTGCTCCCTCCAACATCGTCAGCAACCCTGACGACTTCAGTATTTGCGTAAGTGCCAGGTGAAGTCTTTGCGGTTGGGGCACCCGACCCGCTTTGCCTGCACCGGCAATCTAAAACAGATTCGGAGAATTTACAGTGAGCAAGAAGACATCACGCAAAAACGCCAACCTCGTCCGCTCTGCCGCGGGCGATAACACTGTCCTTACCGTCTACCAGGGCTTTGGGGTGGTGCAGCAGACTCGTCCGTTGCACCTTAAGGACGGCGCCAATGAGATTCAGCTGCAGGGCATGCCCTCGCAGTATCTCCCCAGCACGCTGGTCGTGCTGGATTTCCAGGGAGTGGGCAGCTTCACGCTCGGCCCGATTTCCTACCAGCAGGCGAATTTGACTTCGGCTGCCATTCTCCAGCGCTCCGTGGGCTCGCGGGTCAACCTCAAGGTTCGCTCCAATTCCGGCCGCCAGCGCTCGATTCAGGGCACGCTTCAGGCGGTGCTCAACGATCAACTGCTGATCATGAAGGACAACGAGAAGCCGGCTCTGGTTCGCTACGCGGACCTGGAGGAAACCGAGCTTCTGGACGGCGTCCCCGAGGGACTGAACGAGAAGGCGCACCTGGCTGTTTCGGCACTGGCCGACAGCGCCGGCAGCTACACCGTGCGGATTCTCTTCCGCTCAGGCGGGCTCGGCTGGAGTGCCAACCACAATGCCGTCTATGACGAAACGGCCGGGCAGTTGAAGCGATTCGACAGCTCGGTTTTCGTCACCAACAACTCCGGCGCCAGCTACCATGACGCCGAGCTGCATTTGCTTGCCGGCAACATCGGACAGCAGGATGGCGGACTCGAATCGGCCGGCGGCGGCATGCGCATGATGGCTATGGCTGCGCCCAAGCGTCATAACATCCGCCAGGCATCCGCTCAGACGGTCGGCGAGCACAAGCTCTACACGGCGCCGGGCAAGGTCACGCTTCTGGAAGGCGAGAGCCTCCAGGTGCCGCTTTTCCAGGCCACCGACGTGCCTGTGA
>JADZFV010000232.1 GCA_020854255.1 Candidatus Melainabacteria bacterium | reverse complement strand
TCTTTGATCAACTGCCAGTTGATTGCCTTGTCCATAATCGGCTGCAGATTCGGATAGTCGCCAGCCTTTCCGAGCTTGAGATATTCCTCGTAAGCTTCAATCATCACTGTGTGACCTTCTCCCCAGTGACTGGAGATCACTTGCAATTCCTTTTCTTTACACGCTTTAGCCGCTGCAATGTCACCCAGCTTTTGCAGCAGCCGGCTCTTTTGAGAAAGAATGCTGATTGTGCTTAGCGGATGCGATTCATTTCTTTCCACTCCTTCCACTAAAACTAAAGCCTTATCAATAAGTGCAAGCAGCTCAGTATACCGTTCAGCCTCACTCGTAAGAATTCCCACAATTGCAGGCTGGGATTTCCGCCAATCTTCTATGACTTGCTCAGCGTCGGCAACACTCATACTGGGAGTTGTTGAGCTCGATACAGTTGAACTCGGCGCTGTTGCGCCCAGTTGAGCACTGATTTTTTGCGCAACTGAATTGGCAATATTGTGTATCGAGTGTTCATTGCGGTCAGGGTACTTGATTGTGAGTGCTTTGCCCAGAGTGCTATTCCGTTCGCTTAACGCAACGTCGACAGCGATTGGCACGATGTCTTCATGGGCGCAGCCGGAATTCAGTGTTGCAAGCAGCGCCCGCTTGAACCATACATTTGCTGATGAAATCTCCATTCTTATTTGCAACTTGCCTTGCTTCATTGCCGCTTCAGCAAATAGATAGCTGTCGGAACCATAGGCATTTTCGCAATAGTCAACCAGCTCGCCCATCAAGGAAGAAACCTGCGCAGCTTTGTCGCCGGCGAATAATACGAGATTACTGACAGAGCGGAGCAGACTTTCTACAAGTTGCTGAGACAATTCAACCTCTTTGGCAGGTTTTACATCTCTTACGGGATATCGCTGCAAGAGCGCTTGCCCCTCTTCTTCTCGGCCTGTTTCAATCAACAACTTCGCCAGATTTTGAGAGATAGCCTCCTTGACAAAAAAACTAATCATATGAGCGCTGGCGATCTCCAGAGCACTTCTGTACAGGCGCTCCGCATCGGTCAATATCCCTTGCTGATGATAAGCATAAGCCATTCGCTCGAAAGTCTCAGCCAGACGCAGTTCAGGACGCCCAGTATTCTCGGCGGCGGCGAGAGACTCGATCACCTCTTGTGCTTTCTCAAGCGTTGACAAAGAACCTGCGAAGTCACCCGAGTCAATCTGCTGTTTAGCTTCAGCAAACAATTCTTTCCACTGGAGTGCCAGTTTCAATGATCCTTCCGCCATAGATCCTCCCACAGCTTGTGTCCTTCTAAGCTGATATGCACTCCAATGTCTCTAATCAGACAGAAAAATACAGAATTCATCAAGACTCCCCTGGCGGGAAGCAGGGTTTTTACCAGTGACAGCCCCATGCATCTGAGCTAGTTTAGATTTAAACGCTCTTTGTCGGCTGGTGGAACTTACATGAGCAATGACGACGCGCTGGTACAAAAGCTCTACATCGCCGCACATTGTGATGTCCCATGGTGTCATGCATTTTAGTGTTTTTGATGATCTGGCTAAGACGCGAGAGGTTACCACAGCTTGGCTCAATGCTCTCGTGCGTCTGGGCACTAGCTGGATTTGCTGATGGATAAGCTATAGGCCGCTTTCCACGCTCGCTCCAGGAAAAGTCCTGAAATTCCAACGAGATTAAATCTGGTGCTCACCACTAGATGAATTGAACTATTGACACGCTTCTTCCGTCTGAAATATTGTAGAGACGGAGGGGCACGTAATGGCAAGCGATTCCAAACTTATCGAGATGCTCAGACACGAAATGAGAAGCGGCTTTGGCATGCTGGGAGAAAAGCTGGACGGGACAAATTCAAGAATCGATGAAACCAACAGTAGGCTGGATGAAACAAACAGTAGGCTGGATGAAACAAACAGTAGGTTGAATGAAACAGTCACGAGGCTGGATAAAACTATCGCGAAAGTTGATGCAACAAACACGAAGGTGAATGAAGTAATCACGAGGCTGAATGAGTTTGCATCGGATACATCATCAAAACTGAATGGCATCAGCTCGTTTTTGCAACAAAGTGAGAAAGCTAACGCTGTCCTGGAGAATCGCATCGCTAAAGTAGAGAGACGCATGGACAGACTAGAAAAACGAGACAAGCCCGCATAGTCATTCTGCGCCGGACGATTCGATTAGACTTCTGCTAATCTAATCCATAAACCGAAACTTCACCAGCGCAAAAATGGCTGCGAAACCGTCTCGCCACGTAATCTTCTTGCCTTCGGCATAGTCTCTACCAAAATAAGAAATCGGCAGTTCTATTAGCCGCACTTTCTGTTTCAAAATTTTCGCGGTGATCTCAGGCTCGAAGTCAAAGCGGTTGGAGCGAATCTCCACTTTCTTGAAATACTCTGCTTTGAAGACCTTGTAGCAAGTCTCCATGTCGGTTAGCGTGCAGTCGTACAAAACGTTCGTCAAAAAACTGAGAAATTTATTGCCCAACAAATGCGTGATTTTAAACGCCCTTGTTGGTTTTCCTCCAGACAGCCTCGACCCATAAACAACATCGGCATGGTCTTCCATGATCGGCTTGAGCAACTCGTTATATTCACGCGGGTCATATTCAAGGTCGGCGTCCTGAATCAAAATGATGTCGCCGGTCGCGTTTTGCAGCGCAGTTCTCAGAGCCGCGCCCTTGCCCATGTTTTTGTCGTGAAAATAAATCTTGGCGTTGTACTCTCGCGCGTCAAGTGTCGACAGAATGTCGCGAGTGCCGTCGGTCGAACCATCGTCCACAATTATCAGCTCTTTCTCCAGCCCTTGCGTTTCAGCCTTGATAACGTTATCCAACACCTGAACCAGCGTGCCGAGTTCGTTGTAGACAGGTATTAGAATCGAGAGCTTTTGCACGTCCGAAGAAATTTCCTGGTTGCCAATGCCTGCGGTCTTAAAGTGGAGCACACGGCGCCGTCAAAACCCAGACCAAAACAAGACATCGTAGCATCTTCGGCAGTTATAGACCCACTTGCCAGCAATGATTGAAACAACTACGCTAAGCTCTTAAAGACCATACAGGCAACGCCTGATGGAAGAAGGCAGAGATTGACAACCAACGAAAACCCTGGTGAAGATCAAGACCAGCTTGCTGCTGCAAAAAAGGCTCAGGCAAAGGCTCGAATTGAAAATGTGGTAGCCACGCTCTTTGCCGTATTGGGCGTCGTCACGTTGGGCGCGCTCACCTACTTGTCGCTGCCTGCGTTCGGCGGCATTAGTGACTTGCCGGAGTATTACGCGCCGGCAAAATTGATTTTCGAAGGCAATGGCGCGCTGGCATATACGATCGCTGGCATTGGAGAAGCGCAGAACAAACTCTTTCCCGCCATGTCTGGTCGCGTAGTTCCATTATTCGTTCCACCGCAAGGTCTGGCGTTGCTGTCGCCGATAGGGCTTATTCCACCCGATTTGATCCGCTATGCATGGAAGACATTGTTGGCGGTCAGTCTGGGAGTGTCGATTTGTCTTTTGCGGAAAACATTCAATCTCGGCTATAAACAGACATGTTACTTGATTGCAGCAATAACGCTCTGCGATGCGGCCTACAACTCTCTGCGCATCGATCAACTTGCCCCTGTTCTTTTATTGTCGTATATCAGTACGATCCGTTGTCTCGAAAAAAGACAGGATATCGGCGCCGGATTATGGCTCGCTTTGATTGTTTTGAAACCGCAGCAGTTCTTACCGTTTGTGGCATATCTTGCCGGTACCAAACGATTCAAACCTTTGATCGTATGCCTGGGTGTTTTTCTTTTGCTCAGCATCATCGCATTTCTGCAAATTGGACAAACTGGATTGGCCAACTATGCAGCACTGGTCAGCGCGCCAAGCAGCCTTCCTTTCATGCAGCCTGAATTAACGCCGACCGTCAGAGGGCAGCTGATGCGCCTGTTTCCTTCTGCGTCAGCCGGTATTTTTGCAGTCACTTCCGCACTTTATTTAGCAACAATAGCATTTGCAATGTTTGTCGGCTGGAAGTTTCGCAATAGTCAGAACTGCCTGCTGTCAGGCGTTCTAGCCGTGATGCCCCTGGCTCTAGTTATGTCAATGCACTGTCACACTTACGATTTGTTGTTACTCGTTCCGACAATAATCTTGATTTTCAATGACTCTCTGGTTCCATTTGGACAGGGGTGGAAACTGGGCGTAATGTTCGGCGCCATCGCATTCCTTTTGCCATTTTCAATCGAAATACAACATAACTATCTGCTCAAAGGTGGTCAGTTCAATCCCTGGTTTTTCTTATTGCTGCCGCTCGCAATAGCGCTTCTGCTAAGGGTCTTTCGTCACCCGGCAAAGCGGAGCTGAATTTCGACAATCCATATGGAGACTCCCAATCACAAAGTCGGCAACATGGTGTGGGCAGGAGGACCCGGCTGGAAGTATGATTACACATTGAGTGTAGAACCAGTTAACGGGCAGGGCAGGGCAGGACAGGACAGGACAGGACAGGACAGGACAGGACAGGACAGGACAGGACAGGACAGGACAGGACAGACCGATTATGGCTGCCATAGAAGCAGCCAATCGAGACGCATCGTAAATGTAATGCAACTCTATGCTGTCAGGTTCTCCATGATTTCTTTCTCGGAGGTAAAACGATCGCAAAAGGCGCGGAAATCGGATCTGATCATCACATTGCTTTGCGAAATCCATATCTCAGCCATAATCGGGTACGCCGCGTAATAGCTGGCGCCATAGAGTTTGCAGCCGCTTGAGTCGACTACCCCTTCAGTACCGTCAGGTTTGACGGAAAGTAAGCGACCGAAATTACCTGCGTCGAAATTAGCCACCAGTTTCATCGTGCTCCAGCCCAAGAAGCACCAGACCTGCACTCTGCCAAGCACATCTACAGACACAGGTACCATCATGCGCGCATCGCGTGAGACATCGGGATCTCCGTGAGGATATAGAGCCCACTCGCGAAACACCTTCCTTGCCGGCTCAAGTCTTGCTGCGTCCACGCCAACCATGTCGCTAAATGGCGCCATGCCGAGATCGTCACAGGCGATGGCATGCGCTCCCAGGAACAAATCTTCCATGTAAGCCATCTCCTGCCAGAGATTCATCGTCGGTTCTGATTCAGGACTGATGCGTTTTACGCTGCTTAATTCGGCAGAGCTGAAAATCTTTTCGAGCGTAAATCTGATGAACGCATAAGAACTGGCTCTGCGCAAATAGAAAGAAGGCAATGGTTCAACGCGCAATTCCGGAGTGAGCGTCAGCCGAGGTGGGGCTGATCCGACCATCATGGATAGCTGTTTTACATGCGTTTCTCTGGTAAGCGCATACAGCCCCTTGAACAAATCATCCAGGCGTTTTTTGTACTTCGCTGAAGCATGCAGATGCTTCGCCTCCGGCATCCTATCCAGGATTGCCAGCGGTTCGAGAGCATATAGCTGCCAGTCGTACCATCCGGACTGCTCAGTTGGTTTAAGTTGAAGTTGCCCGGTTTTCACCCGCTTCAGCAATTCATCGATGAGAGAGCCTTCGACCTTTTCGTCTCCCTTGAATGCGCTCTCCATCAAACTGGTTTCATGGCTTCTGGAAGTGGGGAAAAATGACAGCGAATCGTTTCGGGGTGTCCATTCCGGAGAAGACAGTGCAGTTGCCAGTCCGACGTTTGTAAGCGGGTTGGTCAAGCGGCTGATTAGATTGAGATAGGCAAAATAAGCCTGTTTCAGTTCATTGCTATTTTTCAATACCGAAATGACGGAGAGAAATTTCTCGTCTTCAGTCTTTTGCTGCAGCAGTCGATCGTGCTGGAAAACCGACACAAGCTCTCTTGTCCATGCGTAAAAGCCGAGCGGTTTACTCATGAAAGACGAGTCAAAACTGGCGATCATACCTTCAACGTGATTCTGCAGTGCAGGCGGCAAATTGATTTGAGAACCGCCTTTCTGAGCGGCCGCAGCCAAAATTTGCAGCCCTGCTGAAGTGTCTGCAGCATTCCGTGCCAATGCTCGTTTCACTACCTCGGCAACAAGATGACGCTTGCCAGCGAAAGTACTCACTCCTTCATGCGCCATTATGTCAACTGATGCGTAGAGTCCATCGTCGAATGACTTTGCTTTCATCGCCAGCATCGAAGCGGAGATAAAACCATTTGTCTTCTGCACAATTGATTCCAGAGTGGAAAAGATTCTCTTTTCCGGAGGCTTCTTCGTTTGTGTAGTCGGCATGCCCCAATCGCTGTCATAGTCGACCTCTTCGTCAACTACTTCAATGTTGATGACTTGACCCAGGTTCTCATGCACATATTCTTCTTGTGAATAGAGAGCGCGTATGGTTTTTCTCACTGCACACCTCAGGCGCGTTTTTAGAGTAGTCGTATCGTACCGTTGGTTCCATCAACCTCTACCATGGTGCCATCCTCCCAGAGTGTCGTTGCATTGGCCACACCTGTGACGCAGGGCAAACCATATTCGCGCGCGACAAGCGCTCCGTGCTGCAGCATGCCACCCACTTCCAGGATTACTGCGGCAGCATTTACGAACAAGGGAGTCCAGCCCGGGTCGGTAGCGCGCGCCACAAGAATATCACCACGATCGAGCGGTTTTTCATCCGGCGATTGAAGGACCTTGATCGGTCCTTGCGCAATACCCGAGCTAACTGCAGTACCGACCACTTCACCTTCTCTGGCTTCAACCGGAGGCAAGTTGATGATCTTGCCGCGCGAATCAAGGACGATGGGCAGGCTAGCTACCGCATCCAATTGATTGATTATGACTCTGTTTTCGGCTGCCAGCCTGCGCAAATCAAGATGCTTGTCTTCGAGCGCTCTGGCAATTTGCTCTATCTTCAGATCAAAAATCTGATTCACACTATCAAGACGCCCGGCGTCGAACAACTCTTTTCCGTGACTCAAGCTGCGTTGCCTGAGAGTATCGATGGCAAAAATCATCAGATACTTGGGCATTTCACGATATCCGGCCAGCGTTTCATACACGCGATAGAGCGAGCTGAAATCTTTCAGTGCCAGCCATCCTTTATTGTGCAATTGCTCGCAGAGTTTTTCAAAAGCCTGATGGCGCGAAACTTGACCGCGGTCAAAACGCTCTTGCGGGTTGTCTTCCTGCGAAGTCGATTTGCGCAGTGTGACTATTTGAGACAGCAACGTGGCAGGATCGTCGCGAAAACGCGGCGCGGCGATATCCAGTTCGGTCGGACCGCGATGCCCGTAGAGATCCATAAACTCATCCCATGCAGAAAGGAATGGCTTGGGCAGCTGCCTTTCTTTCAGCAACATATCAATCGCAGAACCATCAATGTCTTCAGGCAAAAGCTGCGACAGGTGATAAAGCGAAAGCCCCATCTCAATTGTCGGATTGTGCGGCACAGCGCGCTCCAAATCTTTGAACTCGCTTTCGTACATCCCTTCGCCTGCAATTGCTTTCATGCGCTCCAGCGCAATGCGCGATGTGACGAAAGCCGGCATCACCTGTGTAAACACCGACTGCCGGACTCGATCGAAAAGGGCTTCGGCTAATTTGTCAAAGGGCAGATCTTCCTCGGCAAGATGACGCACATCGCGCCTGAATTCCTTCACTTCCTGGACGACATGCCTGTGCGCATGCTCAGGAAGCAATCTAGCTTCAAGCACATGAAGCCCGATGGCAGGCAATTGCATGATCAGATGTAACGGAACATGCTTTATGTCTTTGTTGTGAGAGCGATACTCTTGCTCATTTACAGATGCCAGAATTTTTGCTGCCGAAGGGTCCATGTTGTTTATAAACTTGGCGGCTTTTTCCTGTCCAGCAAATTCAAAGACATTCGATACATTCATGTAAATGCGACCATCGGTCATATAGGCAAAGGAATCATCCACTGATTTAGTCAAGTCTCTTCCAAAGACTTTAGTTGTAATAAGCGAGGCGGCCCCTCTAAGAAATGATGTTCCGAGCACCGAAATCGGCTTAAACAATCCCTGCACGCAAATAGTCACATCGAGATACAATCGCTTTTGCGCACCAGAAGCGGTGACCAATTCTCTGGCTAAAGGAACATAAGCCGTGATCGGGCGTGCTTGCAGGAGAAACAATTCTCCGCCAGCAAATGCCCATTCGATGTCCATCGGGCGCCCATAGCTTTCCTCGACCTTGACGATCAAATTTGTCAACTCGATCACCTGATTGTCAGTCAATGAAAAGTCGCCCTGCCTGCTACCGGCTCTCTCTTCGGTTCCGCCGTCAGGCAAAAGCCAGATTGCTGTTTCTTTTGCGCCGAGGAGTGTCTGGCTGATCTGAAGTTTTCCCTTATCGACAATAAAAGTATCCGGCGTGGCTATGCCGGCCACCACTGTTTCACCCAAACCCCAATTGGAATTGATCACAGCCTCGTCATAGGAGTTGCTTACCGGATTCAGTGAAAAGCCTACGCCGGCGACATCTGAAGCAATCTGAGTCTGAATGGCGACGGCGATTTTTGGATTGCGGAAATCAAAATTGTGCTGCTTTTTGTACACCGCTACGCGCTGGTCCAGGCAGGACGCGAAGGCTTTCTTTACTGATTCTTCGATGCCTTCCTTTGTCACTCCCAAAATGGTCTCATAACCGCCGGCAAAAGAAGAACCATCAAGGTCCTCTTCAGGAGAAGACGAGCGAACAGCGAACAAGCCGCCCTTGTGATTGAATTTCGACAACGCTGCATTGACGGCGTCCTTTTGCTCTTTGGAAAAGCTCAATTTCATCGCCTCGCCTTTGAGCGCATCGCACGAAGAGCGCAGTTTGGAATGCATGTCAGCTTCAAGAAAAGCTTTCCAGGCATCCGATTTCTTGATGGTTTCAAACCAATTACTGAAAAATTCGACCGGAAGCACGAATCCGGAAGGCACCGGCAAATGCAGCTCGATCATGCGCATCAACGAATGCGCCTTGCCGCCGACACTTTTGAGTTCTACTTTAGAGGTTGGGCTATCCTTCATGAAGTAGTGAATAGTGGTGTCGGCAGACTGAACGGCAGAGTTAATGTCCATAGCTACATTTGCTTCCCCGTGACAAGCTGTTTTAAAGCGTGACTATTACTACTCTTCCCAGTTATAGATAACTGGTTATCTTACTGTGTTCGGGCGCACAGAATCTATTCATTGGAAACCTTCCTCAAGGTCTACAAAAAGATTTCAGCCCTCCAATCGCAAAACGCGAGCAGGGAAAGTCTTAGACATTGTTTTGGAAAAACGCGTAACCTGGCCCGCCTGAGAAATCGAAAAATCAGTTGTCAGTGAATCATGTTATGATGAGGGGAGTGGAGCCCGGCGGAGTCGAACCGCTACGCGGGAGCTTCTCAGGCATCGCTGGTACCGACCATGACGAGCCCCACTTCGAAAGCCGCCCCTCAGCGGCTTTTGCTTTTTGCTGCCATTAGCTCCCAATTCTCAAGACGAAAAACTCAGGAAGAGAGTTCAAAATTTCAGCTGCTTTTCTTGCAAACTTCAAAATCAGATCTTCTCGCCAACCGTTGCGCTTTTAAACATCTTGCTTCGCACTCAAACCGGCACCGAACAGTTTCAGAAGCGCCGGAATAACCACCAGTGTTAGCGCCGTAGACGTAACCATGCCACCAAGAATCACAATCGCCAGAGGTTGTTCCAATTCGCGTCCTGCGCCTCCCAGGACAGCGATCGGCAACACACCCAATGACGCAGCCAGGGCAGTCATCAAAACCGGGCTGAGGCGGTCGAGAGCACTGTGCTTCACGACATCTTCGAGCGCTCCTCCTTCTTCTGTCAATTGATTGAAGTGAGAAACAAGCATAATTCCATTGCGCGTTGAAATACCGAAGAGCGTCATAAAACCGACCATGGATCCGACACTGAGCACGGCGCCGGAAAAGAGCACGGCCCAGATACCGCCGACCAGCGCCAGGGGCAGATTGGCCATAATGATAATCGCTGCCTTCGGAGATTTGAAAGCCAGAGTAAGCAGCAAAAACATTCCGACCAGAGCGGCAGCCAGCAAGATGCCCAATTGCTTCGATGCTTCTTCCTGCGCCTCGAACTGACCGCCATAAACCACATAATATCCAGTCGGCAATTGCACGTCACTGGCTATGCGCTTTTTCGCTTCGCTGATCAGGCTGCCCAGATCGCGCCCGGAAACGTTTGCCTGCACGACCACACGCCTGGAGATGTTCTCATGGCTGATCGTATTCGGGCTCTGTCCTTGCTCGACACTGGCCAGTGCACCGAGCGGAACTTTAACGTTGGCCGGTGTGTCGACGAGCGTAGATTTGATCACGTTCAAATTGTTGCGAGACTCAGGCTTGAGCCAGACATACATGTCGAATGCTTTCTGCCCTTCCAGTACTTGCGAGACGGTTACACCGCGGAAAGCTGCCTCGATTGAGTCGGATAAGTCCTTGGCTCTGACACCATATCTCGCCGCCGCTTCTCTGTTGACTTTGATGGAAATTTGCGGCACATCGACTATTTGTTCGACGTGCACATCCACAGCACCGCGAGTCTCTTTCATAACCTTTTCAATCTTCAGGGCGTATTCGTGCAAAACATCGAGATCGGGTCCGAACAATTTTACAGCAATAGCAGCATTGACACCGGAGAGCGCATGGTCCATACGGTGCTGCAAGTAAGAACCACTATCGGTGACCAGCCCGGGCACGTGAGAAAATTCATGGCGTATGTGATTGAGTAGTTTTTCCTTATCAGGTGTATCCGGCTTCAAGCGAATGTCGAATTCGCTGAAATTACTGGCGCCGTAATCTTCTCCACCTTCAGCGCGCCCGGCTCTCTGGCTGGCGGCAAGAATTTCGTGTTTGTTGATGAAGTGCGAAGACAGCTCCGTGCCCATCTGCGTAGTAGCAGTCAGGCTTGTTCCGGGCATGAATGTTGTCACTACAATCATGTTATTTTCATCGAAGGGCGGCAGAAATTCGGTGCCCAGCACAAACAAATTACCAAGCGAGAAAAGAAAGAGGAGCAGCGCGCCGGCAATAATTGAGCGCGGGCGATTGATGGAAAACTGCAGAACAGGCAAATACAGGCGTTTTAAAAAACTGATCACATGACCGTCAGTTTCCTTGCCACCCTTTGCGTTTTTCAACAACAACGCGCACATAGCAGGAGTGACCGTCAAAGCAATGCCCAAAGACGCAATCAAAGAAACAAGATAAGCATAAGCAAGCGGTGTAAATATCTTGCCTTCCAGCCCTTTGAGCGACAGAACAGGCAAGAACATCAAAGCGACGATCAAAGTGGCGTACACCACCGCGCCGCGAACTTCTGCCGATGCTTCGTACATGACCGTAAGAGCCGGCCTCGGCTCAGCCAGAGCGCGATTTTCCCGCAACCGGCGGTAGATGTTTTCCACATCTACGATAGCGTCATCAACCACTTCGCCTATGGCAATCGCCAGACCACCAAGCGTCATGGTGTTGATTGTGTATCCATGGAGTTTTAACGCAATGATTGCGGACAGCAAAGAAAGCGGAATTGCCGTCAATGAGATAAAGGCAGTCCGCCAATTCTGCAAAAAAGCAAAGAGAATAATTATCACAAGGACACCACCAAGGACCACAGCTTCAGAAACGTTCTTAACTGCTATTTCAATGAAGTCAGCCTGCCTGAAGGTGGTTATGACTTGAACATCCTTTGGAAAGCTCGCCTGCAGATCGTCCAGCGCTTTTTCCAGAGCGCGCGTGGTTTCCAGTGTGTTTGCTTCCGGCTGCTTAAACACCGTCAGCACGACACCGGGGTGCCCATCGACAATCGCGTCACCGATTTTGAATTGCGCGCCCAGCTTCACGTCAGCGACATTGCCCAGCAAAATCGGTTGATTGCCGCGCTGAACGATGACTGTCTCTGCAATCTCGGCAGGAGAGTTGACCCGCCCCAGACCGCGGATAAGCTCTTCTTTCTCTTTTGTCCTGACGATACCGCCGGCGGTGTTTAAATTGCTGCCTCTTGCCGCCGCGACAACCTGCGCCAGAGTAACATCGTACTGTTTCAGTTTTTCCGGATCCACGAGCACCTGATACTGTTTTACATCCCCGCCGATGACCACGACGTTCGACACTCCGGACACCGCCATCATGCGCAATCTGAGAGTCCAATCGGCAAGTGTGCGCAAATCCATAGCAGTGGTTTCGCCGGTCGAATACAAGCCGATTTTGAGGATGTCACCGGCGGCTGTAGTCATAGGTGCCAGAACCGGCTGGTTGACGTTATCGGGTAATTGACCGCGCGCCGCCTGCAGCTTTTCCGAGACCAATTGGCGCGCCACAAGCACGTTTGTAGAGTCTTGAAAAATGATGGTAATCACGGACAAGCCAATAGTCGATACCGAACGCACCACTTTCACGTTTGCGGTGCCATTAAGATTGGCTTCCAGTGGGCGAGTGACAAGGCTCTCCACTTCCTCGGGCGCGAAGCCGGGTGCCTCGGTCAGAACCACCACTCTTATCGGAGCGAAATCAGGAAACACATCAACCGGCATCGTTTCGGTCGCGTACAATCCGACCGCCAACCAGACCAAGGCCAGAATCGCGACGATCCAGCGATTGTTGATTGACCATTGGATGAAACGATTGATCATTGGTTGGGATGCCCGTTTACTGCTTTAGATCTTGAGATGCTTCAGAATCATTTGAAGCACTGTCCGGCCTTTGCGAACCGGATGGTTGTAAACCAGCTTTTGGCGCAGCTTTCATACGCTTGCCGACATAAACCCAAATTGCCAGGACGAAAAAAGCCGCCGCCACACCCATGGCAAAAAACATGGCAAGCTGTGCTTTCGAGTTGATCTTAGGCTGAGTATCAGCCCCATGTGCTGCGTGGTTGGGATCATCGGGACCGTCGGCGCCGTAGTCGTGCTCTTCTGCCGGTTTTAGCACCGCCTCGGCTTTGAGCTGCTGCGCCCCTTTCAAAACAATCTGATCGCTCAGCGTTATCCCGCTCAAGATCTCGACGTCACCGGCAACGGCCAGTCCGGTCTTGACGAAAACCGGCTTGAACGAATTGTCTACCTTCGTATAAACAAAAGTGTGATCGCCATCTTTCACCAGTGCCGAATCAGGAATTATAAGCGTTTGCTTATCTCTAGAGCCAATCACGATTTGTGCCTGGACGAACATTCCCGGCCGGAGAATACCGTGAGGGTTTTCAGTGACGATGCGCACATGCAGCGTTTTTGTAGCATCGTCAACAACTGTGCCGATAGAGGAAATCTTGCCGCGCGCAGTCTGATGCGATGGTGTTGATATGACTACTTCCTGCCCTTGCTTCACATTGGGAATTTGCTCCTGATAAATGTCCACCATCACCCAGATTGGATTCAAATTGACGATGCTGAACACTTTCTTGGATGGATCGACTCGCTCACCCAAGGTCATGTCGCGCTGAGTGACAGCACCTTCGACTGGCGAAACAATCGGCAAATCGGCCGTGACATGATTCGATTTCAGACTTTTGTCTACTTCCGGTTTGCCGATGCCCATAATTTCGAGCTGGTCTTCTGCCGACTCGATGGTCATTTTCAGTTGATTTTGAAGGAGAGCGACCTCCTGCTTCAGGCGCTGTTGCAATGTCGTCAATTTCACTTGCGCGGAGTCGTATGCGTTTTTTGCTTCTTGCAGTGACTTACGAGCACTGATGCCTTCTTTGAATAGCTCGGACTCTCTGTCGTAGTTTGTCTTAGCCATCTGAACTTGATTGGTTTGCAATGTAATATCGCTGCCAATCTCGGTCTTCACCCTCGTGATGTCGCCCTGGATGCGAGTGCGATCGCTCAACAATTGCGTCAGAGTGGTTGCCACCTCAATGCTGTGGACAAGCGCCAAAACTTGTCCTTTCTTAACCGTATCACCCTGTTTTGCATAAACCGCTTGCACCACCCCTGATACCGGTGGATTGACATCAAAAGATTGTGTCTCTGCCGCTTGAACTTCACCGGTAGCTGACAGCGTGTCCTTCAAGAAGGAATACCGAGGCGGACCCACTTCCAGTCCCAGCGCCCGCTGCCCCTGCTCGTTGGCGGTAACTGTTTCCGGTGCATCATGGTCGCCGCCGGCGAATGCCTCGTTCTCCCCCTCGTGCGCAAAGCCTGTAAGAGGCACAAGGAGACAAAGCAATGCTGCGACGAAAAAAAGAATCACCCCGCAAACGATCCGCTTTCGCTGATGATTTGTTGATTTTGGAAAGATAGAAGAGTGTCTTTGCAAGTGAAACCTTTAGATGCCGTTTGGTAATGTTTGGAGCTGAATTCCTCTTTTGGATTTAAGCAGTGACAACCGTTTTCATAGTCCCAGTGTCACTTTTCGCCTCTCCCCATAATACCCAATTGTCAAAAGAAGAACGCATATGCGACACTATGTTGTGCTAATCTCGAATGAGAACCAAATTTATCTGATTGAATTTCGAAATTGCCAGTGAGGAGATTGAGCCATCAAAATCGGTGAACTATTGGCTACCGCCGAAGTGGTCAGCTCCAACGACCTGAGCGAGCAGCTCGGCTACGCTCAGACGTTGGGCATGCCGGTAGGTCAAGTGCTGGTTGCTTCGGGATTCCTCACCAAAGCGGAGATGCTTGCGGCAATTCAAGCACAGTCCCTCTTGCTCAGCGGTAAGATAACCAAAGAAGCGGCAATCAAGATCGTCAAGGACATTGTCGACGAGGGTTCGTCTTTGCAAGCCGCCCTGGACTCGGCTGGCGTCGATCGCACCGTCACTCAAAATCAAGACCGCCTGGGCGAACTCCTGGTCGCCTCCGAATTGCTTTCTGAAGACAACCTTGCCGAAGCGCTCATCGCCAGTGCCGAGCTGTCCAGCCCGCTCGGGCATTCACTCGTCAAAATGCAGATTATCAGACCGGATCTGGTCGTCGCCGCG
>JADZFV010000231.1 GCA_020854255.1 Candidatus Melainabacteria bacterium | reverse complement strand
GGGATGCCCTTGGCGATGGCGGCGTAGATCTCGGCGTCACGCGTGACGGCGCCGCCGTTGATGATCAGGTACGCCTTGGTCCAGTCGGTCAGTGCGTCGACGACGGTGAAGCGGCGCTCCATGTCGCCGTCCCAGTCGAGCACTTCGCTGGCGTTGCGCTGCACCGCGGCCACATGGTGGTAGCGGTTGTCGACCACGGCGCCGTAGGCGTCCGTGTACATGTGACCATGGTCACGGTCGAACGCCCAGTCGGCCACGCGCGGGAAGGTGCCGATGGCGACGCACTCGTTCTCGGCCGCCAGGTAGGCGGGAATCGAGGTGACGATGTCGCTCTTCAGCGCGCCGGTTTCCTTGTCGTAGTAGGCCGTGCCGCCGGAGAAGGCGACGCCGACGAAACCCTTGAGACCTTCCAGAATCCACGGCTTCATCTGCGCGGAGTGCTCCGGCTTGAAGCCCTTCACGCCGCCGCCGATGAGGAGAAGCTCCATCGCCTTTGCCTTGCGAATGGAAGCGAAGAAGGTGGCGGGCATGCTCTCCTGGTTTCCGACCACGGAGAAGAGGCAGCCACGGGCGTCGACGGTGACGAGCGGTTGTGCGGTTTTGGTCATGAATTGTCCTCGGTTTTGTTTGGGGTCGAAATGTTTGCCGCATAGGTTCGAGAGGATAGACCCCAAATCCTCAGAACCGCGTCCTGGCGCAACTACCTGGACGACTGCGACACTTCTACTTGCCGTTTTTCCCATTCTTCTTGAACAGGGTAGACGGCTCGTACACAAGCGCACCGAGCTTGAGCAAGGCGGCGCGGATGTCTTCCTCGGTGTTCGAGCAGACGTGGATGGTGGGGTGATCCAGCTTGAACTGTTCGTCTCGGGCGTATTGATCGGCTTTTCTGCCGCTGCCGTCGACAATCAGCACCTGCCAGAACGGATCTTCCTGACCCAGCTTGCCCCATTTCTGGATTTCTGCCTCGACCACGCCACCACCGTTGTAAACGAGCATCAGCCCTTTCCAGTGGCCCTTGCGCAGGTGGTCGCAGATCTCGATGCACTCGTTGGCTTCATCGTGCCATGAGGCGTAGCGGTCCGCGCTCGGTTGAACGAGCAGCGTGCTGTCCTGGTCGGGGTGAACGATAGTGACGTATTGCTCCTCTTTCGGTTTGCTCTTGTCACACTCGTCCGAAACGATGATGCCGTGGCGCGAATGCTTCATGTCCCCGACCTTGGCGATGATGCCGAGAGTCTTGGAGCCGGGGCAGAACTTGTTGAGCGGAGGCACTACTTCGGTTACGCCGGGGACGATGATTCTCGGATTGTACCGATTGACCATCCTGGTGCCACCGAAAAGGCAGAAGCCTGTGAATCTCGGCAATGACTTGCGTCCGCGTGGTCCGCCCGTGAGGGCGTTGCGCACGTTCTGCAATCCGATGGCGTCTTCAGGCGTCATCAGACCGCAACCCCCGGTCACCCTGAGCACAAACGGACGAATCCGAATGTCCAGGAATTTTCCGAGGAATTTTTCGCACGACTCCTTCCCCGTTCGAATGAAGAGGGAAGATGACGTATCTGCAAATGACTTTGTCATAGACCCTCCTTTCTTTGGGGGTTGGAAGTTGAAGAATATTACTGCTCGCCAGAGCGAACAAAGAGCAGAACGGGAAACTTTCCATGTGCAACGCAGGGGCCTGTGCCGCATCTGCGTAATACCGCCGAACGTCATCTGGTGAACGTTCTCAGGTCACGCTTTCCCAACAACACCCGACTGGCACGATGAAATCGTGCAGGCGCGTGGGTGTTAGGAAAGCGAAAGCGTTAGGAGCCTGTGGTTTTCTCTGGGAAAGCGGTAATGGAAATAGCTCAAATAACGTCTCAAATCGAGTGGATGTCAAGCAAACGAATTCGTCTTAATGCTCTCAGATCTTAAGCAAACGACATGCGCTAACTGAGTCAGCTTGAGTTCGCGCGAACTCACTCAGGGGCTCTTGTAAACCATCCAAAATCTTCACTTGCGTCAGGCCAGTCGTACTAACTACGTTCATAAAAGAATCTACCTTCACTCATTTTCCGCAACAACTCAGCTCCAAAAGCTCTTCATCACAATCTTCCATCTCGCCCACGGGCACTGATTTCGACTTTGAGTCGATTATCGGTGCTTGCGTTCGCAACCGGATTCGGAAAGCCGCTCTGAGCGGTTCTCCGACGCATGAAAAGGTCAAGAACCTATGAAACAGAACAATCCCGGTCGGACTTTGCGCCGAGTTCTTGTTATCCGCAAGGACTCGACCTATCAAACCGAAGCGCTCGAGAAGAAGGACCCCCGATTCCTGAAGCTCATCGCTGACGGTTCCGAAGTCGTGAGGACAGTTCCCAAGTCTCACGAGCAACATCTTGCCTCGTTGGCTCAAGTCGAAAAAGCTCTGACCGAACGCGGCATTGTTTTCGACGTAGTCAACCGGCAAAGCGAATTCACCATCGCCAAGGACGTCGACTTGATCGTCACTGTCGGCGGGGACGGCACTTTCCTGCACAGCGCCAGGGAGTGTTCGAACATTCCCATCCTGGGCGTAAACTCAGCCAAGTCGACAAGCCTCGGTCACTTCTGCCTGGCAGATGGCGACACGTTCGGCGAGGTTCTGGACGGCATCGTCTCCGGCAAGCGCCGCTGGTTTCGTCTGGCTCGGTTGCAGCTTTTGCTCAACGGAGAGGCGCTTCCAGTGCCCGTGTTGAATGAGGTTCTCATCCACGACGTCCATCCTGCCGGACCCTGCAACTACATCCTCACGATAGGCGACGTCACCGAGCTGCAGAGCACTTCGGGCATCTACATCTCGACTGCCTCCGGCTCGACTGCGGTCAATCGCAGCGCCGGCGGCCGAATTCTGCCCATCACCCAGCGCCAGTTTCTCTATCTGGTGCGCGAGCCAGGCATGCGCCCCGGCCAGGACTGGAAGCTGCGCTCAGGCGCACTCAGTCCTCAGGCTCAGGTGAAGATCGTGTCGCGCATGACTGACGGCCGCATCTACGCGGACGGGAAGTATGGCAAGGAGTATCCATTTCTGCGGGGTGACGAGCTTACCGTGCGCTTGCATCCGCAGGATGTTCGCGCCTTCATCGACCCGACCGTCAACAGCCGCTATCAGGTGATCAAGTAAACGACCACCGCATGTATGCCGTCTGGCTGCCGGTCTCCGGCAGTCAGACGTTAAAATCCAAATCCAAACTGGAGAACATCATGGAAGCATTAGCCCTCCTGTTCGGGCTGTTTCTTGTGGTCTTGCTTGGTCTTCTCGCGCTGGCGGCTGTTCTGGCCGCATTGCAGGGCATCACCCTGGCAATAGAAGCCGACAAGACAGTGGCTGTTCTGAGCGTTGTTCTGATTTTTCCCGCCGTCATTTTCGGCGTCGTCTACTGGCTTACCGGCACCAACCTGCCAGGCAAGTTCATGGACGACCTCAGGGAAAAGCAGCGCAAGGACTCGGCAGAACCACGCAAGCCTGCACCCGAAGAGCACTCGAGCGAGATCGAGGTCCCGATCGGTAAAGCCGGCGGAGACAACCACGACAACGTGGATCACCGCCTGGTCGAGCCTGCTGCGGACAAGAAATAGCACCCCGCCGCATTGACGAGAACGTCAGCATTGGATTCACCCTCACCGGTGCTTCTTCTGCTGATTTTCTTGCCGGTGGTGATACTATGCTGTTTAGTAAAAAATTGACTTTGCCCCAACTTGAGAGTTTCATCTCAAGCTGTATTGGGCGTAATCAGAAGCTATCATTGACACATCCCACAGAAGGAATTCTCTCTTGGCAAAGCTCTACACCAAATGGGTTTACTTAATTGTGGCCCTCTGCTTTCTGGTGGCGGTCTCCACTTTTCTGTACTTGATTTCGATCTACACAAAAGATCATTGGATAGTGGCAATGCTCGGCGGCACCGTGTTGCTGATTTTTGGTGCTGTTTATCGAGTAATGTCACGAAGCCCTCGAGTGGCCAATAGCCTGGAAGTAATTTGCCAGGACGCCGAAGAGATGCACAAATTTGTCGAGAGTTTGAGCCCTGGCAAACTTGCCCTCGCCATTGCCATCAGCGCCGCATTGGGGCTGCTTTTGGAACTGAGCTTGATTCGTTGGCAGGGCACACTTTTTCTTGTCTTTGCTTACTACAAAAACTTCAGCCTTCTTTCTTGTTTTGCCGGCTTGGGTCTTGGTTATGCTGCCTCAAAACAAAAGCAAATTCCGTTTTTGCTGGTGATTCCGCTGCTTGCATTGCAGTTTTTCTTTCTCACAACATTGCGTTTTTCCCTGGGAGAGACGCTCAATAGTGTCCTGCAAATCATGCCCGTCAGCGAGCAATATCACTTGCATTTGTCTGCGGCCCACTCGGCAGCGCAGTTTGGCGTAGTGTATTTTTTCCTGTCAACGGTATTTCTTCTTACTGCCCTGACCTTGATGCCGGTCGGTCAATTGTGCGGGGCGCTCATGGAAAGAGAGAAGCCTTTGAAGGCTTACGGTTTGAATTTGGCAGGCTCTTTGCTCGGCGTTTTGCTTTCTTTTGCCCTCAGTTATTTCTGGACCCCGCCTACTGTCTGGTTTGCGGTCGCCCTTTTGTGCTTGTTGTTTTTTCTGGGATACAAAACACGCGCCATGCTGGTTGGCGGAGTAGCTTCGCTTGTAGCGATAGGAATACTGGCCTGGCCCGTTTCTTATCTCGCTGAAGTGGTCTATTCGCCCTACCAGAAGGTTGAGCGCACCTGCAATACATTCGGCTGGATGTTTATCAAAGCAGCAGGTCAGTATTATCAGCGTGTTGCCGATTTGTCGGAAGCTTCCGTGAAGGCTTTTCCCAAGCTGGAATCAGGCGCAACTTCGTACAATCTGCCATACACGGTTTTCGGCAAAAAACCTGAATCAGTGGCAATCATGGCGGCGGGCACCGGCAATGATGTGGCGGCCGCACTTAGAAATGGCGCCGGGCATGTCGATGCAGTGGAGATCGATCCTTCCATCATCGGCTTCGGCAAAGCCTATCACCCGGAACATCCGTACGACAATCCAAACGTCAATGCAGTACTCGATGATGCTCGCGCCTTCATGCGCAAAACCAAAAATCAATATGACGTCATCTCGTATTCTGCCCTGGATTCACATTCTCTGCTCAGCCACGCTTCCAGCCTGCGATTGGATTCTTACGTCTACACGGTTGAGTCTTTCCGTGATGCGCGTGTGAAGTTGAAGCCGGGCGGCTTGTTGAGCATGTCTTTCGATGCGACCGCACCGGAATTGCTGGCAAAAATCAGGCTGATGATGATTCAAGCTTTCGATGGAAAACCTCCGGCCTGCATCGCGGCAAAGGACGCAGCCTGCTCGTTTATGCAAACCAGAGAGGGCGATATCAAATTGCCCGCGACGCTGTTTTCCAATCCGAATTTGCATGATGCAACCGAACAAATGGCCAAGCTAAGTTCTGAAGGCATCGATGTTTCCACCGACGACTGGCCGTTTTTCTACATGTATCGCCGCGTCTATCCCTACTCCTACATGGCCATGTTCGGCGTGGTTGCGCTGCTTACCGGTTTGCTGGCCATGACATTCGGATCGACGAAGGTTTCAAAAAACAGCTGGTCTTTCGCCTTCCTGGGTGCCGGATTTATGCTGGTGGAAACCAAGGCCATAACCGAACTTTCGCTGGCCTTCAGCAACACCTGGTATGTTGTCGGCATCGTTATTGCTTCAATCATGATCATGGCTTTCTGTGCCAATCTGGTCGTGAGCAGACTGAATTTGCGCAATTCAATTCTGCCTTTCGTTCTTCTTCTGATCAGTCTCGGCATCGGTTATTTCGTCGCCCAGTCCGGCTGGCTGCCGGCCAGCGATACCGACAAGGTTTTGCAGATTGTCATTCTCACCATGCCGCTTTTCTTTTCCGGTATGGCGTTTTCGATCCTGTTCGGACGCGCCAATGATGTCGGCTCGGCAATGTCGATGAATCTTCTGGGAGCGATGCTGGGAGGTTTGCTGGAATACAACGCCATGTATTTCGGCTACAAGGCTCTGTATCTGATTGCGCTGGGCATTTACGCTGTCGCTTTTGTGTTGTCTTTCATCGACAAGGCGAAAGAATCGCCTCCCGCAGAGCCTGGTGAGAGTGCCGGTTAAAAACTGGTCCCCGGTAATTCTGAGTCCCACTTGCTAGCTGCGCTAGAGGACAAGCAACCCCTTGTCATCTTGATTTTGCCCAGGGCTCCTGAGCT
>JADZFV010000230.1 GCA_020854255.1 Candidatus Melainabacteria bacterium | reverse complement strand
CTGGGCGACTGGCAGCATTTTGCCGATCTTGTCTTTAGTGCAGACTCTTGTGCTCTTCAGGGTCTGTTTGTATGTCCAGGGGCTGAAAGCAAAACACATCAAAAGTAAATTGCTGCCTTTTGCGATAACGTTTGTGCCTTCGTGGATTCTTTTATCGCCCTGGGCGATGATGTGGGCTCTTCTCTGTAAGTGGCACCGCCTCAGCCCCAATACTGCAGAAGCTACTTATTTCAATGTTCTCAAAGCGACCTTTGAAGGCATACCACTTCTTGCCCCCATGCTCATCATCGCTCTATGTTTTGCGCTTTATTCGACCTGCATCTGGCTCGCTTTGAAAAATGTGTTTGGTGATTATCTTGCCAATGCTCAAAACGTCGACAGCTGCGGTGCGGCCGCCAACTAGAGCATTGCCGGCAGTTTGAGACCGAACCACCGCCAGCCCTGACTGACCGCCGATGGAAAATAACCGCCTTCACGCCGCTGTCTGCATTGGGATTTTCGTCGCTTTCTTACTGCACGCATTTTGAAACGTGTTTGCAGCAGCTATGCTATCCAGGCTATCTGGGAATTATGTTGAAACCGGCAATAACTGCGTTGTGCCCAGCCACCAGTGTATTGCCTGCAGTTTGATAGATGGTTCTTACGCTCAAGCAGATAATCAAAACACCTACTGCCACCATCATTGGTTTTGGTTGAACTGATTTGCAGGCCTTGGCTGCAATCGGCGCTGCCAGCATGCCGCCTATGACCAGCCCGATCACTGCGTTCAAATAAAGAGAACCGAGCGTGAGTAAAAACATTGCCGAAGTCGCTGCGGCAACAAAAAATTCGGCGACATTGACCGAGCCAATTACAAAGCGAGGGCTGTTGCCTTTTGCTACAAGCGTTGAAGTGACCACCGGACCCCACCCGCCGCCGCCTACTGCATCGACGAATCCACCTAAGAATCCAAGGCGCCCAATATGGGTTCTCTTTGGCTCAGGCTGATTCTTGCGCGCCGCTTTGACCAGAATGAGGACGCCCATGCCGAGTAAATAAAGCGATATGAAAGGCTTGATCACTTCCCCGTTTACGTTGGACAGTAGATAGGCGCCAATGATACCGCCTGCGACACCGGGTATGACCAGGCGGGTCAGGAATTCTTTGTCGACATTGCCGGCTCTGATATGGCAGAAGGCTGAAACAGCCGTGGTGAAAAGCTCGGCAGTGTGAACGCTGGCGGACGCAACAGCAGGCGCGATGCCGATCGACAGCAGGAGGGTGGAACAGCTGACGCCGTATGCCATGCCTAAAGTGCCATCGATCAGCTGAGCGATAAACCCGGCCAGAATGAAAAATGGAAGAGAGTTGTCCATAAAAACTTTGGGGATTCCTATCAGGTGGTTACCAAATCAGTTGTATGAGCTGTCTGAGCTTCTGGAAAAGGGCCTTTGGACATCAGATCTGACAGTGAGGTGTTGTCTAAAATCTCCGAGACTGCATCACGCACTTCACGCATCAAAAGCCGCAAGCGACAGGCTTCCGGCTCAGGGCAACTGGGGCATGGCTCGTAAGCAGTGACTGAAGCGCAGGGGATTGGCGCCAGTGGACCATCCATCATACGCGCTATATCGCCTATAGTAATTTGTTCTGCCGGGCGGTTCAAAACATAACCACCACGTGAACCCCTGCGGCTGCGCAGCACGCCGCCATTTTTGAGGGTCAGGAGTATTTGATTGAGAAACGGCTCTGGAATTTGCGCGGTTTTGGCGATTTCAGATGCAGAAGCACCACGCTCTTGATCGCAAGCGCCCAGAATGAGCAGCGCTTTTGTTGCATATTCGCCTCTGCGTGAAAGTTTCATACAGGCCAGGGGAAGGGTACTTGGGCAAATTGAAAGACCACAAAGTTGACCCGAATGGTCACCTATTGGAAGTCTCTATGGTGTCATCTTGATCTGTCCGGAGCAAGAGCTTGACATCAAGGCTGCAAAGAATGAAATTTCAATAGCCTGTGATGGTTTCACAAAAATTTCGCCCGGTCGCAATCTTAAGAACGCTCTCATATCAGTTCTAGAAGTTAATGCGTTAACGCATTAACTTCCAACCAGGCTCCAGTAATTTTTGAGATTTCTTCTTGGCGACCTCGGGAGCCCTTTAGAAATCAGTTTCGGTTCTTTCCTTGGGCAAGCGCAACCAGAATGCGCAGCCGCCACTTTCGGCGTCGATAACACCGACCTGCCCGCCGTGGGCGGTGATAATCATTTTGCAGATGGCCAGTCCCAGACCATACCCTTTGCCGCGCGTCTTCGAGTCCGGTGCCTGGAAGAAGCGGTCGAAGACTTTCGCTTTCAATTCATCGGAAAGACCTGGTCCACTATCGCTAACGTGAATTTCGGTCGAGTAGCTGGTGGTTACCGTTGTGATACTGACTGTGGTATCAGCAGGGGAATGGCTGATGGCATTGCCCAGGTAATTGACGAGCACCTGAACCAGTCTCTGCCGATCGGCTGTGATTACGCACGCTTTTGCATTGTTGGCGAGGGTGACTTTTCTTTGCAGAGCCAGTGACTGCACAGATGTAATGGATTGGTCGATTGCTTCGATCGCATCGAATTCGGAAAGCGACAGTTCGATGCGGCCGGATTCCAAATTCTCAATGGTAAGCAAGTCATCGACCAGCCCGAGCATGCGGTCGACGTTGGCGCGCGCCGAATTGAGCTGCCGGATGCCCAGGTCGGATATGTCTTTTGATATCTGTGCGTACAATGCGCGCAAAGTTCCCTGAACGAGAATCAGAGGCTCTCTCAAATCTCGCGCTACCATGCGCATGATTGTGGTGCGTTGCTTCCAGACCTTGTCTAATTGTTCGGCAACGTCATGCAAGACAAAGTCGAGATACGAGATTTCGTCGGTACCGGCTACCTGCGGCATGAGGGGCTCTCGTTTTGGCAGCCTCGTCGAGTTGTAAGTCAATGCCTGCATGCGGCTGGAAATATCTCGGCTGAAAAGAAAGACCAAAATCAAGGAGAGAAAAAGGCTGCCGATCAATCCGCCCGAGACGATGCTCTCAACCCTCTGATGCTGCTGGGCTTGCGCCAGCCGCGCTGATTTCAATCGTGCTTGCTCGGCTTCCGATAATTCTAGAAATTCCTCTTGCCTGTGGATCGCGAATTTCCAGAATGGCATCACACTGTTGTACAGTTCCATTTCGTCCCGTGTGTCACCTTGCGACATGTAGGGGCGCATGCCGACGAAGCGCTTAAATTCTGCGTCGCCGAGTATTTTTAACCTGTCCAGGAGTTTGCGCATTTCCTCATCGCCTTTGACCAGCGAGTAAAGATTTTCGAATTGCCGCTCGGCCATATTTCGATAGTAAAGACCCTGATTGTGATCTTGGGTCTTTCCGTAGAGAAGAAAATTGCCCATGAATCCATACGAAACCACACCCATGCTCATCATGCGGTTGATGTACGTGGCTATTTCGGTTTGCTTATGTTCGTTAATCAGAGCGATTTCCTGCTCGTTGATCACTGCGCTGATCATGGTCAGAAGCATCGTAGCCAGTGTCAGCGGCACAATCACAAGCATCATTGCTTTCCTGAAAATTCCAGGACGAAAACGTTTTTCTTGTGCGACTCTCTCGGCTGATTGTCCGCTCAATTCCAGTTTCATCAATTGAGTCAGTTCATGAATTCCGGCATGACTTTCATTGTCGAATGATTCCACTCCTACGGCGGTGACTTCGGTGACATTGGCTGCCAGTTTTTCCAGGGTCAAAAGATCGTTGACCAGCGCGATCAGGCGCTCTACATTTTCGGTGCCTTGCGTAAGTAATGGTCTTGCCTCAGGGGCAATTTTTTCGCCGTCGGATTTGTCCAATACAGCAAGAGACAGGCTGACCGCGGAGAGCGGTGAGCGCATGTCGTGCGCCACCATTTCCATCAAATGCTTTCTGAATTGTGCTGCCTTATTAAGCTGAGCGGACGCTTTGTGCATGATATGGTCGAGATATGCAAATTCGTCGTCGCCCTGGATTTCCATTTCCAGAGGCACCCTTTTCGGCAGCTTGACGGCGTTTTCGATGAGGATGGTCATGCGCTCCGCGATCTCTCTGTTGAACAAAAACAAAAGTCCAATCGCCAGAGCAAAGTTTGCTATCATGCCCCACAAGACAATGCGCCTTATGTTTTCTCTCAGGGTGCGCTCTTTTTCAATCGACTTGGTCAGGCGATCCTGCTCGGTTTGAGAAATTGCGTAGAAGCGTTTGTAATTCTCATATGCAGTAGAGACCAAACTGCGACCGCTGCGCAACTGGCGAAAAGGTTCTTCCGCCGATTCTCCCGGTATCCAAGGGCGCAGCCACTTGAGCTTTTCCATCTCAGGCACGGCTAATTCGTACACTTCGCGGGCAGCACGTTTTTTCTCTTCGTCATTGCCAGCCAGGGCCAGCAAAACCTTGAATTCGCTGAGGGCAATCTGCACGAAATGCTCGCCCTTTTCCCGTGACCTGTCATCGCGAGAAATCAGGTATCGGCAGTAATAGCCATATCCGACCGTTCCGGCCGCAATCAGTCGATTGGCGTGAATCGTCTGCTCCAGGCTCTTGCGCTGTTCGACAAGCGCCAGTTCTGCTTGTTGGCTCATCCAACCGACCAGGAGCAACAAAAACGTTTCCAGGACAAGCGGGACAAGAACCAGCATGATCCCCTTGGTAAATATCCGCCGCTTAAATTTGACGTTTGGGGTCGCTAATTCGGTTTCCGCCATATTTGAATTTAGCTCTCAGGCCTTCGTGTAAGATATTACTTCAAGCGACAAGGTTTGCTTGTCCAGTTGCTGGAAGATAGATGGCAAAAATACTCATCGTAGAAGATGATAGCGAACTTGCAAAGAGTATTGCCGATTGGCTTACTCTGGAGAATCACACCGTTGAGCATGCCGGAACCGGTGAAGACGGTCTGCAGCTGGTAAAGGGCTATCAATACGACCTTCTGATCCTCGATTGGCAACTGCCTGGTATCTCCGGTGTTGACGTTTGCAAGCAGTACCGGCGCAACGGCGGCGAGATGCCGGTACTTTTTCTCACCGGCAAATCAGGCGCTGATGCCATCGAGACTGGTCTGGACGCAGGCGCCGATGATTATCTAATAAAACCATTTCAGGTCCGTGAGCTCTCCGCTCGCATCCGATCACTGATGCGCCGCCCCAAAGGACTGTTGCCTACCAAGTTGAGCGTGGGTTATCTCTCTGTAGAGCTCGAGACCCGCACGGCAATTGTCAACAACGACCGGGTCGTCCTTTCACCCAAGGAATTCGCCCTTTTGGAGTTTTTGTTTCGCCACCCCAATCGTTGCTACGGCGCCAAAGCATTATTGGAAGCGATCTGGCCCTCCGAGACCGAGAGTTCTGAGGACACCGTGCGCACAATCATGAAAAACCTGCGCAGAAAGATCACACCGGCCGGCTCTGAGTGCGTGATAAAGACGGTTCAGGGCTCCGGTTATATTATCGAACAGTCCGTCACGTCCGAGTCTTGAAACCAGGCAGCGCTGGCAACCTTAGGGGGCGACGCCTGGCGTCGACCGTTTGTTATACCAGTGCTCAGATCATTCACGTTTAATTCACGTGACGGCACTTACTATCGTGTCATCGAGGACGTCAAAGCGACATCATTGACGGCTTCGATAATAAAGGCGAGAGCAGGTTCACCATCCTCCTGCCTGCGCCCCAGAAACCAATCGGAAAGCATGTTGTGGTCTGCCCCACATCATCGCTATGGGCGCGCGTAAACGAAAATCACGCATCGCTTTACGCGCCTCGATTGGTCCCGCGTCCCACACTACACCATAATAAGACTCGCCTTGCCGGCAAACAATTTTGTGCAAGGGGGGAGAGGGGCTTTTGCGAGCCTCTCTCTCGGGCATTTCGGGGTGTTTTTGTTGCCGTAAATAAGTTATTGGAGCGCCGCCATCTGCGGCGGCAACCGAGACAAGACTGCTCTCTATAAGGACAAAGGCTCGTGAAGGATTTGAAGGATTCGCTTGCTGCTTAAGTGAATGATATTGACGCCATGCGTCGCCCCTCAGGGAGGGCGGAGCTTGCGGCGCAATACGGCAAGGAGGGCGGAACTAGTACACTCGCACCGGTTTGCCGGTTACTTTCTTGGCTTCGAATTTCGGTTTTTCTGGATTTCTTCCGAACGAAACTCCGAGCGTTTCAAACAAGGCAACGTCAGCCGGGTCGACCAGTCTTTGAACAATTGCTTCTTTGACGTCCATATATTCCAGGTTTCCGCCACGGTAGGAAACAACAGTGACGCCGTTTACTCCTTGCGAAACCAGCTCTACCGCTGCAGCGCCCACTTCCAGTCCGAAGTTCGAATCGAGGGCGGACGACGAACCGCAGCGCACCATGTGGCTCGGGCGAATTTCGCGCACTTCAGGAATCTCGTAGACTCCTTCGACAAATTGACCCGTGCGTTTCATGAAGTCTTTGATCTCGCCATCGGCTTTGATGCGATCTTCAATCTGCTTTACGACATAGCGTCCGGCGCCGATTAGCTTTCTATGACCGAAAGAATCGGGCTCGGAGCTCATGTCGACAAGCTCGTTGCCTGATGCGTCTTTCAAGCCTTCGGCAACCACGACGATGCATGTGCCTGCTTTGACGTCGCTTTCTTCCACGCGCTTGACAAATTTGGCTTTCAATTGTTTGTATAAAACATCAAAGTCGACCGGAATTTCCGGAATCAAAACCGCGTCGCAATCAGCAGCTACGCCGCCTCTAAAAGCTGTGTGCCCGGCATATCTGCCGAACACTTCCATAACAATGATGCGGTTGTGAGTGCGCCCGGTGGTCTTCAAATCGCGTACGGCTTCAGCAATGCGGTTGATTGTCGAGTCGCCGCCGACGCTGTAAGGCATCAAATCGAGGTCCATTGTTTTGGGAGCGTGCACGCAAGGAATCCCTTGCCCGGCCAGATCGGCGACAACCGAGCCGGTATCGTCACCGCCTGCGATCACAAGCGCGTCCAGTTGAAACTTCTTCAAACCTTCTTTGATGCGGTCATACTTTTTGTCGTCTTTGATTTTGGAAACTTTGACGCGCGAGTTGCCAGCTTCACTGCCGGCGGTAATGACGTCGATTTGTTCGACGCGCTCGACAGTCAGCTTGGCAAGAGATTCGAAATCGACGAGATTGTAAAGCCCGGCGTAGCCATTCGGCACTATGTACGCGGTTATACCCTTGGAAAGGGCGGTGAGCGCCGCTCCCTTGATAACGCCGTTGAGGCCGCCGCAGTCGCCGCCCGATGTGATAATGCCAATATTTTTCACGCTGCCTCCAATTACTCACAATGCGTTCACTGTCCGAGCCGAACCCAGGATCCTTTTTGACGAGACTTTTTAACCGGCAAAAGGATTGAAATTTTAGTCGATGGGAGGTCTTGACCTCTTAGAGTGTAAACCGCAGCTGAAAATGCGCTGGGGTGACAATTGAAAAACTGTTGACGGTGATGATCAACCGTTGATTGATTGCATTACAGTCGAAAGTGAACTCAGTATCCATAAAACATCGATGAAAAAGCTCGCCTTCAGATTTGCCAAACGCATTGCCATCCTGGGTTTGCTTGTCACTCTTGCACTGGCTGCCTTTGCCGTCATATGGGCTTGCATTTACCGCCTGCCGCGCAGCCAGCCCATTCTGGTCGATCTGCGCTCGGGCGCAACCGGCGGAAATGCAGGCAACGACCGCTGTCTAATGATTTGCGCAGGACTGGCCAACAACCCTCATGGATATCCCGGTCACTGTTACATTGTTTGGGACCGCTCTAAGCCCGAAAGACTTGAATACGCTGATTCGGACGGTTTTGTACCCGGACGTTTGATTGATTTGCTGCCTTCTCTTTACTCAGACATCAGTGGAGTCATTGCGGATCATGCGTTGATCGGCAACATGCGCAATTTCGATTATCTGGCTGTGCGGCTCGATCGTGGGCCCTATGCAAAGGCGCGCGCAATCAGAGCGCGCTTCGTTGCCGATGCGAAGTTTCACACCGGTGTTCGCGATTGTGTCGCCTATGTCGATGAAATTGCCGAAGCGGCCGGACTGAAAACACCGCCGTGCCGCTTTGTCTATCCGCTCGATTACATAGCTCAGCTCAAGAAACTGAATTCCCCTGCGTTTGAAAGCGCCGTAAGCGTTCTGAAAGAATAGCTGGGACTAAGGTTAAACCCGCGCCAATAGGCTATGGTTTCGATTTACATTAGATGCGCGTGACCGTGCGCCGGAATCAGAGGCATTTATTTTGGCTACAAGAAAGTCAGTTAGATCTTTGTTACTCGCACTTTCAATGGCGAGCGTTTTAAACCCTGCAGCGATTGCAGATCAAGCCATCAAAACCAGTCCCAATCCGCCGGAAAACAAGCCAGGCGAGGAAACCGTTTTTCCCAAGCCTGCAGTGGAAAGTACGACGGAGCCGGCAAAGGCGAAAGGGAGCAACAAAGATTCTAAGGTAGTTTCGCCGGAATCAATTCCTGTTTCCCAGGTCCCTGATCAGGTTGGCATCATCGAAACCACGCGCGGTGGGATGGTTGACATAGAAAGATGGAAAGAACAACCGAAGAAGGCACATCCAAAGATTGGCCTGGCCTTGGGTGGCGGCGGTGCAAGAGGTGCAGCGCATGTTCCCGTTATTCGGGCCCTGGAAAAGGAAGGGATAAAATTCGACTATATCGCCGGCACCAGCATTGGTGCGGTCGTAGGCGGACTATATGCCGCTGGTGTCTCGCTCGATGACCTGGAAAATGAGTTTGAAAACGGCAGGATCATGAAAAATTTCATGACTGTCTCGCTCGCAGTGAGAATCGCAGTAGCACCGGTTTTGTATTTGCCCAGAATACTTGGCTCCAAAGAATATGACGGGCTGTACAAAGGCAACAAGTTTCGCAAATATCTCGTAAGAGGGCTTTCTTGCCACGATATGAATATTGAGGATTTGAAGATACCTTTTGCGGCAATTTCGCTCAATCTATTGGACGGAAAACCTTACATGATCCGAAAAGGCAATCTGGGATTTGCCATGCAGGCCAGCTCGGCTGTGCCTGGGCTGAGAAAACCTGTGGAAATTGGCGACTACTTGTTCGTGGACGGCGGCACGCTAGTTAATTTACCCGTCAAACAGGTTCGCGAAATGGGCGCAGATTTTGTCATTGCAGTAAATATCGATCAACCGTTTGCCCTGGCCAAAAAGGAACACTTTCGCAAACCCGGAAGTGTGGCGACGCGAATGCTCAATTGGGATTTGTGGGATATGGACAGACCACAGGCCGGCCTTGCCGACATCACAATTCACCCCAATACCGAAAGTGTCAGTTTGATTTCCACAAAGAAAGCAGATGCCAAAAAATGCTCCAGAGCTGGAGAGGCAGCCGTTCAGGAAGCATTGCCCGCTTTGCGTGAGATGCTGAAGAACTACGGAATTGCTACGACGTCAGCGCAATAGAGCAAGTAGCATTAGATGCGCAGTGCTGCCCGCTCTTGAACAGCATGATGCCCCGGCTCTGCCTTATTCAATGCATTAAATGCTTGATTGTTGCTAAGATCTTGAACGCTCTGTTTATGCAAACCAGCTGCTGGATACATTCTGGTTGGCGGGTGCTTGAGTGCGGCTCTTCAGAATTGCGTTCAGTCCGGAATTGGTCTGTTTGGGTTGTTGCGGTTGCGCTTGCACTTGAGGTTGAGCTGCTATCGTCGTAAAGTCTACAACCGTGATCACTTGTTCTTGCCCTGGCTCGGCGGCTACAAACGCCTGGATGGGCGCCGTGAAGTTGGGTGAAGTCTGGCGTTGTGCTTCTTTCTCGGCGATTACTCTGGGCATGTGAGCGGCATAAACCTGAGCTAATTCTTGCGCAAATGAAAGTGGCTGCGCTTGATTCTGGATTGGTTGCATGGGTTGAACTGATTGAACCGGTGCTGAGTAAAGTTGCCTTTGCGGTGCTAGCGGCACGAACAGATTGGCGTTGTCCACTACTGCCGGTGCGAAATCGTGATTTTCGCTGACTACATCCGCCATCTTATTGAGCAATGAGTTGCAATTTTGCGCTTCCAGAGGAATGTCCGATACCGACATGGTGGCGTCGAATGACTTGCCGCGATCTGCTTCAACCAGGGGAGGAGGCGTGAATGAGAACCGTTCTTCTTCAACCTTGACGGTGCTCGGGGGTACTACGTTTTTCATTTCTTTTTCCTCTGCTTCAATAAATTCGGCTGGGGTCTGGTTGAGATTTGTTGGTCCTTGAAGCGCTGCTTTTTGAGTGGTTGCAATTTTTTCTGCGGCTTGCCCTGCTTTTATGTCAGTGTCGCATTCAATTGTTTCAAGAAAGTCAGCGGCTGATTTTTCTTTCTTTTCGACCGGTCTCACTGCCGAGTCAGGATCGACGATTTTTGCGGAAATCGGATAGGCGAAAATTGCTTGAATGGCAATGCCGATTACGCTGCCGATGGTGTTTCTGGTGCGAACCACCGGTCCGCCTGCCAGCGGGGGCAGCTTAACAGGGTCATTGAATGTGCCAGTGGTCTGGTTGATTCCAAAGGTGTACACCGGATTGCTCGTGTCGGCCAGTGTCGAGGTACCCAGAGGATTTGTGAACTGAGGATCCAGACCGGCGATCGTCATCAGACCTTTGCCTTGTACGACGTCGGACGGCGGCAATGAAGTAAGGACGATTGGCGATTGCATCGGGCCAAGCGGTCTGGTTGTGAGGATCTTCGGATATCCATTTTCGTCCAGCTCTCGACCGTACTGGTCAAATCTACGGGCGGCGACAGCGTTCGGCTTTGGAATAAGTCCTCTATTTCTGGCAGCGATTGCAGTGTCCGCTGCTGGTGCCGGTGCCGGTGCCGGAGATGGTGCCGGTGCCGGAGATGGTGTATTGGTCGAGCCACTGTTTTGGCTGCCGCCTTTCTTGCCGCCTTTTCCGCCGCCTTTGCCCGCTTTTTGAGCTGCTTTGGCGCCCAGTTTTTCAGCTTCGGCTGCGGCGCTGCGGAGCAGTCCAGCGAAGTCGAATGCATATTTTACAGCGGCTGTAGCGAGGAAATTGCAAGCAGTGACTATGTAAAGACCACTGGAAGCTTCGCTCTTAGAAAGGGCGATGATCAAAATAACCACGTTCCAGAAGAAGGACCAGAATGCCAGAGTGACTACGCCTTCAACCCATGCAGGAAAAGCATCTTTGAAGAGTTTCATCGGCCACGTCCAGAGCGCTGCCATGATCGGTCCGACAAAGAAGAGGTAATACATGAACGCCATTTGGAAGGCGGTGAGGATGGACCAGGCCGTGTTGATGCCGGCATTCGACATGTTCATAGCCATGCGCATCCCGAGCGAACCTTGCTCCATGGAATTGTCGTCGCGATTGGCAGGAACCAGGTTGAGTCCGACACAAGGATCAACCAGTTTGCCCCAGATCATGCCTTCGGCTTTGGCGAATGGCTCATTACCGCGAGGCGATTTATCTTGTTGTGGAACTTTTAAACTGCCTTCGTTTTCTCCAATGTAGCGAACACCAAAAGCACGGATTTCAGCGCACATCGCATCCTGGTACATGTCGGTGCCTTGAATGCGCTTGTATTCGGAAGCGATGGTGTACTGGAGGCTATTGCCGAGATCGATGGAGTAATTGACGACGAGGTAAGTGCTGGGGACGAGGAAAACACCGATGATTGCGCGTTGAATGCCTTCCAGTGGGCTAGCTTGTCCAACCATAACCGGATTGCCTTGAGCAATGATTGCTCTTACTTGTGTGAGAACTGCGCCCGGAAGGATGAGGAGAATAGCCATCGGGATGAAGAATCCATCGCGGTATCTGTTCCAGCGGTTGCCACCTTCTGTGGTGAAGTTCTTCATCACGCGTTGGCAATAGTCGATGGCTTGAATAGCTTGCTCTCGAGCGATGTCTCCGGCATTGTTGCCGGCTTGATTGGCTTGCGCTTGCTGGGTCGCCTGCGCCTGCGGAGCCACATTTTTTGGATTCTTTTTCTTTGATGTTTCCCATTCCGCTTTGTTCTTCATGACGCGGGCTTGCTGTCTGTTATCCCACTTTCCGGGAACTTTGGTCAGATCTATAGCCAGCTGCTCCTGCTGAGGCTCCCCGGTTCTTGCCAGGTGGTTTCTGAGTTGGACGGAGAGGGGATCGCCTTTCGCGTTGGCATCAAAGCAAAAAGCAGTCACTGCAAACAGTGCTGCCATCAAAGCAAATACGACTGACTTGGCTAATTGGTTAGCGGTTTTCACCGAAGAAGCGCGGCGTGTCATCTAGTAAGTGCCTGGGGGTGTTTGGGGGACTACGTGTAGATATTAAAGAGAGGAGCGTGAAATGCACGTGAACGTCTAAAATTCTGCGCCTGTAAGCGTTTTAACTAATCTGTGACAAGAGTGTTCACGCTCGTGTTCACCCTGAATTTCGCGCAGTTTCGAAAAAAATTAATCTGTTTTGTTTTGAACTTAATCCAACAACGCAAAAAAGCCGACTGCCATCAAGGTAAGTCGTCGGCTTTTTGCAATTTTTGTTGTTTTTCTTGCGGATTAAATTTCGCCGTGAGTTTTTCTACACTACTTGCTGTCCCCCGCTTTGTCAGCCAGTTCGGCGGCTTTCTGACCGGCAGCTTTGACGAGTCCGCCGAAGTCGAATGCGTACTTGACCGATGCCGTGGCCAGGAAGTTGATGGCGGTGATCATGAAGATACCGGTGTCATCTGTGCCTTTGAAGCACGCCAGCAAGAGGATTGTGGTGCTCCAGAACAGGCTCCAGAAGCACAATGTGATTACACCTTCGACCCAGCTGCCGAATGCGTCTCGAAGGAATTTCATGGGCCACACCCAGAGAGCTGCCATGACTGGTCCCACGAAAAACAGGTAATAGAAAAACGCCATCTGGAATGCGCAGAGAATTGACCAACCAGTGCACATCGCTGCATTTGTGGTGTCTAGAAGCGAGCGTACAGCCGTATTGGAGGATTCGATACTGGCGTCATCTCGGTTGGCAGGCACCAAATTCAGGCCTGAGCACGGGTCTTCCAGCTTGCCCCAAATCCGAGCTTCAGCTTTCGAAAAAATTCCCTGCGGATTTCTGGGCGAAAAGTCCCATGGAGGCGTGTTTAACGAGCTGTCGTTTTCTGAAAGATAGCGAACACCAAATGCTCGAATCTCTGCACACATGGCGTCTTCATACATGTCTGAGCCAAACAACTTCTTGTATTCATCAGCAACAGTAAATTGAAT